>NZ_CP104143.1:1801666-2101944 GCF_025200715.1 Rhizobium sullae
GAAGTCTGCTATCTGCTGCTTTACGGTGAACTGCCGACGGCCGCGCAGAAGAAGGACTTTGACTTCCGCGTCACGCATCACACCATGGTGCACGAGCAAATGTCGCGCTTCTTCACCGGCTTCCGCCGCGACGCGCATCCGATGGCCGTCATGTGCGGCTGCGTCGGCGCTCTGTCTGCCTTCTACCACGACTCGACGGACATCACCGATCCACATCAGCGCATGGTTGCAAGCCTGCGCATGATCGCCAAGATGCCGACGATCGCGGCCATGGCCTACAAGTACTATATCGGCCAGCCCTTCGTTTACCCGAAGAACGATCTCGACTACGCCTCGAACTTTTTGCGCATGTGCTTCGCGGTTCCTTGCGAAGAATATGTCGTGAACCCGGTCCTTTCACGCGCCATGGACCGTATCTTCATCCTGCATGCCGACCACGAGCAGAACGCATCGACCTCGACGGTCCGTCTCGCCGGCTCCTCGGGCGCCAATCCGTTCGCCTGCATCGCAGCCGGCATTGCCTGCCTCTGGGGTCCGGCTCATGGCGGTGCAAACGAGGCGGCCCTCAACATGCTTTCGGAAATCGGCACGGTCGACCGCATTCCGGAATATATCGCCCGCGCCAAGGACAAGAACGATCCGTTCCGCCTGATGGGCTTCGGTCACCGCGTCTATAAGAACTACGATCCGCGCGCCAAGATCATGCAGAAGACGACGCATGAGGTTCTCGCCGAACTCGGTCACAGGGACGACCCGCTTCTCGAAGTCGCGATGGAACTGGAACGCATCGCGCTGACCGACGAATACTTCATCGAAAAGAAGCTCTATCCGAACATCGACTTCTATTCCGGCATCACGCTGAAGGCACTCGGCTTCCCCACGACGATGTTCACCGTACTCTTCGCGCTGGCACGCACCGTCGGCTGGATCGCCCAGTGGAACGAGATGATCGAAGATCCGCAGCAGCGCATCGGCCGTCCGCGCCAGCTCTATGTCGGCGAGCCGCAGCGCGACTACGTTCCGGTTTCGAAGCGTTAGGCCGCTTCCTCCCGAAACAAAACCCGGTCAGGGATCCAGTTCTTGACCAGAGTGCGAAATATCAACAGCCGCAAAAGCCGGTCGAGAACGCCGGCTTTTGCGGCTGGTTTTTTTGTTCACAATTCCCTTGAGTTTTCAGGCGATCCGACTTTGTCGCGAACCTTAAGGATCCTTGCAGCAACCCCATTTCTGCGATGGGTGGAAAGCGCCAGCCGGCTAGGAAACCCGCTTGGACGCGCACCGATCGATAAAAGCCGCGAAAAGTGCCGCCAGTAGCGCGAGCGATGCCGATATCAGCAACATGCCGAGCAGCGTATGGACCGCGCCTGACTCCTTGAGAAACAGACCGGCGGTGGAGGCTATGAGCGCTCCGCCGGCGATTGACATCGCGGCGGCCAACCCTGCGGCAGTGCCCGCGAGATCGGCACGGACGGACATCACGCCCAAGTTGGCAGCGGGCATCGTCAACCCATTGCCGATGCCGATAAACATGCAAGGTCCGAAGAACGCCAGAACGTGGGTGATGCCCGACATCGACAGGCTCAGGCCGACCAGCAGCCCCATGCAAGTCAAGAGACGTGCAACAACAATGGTGGCGTTTCGTGGGTTTCGGGACCCGTAGCGGCCAGCCAAATAGCTGCCCAGGATGAAGCCAGCCGGAACCATTCCCATGTAGAATCCCAGCTTCGCGCTTGATCCGTCAATGGCCAACGGCGCGCCTCCCAGGAAGATATAAAGTGTTCCCATGGAGCAGGCCATGCACAGGGTGTAGGCCCAGAAACCGGCCGCGCCCAAGAGATGCATGTATGAAGCAAGGTAGTTCCTCGTCGATTTCGCCGAGGGTATGGCGGTTTCTCTCAACTCCCGCATGGACGGGGCCAGGATCGCCGCACCGAACATCGCAAGAACGGCGAAGATCGCCCGCCATCCGAACAGTTCGTCCAACACCCCGCCAAACGTAGGGCCGAGCATGGGCGCAATTGCCCATCCCATGGCGGCGTAACCAATTCTGCTTGCGGCTTCGCGTTCGCCCGATGTTTCCTTGATAACGACGAGAGCGACGGAAAAGCAGGCAGAGATGGACGCTTGCATCGCTCGAAACAGAAGGAAAACGCCAATATTGGGCGCAAGGGCACAGCCAACGGACGCGACGACGAAGATGGAAATTGCCATCAATGCAACGGGCCTGCGTCCATAGCGATCCGACATTGCGCCTGCGATGAGGTTCGTCAGGGCGCTGACAATCGCATAACCGGCAACCGAAAGGTTGACGAGCGTGAAATCAGCTTGGAACGTGGCGGCAATGTTCGGAAGCGACGGCAAGATCATATTCACCGGCAACGCCGAGAGTGCCGTAAGTAGGATAAGAATTGTGCGCCGGGGCGTAGCCGCAGCCGAAGTCACGACCGGGTTTCCGGCGCTCTGTTTGCTGGGAACCTGAATGGGATTGTCGCTCATCATTGTTTGTCCATCTTGCCAGTGGGGATTATGGAAATCTGACGAGGCGCGGCCCCAATTTCGGGCATAAAAAAAGGCCCCGTCAGGAGCCTGCTTACCGCGCATGGGTGCTTTCGCCGGGTGGTTATACCATCCTGCCCATGCGCTCCATCACCACTACGAGAACCATTGTGATATTCATTCCATCGTAGCTAGACGCAAAGTTGCATGTCGTCAATGACTGCTCTGCTACATGTCTGTGAGCGGCCGATGCCACAATGCAGTTGGGCACCCGGTCAGAAATGGCCGTTTTTTTTCTTGTTCAGAAGGTCGAGAACGACGTCAGCCGCCCGTTCCCCCGGCGGCTTTTCCGTCTGCATGCGTTGCCACACAAAGTCGAAACCTTCAATCATTGCGCGCCGCTGGAGTGTGTCGCTGGAAAGCCTCTCCATCCAGCGTGCCAGGCTGGCGCCGCGAACGACCTCGTTGATATATTCCGGCACGACGGCGTAGTCAGCGATCAGATTCGGGATTGCGCCAGTCCACGTTTTGATACGCCGCGTCATCATCGTGATGATCCAGTCTGTCTTGTAGACCGAGACTGTCGGCACGCCTGTAAGTGCAAGCTCGAGGATGACGGTCCCTGACGCAGCCATTGCCGCATCAGCCTCCGCGAAAGCCTGCCATTTCTGTTCATTTCCAGTCAGGATCTCAGGTTTCGTTTCCCAGTCCTTCACGATGTCGCGAACCATCGATTCTCTGCGGCTGACCGTCGGCATCAGGAAACGCACGTCGCCGTTGCGCGCCACCAGTTCATTCACGGCCTCGCGAAAATAGGGAAGCAGCTTCGTGATTTCCGACGAGCGCGATCCGGGCAGCAGCATGATCGTCTTCCGGCCTTCGGCGTCAGTCTGGAGCTTTTCTGCCCGGCGGCGCCGAGCGCCAATTAAATCCGCATCCGCCGTCAGCCGGTGGCCGACGTAGGTCGTTGGCGGTCCGCCAAGTTGCTCCATAACTGCGGGCTCGAACGGCAGAACGGCCAGCACATGGTCGACGTAACCCAGCATCTGCTGCGCACGATATTCCTTCCACGCCCATACGCTGGGGCAGACATAATTGACGATCGGTAGCTCCGGCAGGGCTTCGCGGACACGGCTGGCAACGCGATGGGTGAAATCCGGGCTGTCGATGATGACCAGGATATCGGGCTTTGCCGCAATGATCGCGGCCGCCGTCTGCCTGATGCGGGCGACAAGCTTCGGCAATTTTCCGAGCACCTGGGTTATGCCCATGATCGAAAGCTCGGAGAAATCGAAGAGCGATTTCAGCCCCTGCGCCTCCAGCGCGTCGCCGCCGACGCCGACCAGTTCGACCCCGGCATGTCTGCGCTTCAGGGCCGCCACGAGATCGGCGCCGAGAAGATCACCGGAAACCTCGCCTGCCACGATCGCGATCTTCATGAGAGCCCCCATGACGGCAGGCCGCGATCGAGGCCGCAGACAAAAAGTCCTGCCTCGTCGGCGGCCGTGATCACTGCTTTGCGGTCGAGTATGAGCGCACGCCCCGCCTCGACGGCAATGCCCGCCAAGCCCGCCGCCTTGACATTCATCACCGTGGAGAGGCCGATCGACGGCAGGTCGGCGCGGACATCCTGCTGCGGCTTGCAGAGCTTGACCAGCACGCCGCGGCGGCGCGGCGATATCCGACCGGCGGCACGCAGCGATGCGACGCGCTCAAGCATGCCGTCCGTCCCTTCCACACCTTCGAGCGCCACGATGCGTCCGCCGACAGAGACCGCGCCCTGCCCGACGTCGAGCGCGCCAAGCGCTTCGGCGGCGGCTGCCGCCTTCAGAATATCGGTCTTGTCGTCATTTCTCGGCTGTATGGCGCCGATCGGTCCGACAGCCGCCAGCAGGTCAGGGGCGATTTCCTGCGCGCCGATGACGCGGCGGCCATCATCCTCAATGAGCTTGATGACCATCTGCAACACCGTGTCGTCGCCGCCCGAGAGCAGCGTGCGCACAACGCCCGGCATCTTTGCGATCGTCCGCCAGGTCGGCCGTACTTCCCGCCATTCGGGACGCCTGCGAACGCCGCCCGACATGACGACGCGGGTGATGTTGTTGCGCTTGAAAAGTCCGTAGAGCGCCGCGAAATCGCCAACGCCGATGACCGCGTGGTCGTAGCCCTCCCATGACCGGTCGAGCTCGCCCTTCAGCGAAATCACGAATGGCTCCTCGCCGGCCGCCCGCGCCGCCTCTGCGACATAGGACGGCAGAAGGCCGTTTCCCGCAATGATCGCCAGACGGCCTTTGTCGGTATCACTGGCGGGAGACAAGGTCAGCCTTTCTGCCCTCGCGTCGGCGATGACAGCGCTCGATCGCTTTCCGCGGCAATGAAATCGAGGATCTGCATCACCGGCTCACAATCGGCATATTCGTCGCGGATGGCTGCGGCGTTGTCGCGGATCGATCCCGATCCCTCGAAAATCGCCTTGTAGGCGCGCCGCACCTTATGAATGACAGCGCGATCGATCCCTGCTCGTGTCATGCCGACGACGTTGAGGCCGCCGAGCAAACCCGGGTTTCCGTTGAGCATGCCATAGGGAATAACATCGTAGCTGACGGCCGAAAGGCCCCCGACGAAAGCCTGACGGCCGACGCGGGTGAACTGATGCACCGCCGATCCGCCGCCCAGAATGACTCGGTCCTCGATCGTCACATGCCCGGCAAGCATGACATTGTTGGACATGATGACATGGTTGCCGACACGGCAGTCATGGGCGACGTGCGAATTGGCGAGAAACAGGTTGTTGTCGCCGACGATCGTCTTGCCGCCGGCATCGGCGGTACCGGTGTTCATCGTCACGCCTTCGCGGATGATGCAATTCTCGCCCACCGTCAGCGTCGTCTCCTCACCGCCGTGGTGCACACTCTGAGGATCGCCGCCAATAACCGCCATCGGGAAAATCCGGGAGCCCTTGCCGATCTCGGTCCTGCCGGTCACCACGGCATGTGCCAGCAGTTCGACATTGTCGTGCAGAACAACCTTCTGACCGACATGGCAGAACGGACCAACGGTCACGCCTTCGCCGATGACCGCGCCATCCTCGACAACGGCCATGGCATGAATGCGGGCGCTTGCGGCAATCGTGCTCATGCCTCATCCTTACGAAGGATCATTGCACCGATATCGGCTTCCGCGGCCAATGCGCCGTCGACCTTGGCGTCGCAATGGAACTTCCAGATATTACCGCGCTGCTTCTGCTTCTTCACATGAAATTCAACCCGGTCACCCGGGATGACCGGCTTGCGGAAACGCGCATTGTCGATGGTCATGAAATAGACGAGGTTGCCGCTCGTTCCATCCTTGCGCGCACAGATCGCGCCCGCAGTTTGCGCCATGCCTTCGATCAGCAGAACGCCCGGCATGATGGGCGACTCGGGAAAGTGGCCGGTGAAATGAGGCTCGTTGGCAGTCACGTTCTTGATGCCGATCGCGGAATCGTCGCCATCGATCTCGATGATCCGGTCTACGAGCAAAAACGGATAGCGATGCGGCAGAAGCTTCATGATCTCCATGATGTCCGCCGAAGAGAGCGTCTCTTTGACCCCTTCAGTCATTCTTGGTCTCCCGTTTTATGAGCCCGGGCGCTCGCGCGCGCCATTATCTCTGCCGACTCTCGAAGAAAGTCCTTTAAAGGGCGCGCGGGAATACCGCCATAACGCTCGCCCGCGGGAATGCTGTGGATGACGCCGCTTTTTGCCGCGATCTGTACGCCATCGCCAATCGTAATATGGCCATTAATACCTGTCTGGCCACCGATCTGCACACCGTTTCCGATCACCGCGCTGCCGGCAATGCCGACCTGCGAAACAATCGCGCAATGACGTCCGATCCTGACGTTGTGGCCGATCTGCACCTGGTTGTCGATCTTCGTTCCTTCGCCGACAACCGTATCGTCCATCGTGCCGCGATCGATCGTCGTGTTCGCGCCAATCTCGACATTATCCTGGATGATGACGCGGCCGATCTGAACGATCTTGATCATCCCCTGGGGCCCCGGCGCATAGCCGAAGCCGTCCTGGCCGATGCGTACACCGTTGTGCACGATCACGCAGTTGCCAAGCAGCGCGCACACGACGCTGGCGCCGCCAGCGATCGTGCAATTGCGGCCGATCTTGACACCGGGACCGATAAGCGCGCCCGCGCCGATCCGCGTTCCCTGACCGATTTCCGCATTCGCGCCGATGACAGCCAAAGGCTCGACGATCACGCCCGGCTCCAGCCGCGCCGTCGGATCGACAACCGCAGTCGCCGCAATCTCGATCGTCGAAGACATTGTCGCCAGCGGCTGAAGAGCCGCCGGATGGAGATACCCGCCCGCCACCGCAAAAGCCGCATGCGGATTCTTCGACAGGAGAACCGGAATATGGGGAGGTACTGCCGATCTTATCGCAGGCTCACAAAGGACGGCCGACGCCTGACAGGTCTCGAGCTCGCCACGGCTTCTGCGTGAGATGATATAGCAAAGATCGCCAGCCTTTGCGCGGCTGACCGGCGCCACGGAGCGGACGAGTATGTCGCCGCTTTCAAGATTGGCAAGTTCCGCCCCAAGATAATGCGCCAACTCCGAAAGTTTGACGCCGTCGCGGGGCGGAAAGAAATTGTTCTGCTCCACCGGCAAAAGCTCCAGTTTACGATTCTGGACTGCCGATATCAGAATTGGTTGTTGATGCCAAACTTGAAGTACTGGGTCTTGTCGAAATCTTCCTTCGCGACCGGGATCGCGTAATCGACACGGAGAGCCCCGAACGGCGACTGCCAAACGAGACCAACACCGACGGATGCACGCAGGTCCGCACTATCGCCTTCCAGAGAATCGCCGGCACCGAGTTGGACCTCGTTGCCGAAAAGCGTACCGGCGTCGGCGAACACCGCACCGCGCAGACCAAAGTCACGCGGGAAGCCAGGCATCGGGAAGCTCGCTTCCGCTGACACGGTAAAATACGTCGTGCCTCCGAGTGGGTCGTCGTTGGCGCCGGCAATTCGCGGACCCATACCCTTGTTCTCGAAGCCGCGGATATCGCTGTTCCCAAGCGAAAACTGGTCGAAGACATTCAGCTCGTTGCCGAAACCGACAACATGCCCCGCTCCAGCGGAAAGAGATCCGATAATATCGGCGTCATCGGCCAGCAGATGATAGTAACGCGCCTTGCCGTAAATCTTGTAGTACTGCGAGTCGCCGCCCAGACCTGCGATTTCCTGCGTCAGGGTCGCATACACGCCCTCACGCGGGAGGGTCATATCATCGAGTGTGTTGTACGTCAGCGTATTGGAAACGGATGAACGAATCCACGGGCCGTTATTGACCAAGTCCTGATAAGTAGCAGACAAGTCACTCAGATCATTACCGTCGGCATCGTAATCCATCCGCTTGAAGTTGTAACGGAACGTCGTCGCCAGATCTTCGGTGATGGGCGCCGTTGCACGGAGAACGGCGCTATCTTCGGTATAATCGTAGTTGTCGTTGCTCGAGGTCTCGCTGTGATTGAGGTCGAAGCCAGTCGCAAGGCGATAACCGAGGAAATAGGGCTCGGTGAAGCTCAAGCCGTAACTCTGCGAGCCTTCGAGACCGCCACCGGCCGATACACGGATATACTGGCCGCGGCCGAGGAAGTTCTTTTCTTCGACCGAAGCCTCCAGGATCAGACCGTCGCCGCCTGCGGCATAACCGGCGCCGATGCCGAACGAACCCGTCGACTGATCCTGAACATCGACGATGACGACGACGCGGTCAGGCGAGCTGCCCGGTGCGGTCGAGATATTCACCGACGAGAAGAAGCCGAGCGCTTCGAGGCGGCGCTTCGCCTTGGTGATCATCTGCTGATTGAAGGCGTCGCCTTCGCTCATGTCGAATTCGCGGCGGATGACGTAGTCGCGCGTGCGGCTGTTGCCGCGGATTTCGATGCGCTCGACGTAGGCGCGGTCGCCCTGGTCAACGAGATATTCGACCCCGATCGTATTGTTGCCGAGGTCGCGATTGCCGCGGGGCGTCACGCGGGCGAATGGATAGCCTGCCGAAGCAACCTGATCCGAAATGGCTTCCATGGACATCTGGACGTCCTTGGCGCTGTAGACCTCCCCTTCATGCGTCCTCACCAAGCCCTGAAGCTGCTCGCCGGTCACGCCCTCAACCGTCGACTGCACGGTTACGGGACCGAAGTTATAGCGGGGACCTTCCTCGACATTGAAGGTCAGCGTGTACTTGTTCGTCGCTTCGTCAAAAGCAGCGTCCGAAGAGATGATCTTGAAGTCCGCATAGCCGCGGTTGAAATAGAACTGGCGCAGCGCCTCTTCGTCGGCATGCAGGCGATCTTCGCTGTAGACGTCCTTGCGGGTCAGGAACGACAGGAAGTTCGAACGCTTGGTACTGATCACGGCGGCAAGGCGGCTGGCGCTGTAGGCATTATTGCCCACGAAATTGATCGACGCGATCTTGGTGCGGTCGCCTTCATCGATGACGAAAGCAAGGTTCACGCGGCCTTCGCCGAGCGGAACGACCTGTGTCGTTACCTGAACTTCGCTGCGGCCCGTTGCTGCATATGCTTCCTTGATCGCCGCGATATCGGCCTGGATCAGCGCATCGTTGTAAGGGCCGGACGGACGCGTCTGGACGACCGATGCCAGCTTGTCGTCCTTGACTTTGCGGTTGCCGTTGAAGACGACCTGATTGACGAGTTGGGCTTCCTCGACGGTGACGACCAGCGTGCTGCCGGAAACCGAAATCTTGACGTCGGAGAAGTAGCCCGTGCCGTAGAGCTGCTTTACCGAGTCATCGATGTCGGTGTTCGAAAAGTTCCTGCCGGGGGCAATGGTGAGATTGGACCGGACTGCCTCGGCGCCGACACGGCTTGCTCCACGCACATCGATACGCTGGATAACCGCTGCTTCCGCAGCCGTCGCAGAAACGATTGTAATTGCGCCAGCGCCCGAAGCAACAATACCTGCAGACAGCGCAACCGCCGATACTGCGTTCAAAAATCTTGAACCAGCCTTCATTTCACCCATTACCTTTTTTCTCGTCCCCGTCGCCGGGCGAACCCGATTCCGGCACGTGTGTCGTTTTACCCGCTTTTACCTTACAAGCAAGGCAGCAAGTTAATTTCTGTTTACTTCATTTCGAAGCGTGACCCATTCGCCACTACAGCTTTGAAACATCGTAAATAAACGGTAATTTTCCCTCACCGCGCGTCTTAACCTATCAACGCGCTGATGTCGTTCCAGGTAGCAAAAACCATTAGTGAAAGAACCATAGCCAGACCAATGCGAAATGCAATTTCCTGGGCCGATGCCCCCAAAGGTTTTCCCCTCACAGCTTCAATCGCATAGAACATCAAATGTCCGCCATCAAGTACCGGGACAGGCATCAAATTCAGTAATCCTATCGAAACGGACAATACCGCGGCAAGCTGAAGCAGAGCTGCAACACCAAGCGTCGCCATCTGGCCGGAGGCCTGGGCCACTCGGATCGGCCCGCCGAGCTGATCGGCTTTCATATAGCCGGCGAAAAGATTGCCGATATACTTGAAGGTACCGGTGACGATATGCCAGGTCTGAACGGCGCCCTCCTCCAAGGCTGCAAGCGGCGTATAGGTCTGCACGCGGAAATGGCCGACCTCCTGGTTCGTCACAATGCCTATCAGGCCGATCTCCATCTTGTTGCCGAACTGGTCCGTCATGTCGGTGCGCTTCGGCACCATCGGCAAGTCCATCTTCTCGGCGTTCCGCTCGATCGTCACGACGATTCGCTGTTCCGGGCGAATGCTCACATAGCGCCGCACATCGTCGAACGTCTCGACCTTTCCGCCGTCGATTGCGATCAGCAGGTCGCCGGGCAGAATTCCAGCCTCGGCGGCGGCACTCTCCGGCTTCACTTCAGCGACGACCGGATCGGCGACCGAGCGACCGTAGATCGAGAAAAGCACAGCAAAGATAATGATCGCCAGCAGAAAGTTGGCGATGGGACCTGCGGCCACCGTCGCCGCCCGCTTCCAGAGCCTCGCGCCGGCAAACGAGTGCGCCCTGTCTTCTTCCGACATCGATTCGAGCTTGCTCATGTCCGGTTTGCTCGAAGCGTCCTCGTCGCCGAAGAAACGCACATAGCCGCCGAGCGGGATCGCCGCGATCCTCCAGCGCGTCCCGTGCCGGTCGGTGAAGCCCGCAAGCTCCGGTCCGAAGCCGACCGAAAAGGCGAGCACGCGGATGCCGCTCCAGCGGCCGACCAGATAGTGACCCATCTCGTGCACGAAAACGAGCAGCGAGAGGACGAGAATAAACGGAATGATATAGCCCGTCACAAAGCCGAATACACCGGTCATGCCTTCCATAAATCCTTCCGCTGCGCTCAGCGCAATATCAGAGTCCGAACAAGGCGGCGCCCAGCGGCGCCACGCCGTCACCCTTTATCAGGGAAAATAATGTCGCGAGCAAGAAAGCTGCAAAACAAGCGAATATCAACCCGTCGACGCGATCCATCACGCCACCGTGTCCCGGAATGAGATGGCTCGAATCCTTTACTCCGAATCGCCGTTTGATGAAGGACTCAAACAGATCGCCCGCCTGGCTGCAGACGGAGAGAATGAAAGCGACGGCGGCCGCCATCAGCCAGTCCGCCTCGGGAATGAAGATATAGGCGATGAGACTGCCCGCAATGACAGCGGAGGCCGCGCCGCCCAAAGCGCCCGATTGCGTCTTTCCCGGCGATATTTTCGGCGCGAGCTTCGGTCCGCCGATTGCCCGGCCGACGAAATAGGCAAGAATATCGGTTGCCCAGACCACCGCGAAGACGAAGAGCATGGCATGCAGCCCTGCAGCGTCCCCACCCCGGATTTCGGCGAGCGCGATGCCGGTCAGTCCGGCGTAGACGATGCCTGCGGGGAACCAGCGGCTGGCGCTTTGCGCTGCCACGAAACCGACAGCAATCGCGAAGAAGAAGACGAGCAGGCTCAGCGCGAAATCGAATCGGCCGAGCAGGATCGCAGCCGTGATGGCCGCCTGTCCCACCCAGCCTGCCGCATTGGCGACCGGCTGTTCGCTTTGCAGCCGCGTGATCGTCGACCATTCATAATAGATAAGCAGCGCAATCAGCGCCGAGAGCAAGCGAAAGGCGAAGCCGCCGTACCAGGTCGCGGCGAGCACGACAATTGCCAGGATGATCCCTGAGATGATCCGGAGTTTCAGTTCCTGTTGCATCAATCAGGTGCCCACTGCCGCGGCCTGCGCCGACAGACCGCCGAAGCGGCGGTCGCGGGCCGCGAACTTCTCGAGCGCCGCATAGAGGAGGTCTCGGCCGAAATCCGGCCAATATTCCGGCACGAAGACGAACTCGGAATAGGCGGCCTGCCACAAAAGGAAGTTCGAAAGGCGCTCTTCGCCGCTGGTGCGAATGATAAGATCTGGATCAGGAATGCCAGCCGTATCCAGCCGGGCATTGACGAGCTCGGGTGTGATCTCCTCAGCCCGCAGCCGCCCGGCCTCGACGTCCTCGGCAAGGCTCACCACGGCTCTGGCAATCTCGTCGCGCGAGCCGTAGTTGAAGGCGATGACCAGCGTCAGCGCGGTATTGCCGCGAGTCGTCTCTTCGGCTTCGAGCAGAAGGTTGAGGATATCGCTGCGAAGGCTATGCCGGTCGCCGATGATCCTGATCCGCACATTTTGCGCGTGCAACTCAGCGAGGTCGCGCCGGATGAAGGCCTTGAGCAATCCCATGAGGTCGGAAACCTCCGCCTCCGGGCGGCGCCAGTTTTCCGATGAGAAGGCAAAGAGCGTCAAGTACTTGATGCCGGCATCGCCTGCGGCCCGCACGGTCTCGCGAACGGCTTCCACACCTTTGCGGTGACCCATTGCGCGCGGCAGCCCTCGCTGCTTTGCCCAACGGCCGTTGCCGTCCATGATGATGGCAACATGTTCTGGCATACTCAAGAATACTGGTTCCGACATTTCCCGTCCGGTCTCCAGGGGCGCAGGTGAAAGCCCTAGACCTGCATGATTTCCTTTTCCTTGTCGGCAAGCAAGCGATCGATTTCGGAAATCATCTCATCCGTCATTTTCTGCACACGATCTGATTGCGCCCGGCTTTCGTCCTGGCTTATGACACCGTCCTTTTCGGCTTTCTTAAGGCCGTCCATGCCGTCGCGGCGCACATGGCGGATCGCAACCTTGCTTTTCTCGGCGTAATCATGCGCGACCTTGACCAGCGACTTGCGGCGCTCTTCGTTGAGTTCCGGCAGCGGAATGCGCAGGTTCTGGCCGTCGACGATCGGGTTGAGGCCGAGATTCGACTCGCGGATCGCACGTTCCGTCGCGCTCACCATCGACTTGTCCCAGACGGATACCGAAAGCATGCGCGGCTCCGGCACGGTGATATTGGCAACCTGGTTCAGCGGCAAGCGCGAACCATAGGCTTCGACCGTCACCGGATCGAGAATGTTGGCCGAGGCGCGGCCGGTGCGCAGCGATGCGATATCGTGTTTGAATGCAGAAACCGCGCCGTCCATGCGGCGCTTCAGTTCCTTGATGTCTGTGGCTTCAGTCATGCTCAATACTCCTGTCAGTCGAAGACGCGCAGCCGTCGCGGCGCTGTCTCTCAATCAGTTGTCCGATACGATGGTCTTGAGGCCGCCGCCCGTCAAGATTTCAGCAAAACCGCCTTTCTCATGGATCGAGAAGACGATGATCGGAATGGAATTTTCGCGTGCGAGGGCAACGGCGGCAACGTCCATGACGGCAAGGCCCTTGTCGAGCACTTCCTGGTGCGTCAGCCGGTCGAAGCGCGTCGCAAACGGGTCCTTCTTCGGGTCGGCGGAATAGATTCCGTCCACCTGGGTACCCTTGAAGATCGCCTCTGCGCCCATTTCGGCTGCCCGAAGGGCAGCGGCAGAATCGGTCGTAAAGAACGGATTGCCCGTGCCGCCTGCGAAGATGACCACACGGCCCATCGACAGATGGTAGAGCGTCGCGCGCTGCGAGAAGCTCTCGCAGAGCTCCGGCATGGAGATCGCCGAAAGCACGACCGTATCGATGTTCAGCTTGCGCAGCGACGTTGCGAGCGCCAGCGCGTTGATGACCGTACCGAGCATGCCCATGTGGTCGCCCGTCACGCGGTCGCCGCCCTTGGAGGCGACGGCGACGCCACGGAATATATTGCCGCCGCCGACGACGACACCGACTTCGACGCCCATCTGGCGGGCCTCGGCAATATCCGAGGCGATGCGGTCCGCTACCGCAACGTCGATACCGAATCCCTGGCTGCCCATGAGCGCTTCGCCGGAAGCCTTGAGTAGAACGCGTTTATAGACAGGCTCTGACGACATCTTGGCTCCTCGTATATTGGCATGATTGCCGGATACACGAAGGGCACCGCGTTGTCACGCGATGCCCTTCCGTTTTCACATTATATGAAGTTTTATCAGCCCTTGGCGGCGGCCGCGACTTCGGCTGCGAAGTCGGTCTCTTGCTTCTCGACGCCTTCGCCGAGCAGCAGGCGTGCCATGCCGGTGATCTCGATCGGCGCGCCGACGGTCTTTTCAGCGTCCTTGAGTGCGGCGCCGACCGTCAGGTCCGGATTGATGACGAAAGCTTGGGAAACCAGCGCCACTTCTTCGAAGAACTTGCGCATGCGGCCTTCGACCATCTTTTCGATGATGTTGTCCGGCTTGCCGGAGGCGCGCGACTGCTCGATGAAGACGTTGCGTTCGCGTTCAGCGACAGCGGCGTCGACTTCTTCCGGACGGATGGCGAGCGGCGAGGTCGCAGCGATGTGCATGGCAATCTGGCGGCCGATAGCGTTCAACGCTTCCTTGTTGCCGGTCGACTTCAGCGCGACCAGAACGCCGAGCTTGCCGAGGCCGTCGGAAACAGCGTTGTGGATATAGGTTGCAACGACGCCGTCCTCGACTGAGAGGGCAACCGAGCGGCGCAGGTTCATGTTTTCGCCGATGGTCGCAATCGCGTCCTTGATCGTGTCGGCAACGGACTTGCCGGAAGCCGGATAGGTCGCAGCAGCAACGGCATCGACAGAACCGTTCGTCGAAACGGCAACCTTTGCGATGCCGCGGACGAGATCCTGGAAGGCGTCGTTACGGGCAACGAAGTCGGTTTCGGAATTGACTTCGACCACAATAGCCTTGGTGCCTTCGCTGGCAACGCCGACGAGACCTTCGGCAGCGGTGCGGCCCGACTTCTTGTCGGCCTTGGCGATGCCCTTGGCGCGCAGCCAGTCGATCGCCGCTTCCATGTCGCCATTGGTTTCAGCAAGAGCCTTCTTGCAGTCCATCATGCCTGCGCCGGTCTTTTCGCGCAGTTCCTTCACCATTGCAGCCGTAATCTCGGTCATAAGCTTCCTCTTGTCGGTTATACGGTGGTCCGCAAAGTGCTCTGCGCCACCGGATTGAGGCACGAAATGTACCTTTATGTATGACAGCGTGATGAAGACGCGTCATACCAAAACTCGTTGGGCGGACGGGCCTGAACCTGCCGCCTAAAAAGGTCAAGGCCGCCGGAGCTTCGCAAAGTCTCGCGCGGCCTTTCCCAATCCAGTCAAGCTGGACGGACCGGAAGGCCCGTCCGCCTGTTTATCAGGCTTGAGCCTCGTCGAGCGTCGGCTCGATCGGAGCTTCAACCGAAGCGCCGAGGTCACGGCCCGATGCGCTCTGCTGACGGGCGATACCGTCGATAGCGGCGCGGGAGATCAGGTCGCAGTAAAGAGCGATGGCGCGCGAAGCGTCGTCGTTGCCCGGAATCGGGTAATCGATCAGGTCCGGATCGCAGTTCGAATCGATGATTGCGACAACCGGGATGCCGAGGCGCTTGGCTTCGTCGATCGCGATCTTTTCCTTGTTGGTGTCGATGATGACCATCAGGTCCGGGGTGCCGCCCATATCGCGGATACCGCCGAGAGCCTTGTCGAGCTTTTCGCGCTCGCGCTCAAGGTTCAGACGCTCCTTCTTGGTGAAACCCTGGGCTTCGCTGGAAAGGATTTCGTCGAGCTTGCGAAGGCGCTGGATCGAGTTGGAGATCGTCTTCCAGTTGGTCATCATGCCGCCGAGCCAACGCGAGTTGACGTAGTACTGGGCGGAACGCTTGGCGGCGTCGGCGATGAGCTCCGAAGCCTGGCGCTTGGTGCCGACGAAGAGGACGCGGCCGCCACGGGCAACGGTGTCGCTGACAAGCTGCAGGGCGCGCGACAGCATCGGGACGGTCTGAGCCAGGTCGATGATGTGGATGTTGTTACGATCGCCGAAAATGTACGGCTTCATCTTCGGGTTCCAGCGATGTGTCTGGTGGCCGAAGTGAACACCAGCTTCCAGCAGCTGGCGCATAGAAAAATCAGGCAATGCCATGCCTTTGACTCCTTTTCCGGTTGAACCTCCGCAAGGCGAACAGCATCCTCTTCGAAGATGCCACCGGCGGAAAAATCCGGATTTCTCCCGGACAGTCCCATGCCTTACGTGTGGAATGCGGCTGCCCTTACCGTCGATCCGCCGAAAATGCAAGGCGTTCGCCGAAAAAACTGACGTCTGACTGCCCTTAGCCCTGCACTTGGATAAACTCGATCGGCCCGCCCGGCCGCGAATCGTCGAACACGGCGCAGGAAAGCGGACCGCCGAATACGCATCCGCTGTCGATGTTCGTCCGGTTGCCGACGGTCATCGGATTCGCCATCGATGGCGTATGTCCGTGGCACAGGTGCTTTCCCCAATAGTCCGTTGAATAGTCGTCTGGAACCCGAAGCCAGACCAGGTCTTGCGGGGATTGCATCTCCAGCGGCAAATCCGGAACGACGCCGGCATGCACGAAGATGCGGTTGTTGTCGATATGCATCAACGGCAGCTGGCTGGCCCACAGCAGATGGTTCACGGCCACTTTGCCACCATAGGAAAGCTCCGTTTCAAGCCCGCCGTTTTCGAGCCACCAGATACGTTCACCGTCATTGGCATGGGCGCGCAGCATCATGTCCTCATGGTTGCCCTTCAGGCATATCCATCGCCAGGATTGGCTGCCCGATCCGTTCATCAGGAGATCGATCACTCCCTTGCTGTCGGGACCGCGGTCGATGTAGTCGCCAATGAAAACCACCGTGCCGGCGCGCGCATATGCCCGGATGCGGTCCAGCATCTCTCTCAACGGCTCCAGGCACCCATGGATGTCGCCAACGGCAAATGTGAAATTCATCCCTGCGCCTCCCGCGGGACATTGGTTTCATTGCTGTCGCTTTGCGCACCCGCTCAGTCAGTTGCGCAGGGCCAGTCCTTCGGCATCGTAAGGCCGGAAGGAAGCTTGGTCGACGCGTCGCCGCAGGCCAGCTCGATCTGCGACTGCTGAAGCCCTGTTGCAGCGGAGAGATCGAGCCCCTCTATCCTCGTCAGGAACATGAAGGCGCGATCGAAATCGACCGGACCTCCGAAGCTCGCGCCGCTCAGGTCGACGCGGGAGAGATTGGCAAGGGCAAACCTGGCGCCCGTCAATACGGCCTTTTCAAAAGTCGCACGCCCAAGCTCGGCCTTTTCGAAGTTGGCGCCGGAAAGCTGCGCGCGGGTGAAATCCGCGCGCTGCAGTTCAGCGCTGACAAAGGACGAATTCTGCGCCGAAGCATCCTGAAACACAGCGCGGTAAGCCTCGATCTTGTCGAACGTGGCATCGTCGGCCTTTGCACCTTCGAGCCAGGCCCGTATGAGGGTGGCTTTCTCGAAGTTTGCCGCATCCAGATTCGCATTCTTGAGGCTGGTCTGCGACAGATCGGCACCGGCGAGATTTGCTTTTTCGAAGTCGCTGCCTTCGAGCATCAGGTTCTTCTTGGTGCATTCGCTCCAGTCGACGCCTGCACTGGGCGTGTCGTGGCAATCGGCCGCCATCACATGACCGCCGGACACCGCCGCCGCCACAGCAACGAGCGTCACCGCAAGCCTTGAGCGTGCAATCCGCGACACGTTCTTCATATCCCACCCCCTATCGGCTCCGCCCCATCAACGGCGACTGGCCCGGGCAGGACATGTCCGTCCTGCACTACTATTATGCACCCGAAAAAGAAAAATAAGGCATAACACCTTGTTGAAGGCGCGCCTAAATGCCGGCCTGCGGTTTACTTGCAGGTGTCGGCCTTCTTGTCCAGCATCTCCAGCTTCGCGAGTTTACCGGTCAAAACGAAATCGCCATAATCCATGGTGAGATCGCGCGTAATGCCGTTCTCGTAAAGCTTAAACGACATGCGGTAGACCGGCAGCGCATCGGATTTCGTATTCTCGTTGAAATAGGAGATCGTCACCGGCCAGAAGGCTTCCTTGGAGAAGGCGCCGGCATTGCCCGCATCCGCTTCCTCACCGGCAACCGGCGTAATGTGCTTACCAACCACCGTCGTCGTTACCAGGGGCTTGTCCCCATCGTCCGAACCATCGAAGACGCGAGCTTCAAAGAAACGCTTGCCCGCCTTGGCATTCTCGATCACATCGAGCATGTGTTCGGTCGGGAAGCGGCTTTCGGCAAGCTGCAATTCCTTGTTCTGCGGGCGCGTGAGATCGACTGTCACGCCGTCCGGCTTGTCGTTCGCCTCGCCGTTGACTTCCTTGTCGAGCTGATCGTCCGTGAAAGACTTCGTCTCGAAGGTGAACCTGCGGTCCTTCACGTTTTCGAAGGTCTTCGTCTGCTGATCGCTGACCCGGGTGCTGTCGCCGGTGTTGATCTGCGTCACGAAGCGGAAATTGGTGGTGAAACCCTCGCAATAATTGCCGTTGAACTCGTAGACCATGCGGCCGTGCATGCCGGCGATGCCAGAGCGCTCGGTCGCGTCCTTCAGTTCGAGATCGTAGATCGCGCGGTGGGCGACAAGACCGGAGGCGATCGCAGCGCCGGAGGCAGGCGCAGCCGCCCAGGCACTCGTTGCGACGCCTGCAAGAAGAAGGGCGGCAAGACTCGGTCGGAACATCCATTATCTCCTGTTGGACTCGGCCGCGATGTTATAAGAACGCTTTCGGCCAAATCGAGGCTCGAAACCGTCATACGCAAGATTCTAGTCCCGATGCATACTTTTTTGAAGAACTGAAACAAAAAGCGGAGACGAAAATGTCGAATGAAATCGCGACCCGCCTGACGGAAATGGGGATAACTCTTCCGGAAGCCGCCGCACCCGCTGCCAATTATGTGCCTTATGTGATCAGCGGCAATCTCCTTTATATCTCCGGCCAGCTTCCGCTCGAAGGCGGCAAGGTCGCCGTCTCCGGCCATCTCGGACGAGACGTCGTTGTTCCCGCCGGCCAGCGCGCCGCCGAGCTTTGCGCCATCAACATTCTCGCCCAGGCTAAGGCGGCACTCGGAGGCGATCTCGGCCGCATCAAGCGCGTCATCAAGCTCAACGGCTTCGTCGCCTCCACCCCGGAATTCGTCGAACAGCATCTTGTCATCAACGGTGCCTCGAACCTGATCGCCGGCGTCCTCGGCGAGGCCGGAAAGCATGCCCGTGCCGCCGTTGGCATGGCGGCGCTGCCGCTCAACGCCGCCGTCGAAATCGATGCCATCATGGAAATCGCGTCATGACCTCCGCCGCCTGGATCAAGGAACTGCCGGTCGCCCATCGCGGCTATCACGACACCAACAAGCTCATCTGGGAAAACACGCTCTCTGCCTTCGCCCGTGCCGTCGAAGCCGGCTTTGCGATCGAATGCGACCTCCATTATGCTTCCGATGGCGTTCCGGTCGTCTTTCATGACGAGAATCTCGAACGTCTCTGCAACATGAAGGGTGATATCCGCGAGCGCACCTCCAGGGAGCTCGGCCTGCTGTCCGTCGGTGGCACGGCCGACAAGATTCCGACGCTCAAGCAATTGCTCGATCTCGTGAAAGGCAAGGTTCCGCTCGTCCTCGAACTCAAGGGCCGCGAAGCGGATGACGAGGGGTTTGCCGAAGCCGTGCTCGAAGTGCTGGAAGGCTATGAGGGCAAGGTCGCGCTCATGAGCTTCGACCGTTGGCTGCTGCGCGACCTCAAAGCCTTGAATGCGCCCTACCCGCTCGGTCTCACCGCTGGCGGCAACAAGCCGGAAGAACTCGCAAACCACGAACGAGCGATGGAAATCGGCCTCGATTTCATCTCCTATTTCTTCGCCGATCTGCCGAACCCCTTCATCACCGGCCAGCGCGCCAAGGGCATCCCGGTCATCACCTGGACGGTCCGCGACGAGAAGGCGCGCCAACACACCGTCGAGAATGCCGATCAGATGACGTTCGAAGGTTTCGATCCCCGCGTTTCGGTTTGACGCTCGCTTTTTCGACAAGATCGTGCGCAGACTGAAGGAGAGCCAATATCCTCCTCCCAAGGACCTCGCATTTGCTCCATGACAGACGAACTATCGATCCGCGTTGAGCGGTCCTTCACCGCGATTTCCCAGGAGATTTGGTCTCGGCTTTCCGGTACATCCAAGGAAGGCACGACGCTCGCCTATAATCCCTTCCTGTCGCATGCCTACCTCTCGTCCCTCGAAGAGTCGGGTTCGGCCACGGCGCAAACCGGCTGGCTCGGCCATCATCTGCTACTGGAAACGGATAAGGGCGAGTTGATCGGCGCCCTACCCGGCTATCTGAAGAATCACAGCCAGGGCGAATACGTCTTCGACCACGGCTGGGCGGATGCTTTCGAGCGCGCCGGCGGGCGTTATTACCCGAAGCTGCAATGCTCGATCCCCTTCACGCCTGCTACCGGTCCGCGCCTGCTCGTTGCCGTGGGCCTTGAACGGCGGCAGATCCAGAACGCCATTGCCGAGAGCCTGAAGGAAGTCGTCCGCCGCCTCGGCGTTTCATCCGCGCACATCACCTTCGTGCCGGAAGACGAGATCGGCGTCTTCGAAACCGACGGCTATCTGCACCGGACCGACCAGCAGTTCCATTTCATCAACGAGGGCTATGCCAATCACGAGGAATTCCTCGAAACGCTGACGTCGCGCAAGCGCAAGGCGCTGCGCAAGGAGCGGCGCACGGCACTCGAAAACGGCGTCAGCATCGACTGGCTGACCGCCAGCGATCTTACCGAAGACATCTGGGACCAGTTCTTCGCCTTCTACATGGATACCGGCGGCCGCAAATGGGGACGGCCGTACCTGACCCGCAAGTTCTATTCGCTGATCGGCGAGCGCATGCCGGAGGACATCTTGCTGGTGATGGCCAAGCGCAACGGCCGCTATGTCGCAGGCGCCATCAACTTCATCGGCGGCGATACGCTCTACGGCCGCCATTGGGGCTGCGTCGAAGACCACCCATACCTGCATTTCGAGGTCTGCTATCATCAGGCGATCGACTTCGCGCTCGCCAAGGGCCTGAAACGCGTTGAAGCGGGTGCGCAGGGCGAGCACAAGCTCGCGCGCGGTTACCTGCCGGTGACAACGCATTCGGCGCACTACGTTGCCCATGCCGGTCTCAGGCGCGCGATCGCCGATTACCTGGAACGCGAACGCGAGGACGTCGAGCACATGAACGAGATTCTCGCCGAACACAGCCCGTTCCGCAAAGGCGAGCGGCAACAGGAGGATTGACGCTCGCGCCCTTGCTGCGCTACCCGATCACCGAAAAACGAGGAGATTTCGAGATGACCAGCGCCGCTTACGACGACAGCAATATCTTCGCCAAGATCCTGCGCGGCGAGATCCCGTCGCACCGCATCTACGAGGACGAGCATACGGTGGCCTTCATGGATGTCATGCCGCAAGCGCCAGGCCATGTCCTGGTCGTGCCGAAGGCACCGTCGCGCAATATTTTCGATGCCGACCCTACGGTCCTAGCGCAGGCAATTCCCGTCGTCCAGAAAATCGCCAAGGCCGTGAAAGAGGCTTTCGATGCCGATGGCGTCCTGGTCTGCCAGTTCAACGAACCGGCCGCCGGCCAGAGCGTCTTCCACCTGCATTTCCACGTCATCCCGCGCCACGAGGGCGTTACCCTCAAACCGCATTCCGGCAAAATGGAGAATGGCGACGTGCTTGCAGCCCATGCCGAGAAGATCAAGGGTGAACTGGGGAACTAGTCTTCTGGAACCGTAATTCGTATCATTGATACGAGATCAAGGATAACTTCTTCCAGTATCTCGACGCGGCCCTGCAATTCGTCCCTGAGAGGCCAAGGGTCAAGGCTATTCGCGCGAAACTTGCGAAGATTGGCATAGGTCCCGGAAAGACCTTCGCGTTCAAGGATCTGTCGCTCGAACATGCAGCCCTGCGCGCGCACGAAAACCCAGAAAAATCGAAGGCCGCATCGCTGCGGCCTTCTTCAATTCGCTTCCCGGTAACAGACTATCTCCTGCGCGGCACCTTCGGCACCGCACTCGCCTTCTTCGGTGCATCCCCGACTTCGGCCTTCGCCTTCTTTACCGCGGTCTTCTTGGCTTTTGCCTTCGTCTTCAGCTCGCCGTCATCCTCGCCATCGGCTTCTGGATGAACGGTCTCGGCTTCCGGCTTCGGCTTGATCGGCGCGGATTCGGGGATCGCTTCGAGGATGATGCCGGGCTTGCCGTCTTCCTTCGGGCCGACGGTGACGTTGACGACGCCACCTTTCTTCAGCTTGCCAAAGAGAATTTCGTTCGCCAGCGGCTTCTTGATCACATCCTGGATGACGCGGGCAAGCGGGCGGGCGCCCATCTTCTCGTCGTAACCCTTTTCTGCCAGCCAGTCGATCGCTTCCTCCTGCAGGTCGAAGGTGACGTTGCGTTCGGAAAGCTGGGCCTCCAGCTGCATGATGAACTTCTGCACGACCTTGTGGATGACGGCCGTCGGCAGCGATGCGAAGGGAATGATCGCATCGAGACGGTTGCGGAATTCCGGCGTGAACAGGCGGGTCAGCGCCTCCTCATCCTCGCCGGTGCGCTTGGACGAACCGAAGCCAATTGCGGCCTTGGCCATTTCCGACGCGCCCGCATTGGTCGTCATGATCAGGATAACGTTTCGGAAGTCGATCTTCTTGCCGTTATGGTCAGTCAGCGCGCCGTGGTCCATGACCTGTAGTAGGATATTGTAGATATCCGGATGCGCCTTCTCGATCTCGTCGAGCAGGACTACGCAATGCGGATGCTGGTCGACGCCATCGGTCAAGAGACCGCCCTGGTCGAAGCCAACATAGCCGGGAGGTGCGCCAAGCAGGCGGGAGACGGTGTGCCGCTCCATATATTCCGACATATCGAAGCGCAGCATCTCGACGCCGAGCGACGCTGCGAGCTGCTTGGCCACTTCCGTCTTGCCGACGCCGGTCGGGCCGGAGAAGACGTAGGCGCCGATCGGCTTGTTCGGCTCGCGGAGCCCGGCACGCGCCAGCTTGATCGCTGTCGAAAGGGCTTCGATCGCCGTATCCTGGCCGTAGACCACCGAGCGCAGTTCCTGCTCCAGATTGGCGAGAACGGCTTCGTCGTCCTTCGAGACGCTTTTCGGAGGAATGCGGGCCATCGTCGCGACCGTCGCTTCGATTTCCTTTTCGGTAATCAGCTTGCGGCGCCTGGATGGCGGCAGCAGCATCTGAGCGGCGCCCGTTTCATCGATGACGTCGATCGCCTTGTCGGGCAGCTTGCGGTCAGAGATATAACGAGCCGACAGCTCGACCGCCGACTTAATGGCGTCGTTCGAGTAGCGCAGGTGGTGATATTCTTCGAAATAGGGCTTCAGGCCCTTCATGATTTCGATCGCGTCGTCGATTGACGGCTCGTTGACGTCGATCTTCTGGAAGCGGCGAACGAGAGCCCGGTCCTTCTCGAAGAACTGCCGGTATTCCTTGTAGGTCGTCGAGCCGATGCAACGGATCGCACCGGACGAAAGCGCCGGCTTCAGGAGGTTCGACGCATCCATCGCGCCGCCCGAGGTGGCGCCGGCACCGATCACGGTGTGGATTTCGTCGATGAACAGCACCGCACCCGGATATTCTTCGAGCTCCTTGACGACCTGTTTCAGGCGCTCTTCGAAATCGCCGCGGTAACGCGTGCCCGCAAGCAGCGTGCCCATGTCGAGCGAGAAGATCGTCGCATCAGCGAGCGCTTCTGGCACCTTGCCTTCGACGATCCGCTTGGCGAGGCCTTCGGCGATCGCCGTCTTGCCGACGCCCGGGTCGCCCACATAGAGCGGGTTATTCTTGGAGCGGCGGCACAGCACCTGGATCGTACGGCTGACTTCCGAGTTGCGGCCGATCAGCGGATCGATCTTGCCGCTCTTGGCCTTCTCGTTGAGATTGACGCAATAGGCCTTCAGCGCATCCTGCTGCTTCTTGGCGCCGCCCTCGTCCTCGCCGCCGCGCGATGCGCTCGGCTTGCTCTCGGCTTCCTCGTCGGCGCCGCGCGGCGTGCGGACTTCCGAAGAGCCTGGTCGCTTTCCGATGCCGTGGGAGATGTAGTTGACCGCGTCGTAGCGCGTCATTTCCTGCTCCTGCAGGAAATAGGCGGCATGGCTTTCGCGCTCGGCAAAGATTGCGACAAGGACATTCGCCCCGGTCACCTCTTCGCGGCCCGACGATTGCACGTGGATCACGGCACGTTGGATGACACGCTGGAAACCGGAGGTCGGCTTGGAGTCCTCGTCATAACCGGTGATCAGATTGGACAGTTCGTTGTCGACGTATTCGATCAGCGTCTTGCGCAGCGCGTCGAGGTCGACATTGCATGCACCCATGACAGCTGCCGCATCGGCATCGTCGATTAGGGCGAGCAGCAGATGCTCGAGCGTCGCATATTCGTGATGCCGCTCGTTGGCAAAGGTCAGTGCCTGATGGAGCGCCTTCTCAAGACTAGGCGAAAATGTTGGCACGTTGAGATCCTCACTTCTTTTCCATGACGCATTGCAGCGGATGCTGGTGCTGACGGGCGAAGTCCATCACTTGGCTTACCTTGGTCTCCGCTACCTCGTATGTAAATATCCCGCATTCGCCGACGCCGTGGTTATGGACATGAAGCATGATGCGGGTGGCACTTTCACGATCCTTCTGAAAAAAACGCTCCAGGATGTGGATAACGAATTCCATGGGAGTGTAGTCGTCATTCAGGATTAGCACGCGGTAGAGATTGGGCTTCTTGGTTTTCGGCTTCGTGCGTGTGATGACCGAGGTTCCGCGATTTCCGTTGTCCCCGTTCCTTTCGCTGTCGTTCTGCATCCGGATCGGCTTTGCGATCATTGTCATTCATTCCTCGGTCTATCCGGTGGTGCATGGGAGGCTGCTTTACCCGCCGGATATCTGAAACACTAACTTAGTTCATAATGGAGCGATTTTAAGCCCCTTGTTTGCGACTGCAATCACAATTCCGCAGGACTTGACGCAAAGACTAAAAAAGTCCCGTGCGAATTCTTAAAGGGCTTCGGGAAACAAAAAAGACCGGCCGCAGATGCGTTGCCGGTCTTCGTTTTTCAAGGGGTGCGCTGTTCGCACCATCGCATTTTACGCAGCGGCGGGCGTTACCTGGGCAGCCTTGGGCGACTTTGCCGCCGGGGCCGATACCGGCGCTTCGTAAGGCTTATAGGCGCCCTTGGCGAGATCGGCGTACATTTCGCCCATCTTTGTCGCCTCGGAGATGAAATTCTCATAGGAAGACTTGATGAAGCCGGTCTGCAGTTCGAAGACCGTTTCGAAGCTGCGGGCGGCAGACAGCGTCTCAAAATGATTGACGGCGTCCTGGAAGGACTTTTTGGAATATTCCGCAGCTTCGGTCGCGATCGCCTGGACCCCCTTGGCCGTGTCGGAATAGCTCTTCAGCATCGTGTCCATGGCTTCCTTGCTCTTCCGGCTCGTGTCGTCAAAGTTAAACATTTAGTCTCCTCCTTTTGTGGTATTGGCTGCCACAAAAGGTAGCTGCGCCGCACAAATAGTCAAGCGATTTTGTGCGTTGCACAACCACCATAGATTGCATGACGCTACGCTAAAGCGCCTTTAAAAAAGAGCAACGTACATCGCCAATTGATTTTTAAAATATATATCAGAGGCCTACAACCTGAGGCTTCGCAAAAAATTCTCGCGAAGCCTCAATCTTGGGATAACCGGAGGCCGTCTCAGTCCATCAGATCTGCGGGAACCTTGCCGCCGTTTTCGGACAGCTTCTTCATGAGCGCCTTGTGAAGAAACATGTTCATCTTGGCGGAATCGCCTGCGTCGCCTGTATAGCCAAGTTCCGCAGCAAGCTCCTTGCGCTCGGAGAGGCTCGCATCCATGCCGACCGCCTTCATCAGGTCCACGATCGAGCGCCGCCAATCTAGCTTCTGCCCGCTCTTCTTGACGGCAGCATCGAGAATCGGAGCGATATCGACGGCCGCAGGCGCCGCCGACGGTGCTGCTGATGGCGCGGACGCCGTCTGCGCGGGCGCCATTTTCGGCGCATCCGCCGCCTCGATCACCGGTGCTGCCTGCGCTTCGCCGAAAATCGCGTTCTTGATTTTATCGAAAATACCCATGTCCTCGCCTCCAAATTTAGTTTGATCGCATTCGCAAAAACTAACATGGGGCGGATGGCGAACTCATCCAGCGCAAGCGGCAAAATTGTTGCTGAGGCTTGGTAGGCAGGCTGCGGATAAAAGGTGCCGTTCGGCAAAGGCAAGCCGCTATGATGCGGCCCGCCAAGGGATCATTAGAGATCGACGTCGAGAATCGCCATCGAGAAGTTGTAGGAACGATCGCCATCTTCGTCGTCGATATAGACGACACCCAGGAATTCGTCGCCGAGATAAACTTCCGCGGAATCATCCTTGCGCGGGCGCGCCTTGACGACGATCTGCGGGTTGAGCGTCTTCTTGAAATAGGCGTCGAGCTTCTTGAGTTCTTCAGGCTTCACACTGGGTCTCCTAGCGGTCTTCGTTGGCCGCTTCTTGCACAGGAAAAGCGGCGCTGTAAAGGCTGCCGCAGCACATCCGCCCCGGCTTTCCCCTCAGCATTTCGCCAGCTTTTCCGTTCTAGCCGATATGACCGGATCAGATACCGGCGCCGATCACCTGGTCCATGATACGCGACGGTTCCGAACACCCGGCCTCTCCGACAACCTTCGCCGGCACGCCTGCGACCGTCGTTTTCGGCGGAACGGGCTGCAGAACGACCGAACCGGCCGCGACACGCGAGCAATAGCCGATCTGGATATTGCCGAGAATCTTCGCGCCCGCACCGATGAGTACCCCGCTGCCGATCTTCGGGTGACGGTCAGCGCCCTCCTTGCCCGTGCCGCCAAGCGTGACGCCATGCAGGATCGAGACGTTGTCGCCGATCACCGCCGTCTCGCCGACGACGAGGCCAGTCGCATGATCGAGGAAGATGCCCCGGCCGATGCGCGCTGCCGGATTGATATCGGTCTGAAAGACGCTGGATGACCGGCTTTGCAGATAGAGCGCCAGGTCCCGCCGCCCCTGATTGAGCAGCCAATGCGCCAGGCGATGCGTCTGCAGCGCATGAAATCCCTTGAAATACAGCACCGCTTCCATGAAGCGCAGGCATGCCGGGTCACGGTCGTAGACGGCCTGAATGTCGACGCGCAGGATATCGCTCCATTCCGGCCAATCTTCGACCATTTTGTCGAAGACCTGACGGAGCAACGTTGCCTGCATGTCGGGATGGTCAAGACGTTCGCAGATCCGATGAATGACGCATTCTTCCAGCGAACGGTGGTTGATCACCGTCGAATAAAGGAAAGCCGCCAGCACCGGATCCTTCTCGGCAGCCGCACGCGCTTCTTCGCGCAGGCTGTCCCAGATCGGATCCATGACCTTCAGCGGGTTTGATGCTTCAAAAGAACGAACGTCAGTCTTCGCGACCATTCCAGGTCTCCTCGTTTCCGTCGGAACGACATTATATAGGGCAAAACGCCCGGAACATAAATGGGTACCGGCCCTATGCTTTTTTAGCATATTTTTTCGGTAATCACGGCACCTTGAAGACGCCGATTACCGCCCGGCGACCTTCTCGTAGAACTCCAGAACCGCTTTCTTGAACACCTTGTCTCCAACCGCCAGCATATGGTCGCGACCCGGAATGTCCAGCGCCTCGGCATGCGGCATCAAAGCCGCCAGTTCGTACGCCGAACCCGCAATGTCGTCCTTTGTTCCGACACCGATCAACGTCGGCGCCTCGATCTTGCCCATGTCGGCCCGCGCCACGAGATCGCGCGATCCCCGGATGCACATGGCGAGTGCCTGCCGGTCGCTTTTGGTCTGCTCGGCGAAGGCGCGGAACATGCGCCCGCGGATATGCGTGACGTCGTCCAGCGACGGCGCAAGCAGCGCATCGGCAATCGGATCCCAATCGCCGACGCCATCCGTCATCCCGATGCCGAGACCGCCAAGCACCAGCGAACGCACGCGATGCGGATGGGCAAGCGCCGTGAAGACCGAAATCCTCGCACCCATCGAATAGCCCATGACATTGGCTTCCGGGATGCCGAGATGGTCGAGCAGTGCCACCGCGTCTTCCGCCATGATCCACGGCCGATAGGCTTCGGCATCGTGGGGCTTATCACTTGCGCCGTGGCCGCGATTGTCCATCGCAATGACCCGATAGCCTGCATCGCCCAGCGTCTTCAGCCAGCCGGGATGCACCCAGTTGACGTTGGCGGTCGAGGCGAAGCCATGAATGAGCAGCACTGGCGGACCGTTCGGATCGCCCTTGTCGAAAAAAACGAGGTTCAGGCCGTCGTGGGGAAAGCTAGAAAATGCAGGCGTATTCAGATTCATAAAGTCCGTCCTTTTGGGCCGGACCATATTTTATCGGGCAGCGGAGGTGAACCCTCGCGACGTCAAAAAACCATGGGCCGTGCTGCGTTTCGGCTCTACACATTTCCGGCGAAGGACTATAATGTCCGCGCACATTTCAAAGCATTCGGAGACAGACATGGCCGGCCACAACATTCCCCACTTCCAGAACGACGGCGGACACCGCGTGATCGAAGTCGGCGTGAAGGAGTTCATGTGCACCGGCGCATCCGCGCCCTTCGATCATCCGCATATCTTCATCGATATGGGCGACGACAACGAGAAGGTCTGCTCCTACTGCTCGACGCTTTACCGCTTCAACAGCGCGCTGAAGGCGAGCCAGACGAACCCGGCCGGCTGCGTCTTCCACGTCAAGGCAGCGTAACGTCACTCACTAAAGATCGGACAGCAGATGCCGGTCGAACACGCCGCCATCATCGGCGCCGGAACTGCGGGCCTGACCGCTGCTCTGGCGCTCGCTAAACGCGGCATCAGTTCGGATATTTTCGAGCAGGCGGCCGCGCTTGCGGAGGTCGGCGCCGGCCTGCAGATCTCGCCGAATGCATCGCGCATCCTCGCAAAGCTCGGCATCCTGCACGACATCGAAAAAGTCTGGCTCGAACCGCAATTCATCCGCCTTTTCTCCGGCGACACGCTGCGCCCGCTTGCGGCCGTTCCGGCAGGCGATTTCGCGCGTACCCGTTGGGGTGGGCCCTACGGCGTCCTGCACCGCGCCACGCTGCAAAAAGCGCTGCTTGCGCAAGTCGAAGCGAGCTCTCTCTGTACCCTTCACTGCGGCAGCAGGATCGAGCCTGGCATCCTCCCGGCAACCACGCGCCAGGCGGATGTGATCATCGGTGCCGACGGCGTCTGGTCGAAGCTGCGGCAGGCAATCAAGGGCAGTCCCTCGCCGCGCTTTTCCGGTAATATAGCCTATCGCTTCACGATCGCCGGCAATTCCGCGCCGGCGTTCATCGACCGCGCAAGTGTTTCGGCGTTCCTTGGGCCGTCCGCCCATCTTATCTGCTATCCGCTGAAGGAGGCCGGCAGTTTCAATCTCGTCGCCATCACCGCCGGCAGTGCTGCGCGGCAGGACTGGCGCAACGAGCCGGCGGAGCAGCAATTGAAGCAGCTCACATCACGTTTTTCCGGATGGAGCGCCGATATCAAGTCGCTGTTCGGTGACGCCCGGATGACCTTCTGGCCGCTCTACGAGGCGACGGAGGGCACCTGGCAAAACGGAAGCGACACCGTCCTTATCGGCGATGCCGCTCACGCCATGACACCTTTTGCCGCCCAGGGCGCGGCGATGGCAATCGAAGATGGCTACGAGCTCGCGGCCCTGCTTGCGGCCCATTCTGTGAAGGAAGCCCTACCTCGTTTCGAACGGCAACGTGCGCCGCGCGTCGCGAAAATCCGCAAGCGCGGCGCATTCAACCGCTTTGCCTACCACGCCCGCGGCCCAGTCCGTCTCGGCCGCGATATTGTTCTTTCGCTGAAATCGCCGCAAAGCCTGGCAGCCGATCTGGACTGGATCTACGGCTACCGTCCGATCGATTGATCAAACGGCATTGGCAGCAGCAAGGCCGCGTTCGATGTCCGCCTTGATGTCGGCGACGTCTTCGAGACCGACCTGAAGCCGGATGACCGGCCCTTCCTGCGGCGCCTTGCGGATACGGCGGTCGTTGAGATTGACGTGCACTGCCAGGCTTTCGAAGCCGCCCCAGGAATATCCCAGGCCGAAGATCTGCAGTGCGTCGAGGAAGGCATGCGCCTTCGGCTTGAATTTTTCCGGGGCATCGGCCGCGAGCACGAAGGAGAAGATGCCGCTTGCGCCCTTGAAATCACGCTTCCAGAGTTCGTGCGACGGGAAGCTCGGCAGCGCCGGATGCAGGACGCTTGCGATCTCTTCCCTGCCCTCTAGCCATTTGGCGATCGTCAGCGCGCTTTCATAGTGCCGCTCAAGGCGCACACCCATGGTGCGCAGACCACGCAGGATCTGGTAGGCATCGTCCGGAGCCCCGCAAATGCCGAGCGTGATATTGGCTTCCTTCAACTGCTCCCAATACTTGGCATTCGCCGAGACCGTGCCCATCAGGATGTCGGAATGGCCGGAGGGATATTTCGTCGCGGCATGGATCGAAATATCGACGCCGAAGTCAAGGGGCCGGAAATAGACCGGCGTCGCCCAGGTATTGTCCATCGCAACGACCGCACCATGCTTGTGGGCGATTGCGGCAATGGCCGGAATATCCTGCATTTCGAATGTGTTCGAACCCGGCGCTTCAGTGTGCACCAACTTCGTGTTCGGCTTGAAAAGCTGCTCGATCTCCGCACCGATGGCCGGGTCGTAATATTCGACCTCGACGCCCAGACGCGTCAGCATCGTATCGCAGAAATGCCGCGTCGGCGTGTAGACCGAATCGACGATCAGAACGTGATCGCCGGAGGAGAGAAATGCGAGCAGCGGCACCGTAACGGCGGCAAGACCCGTTGGAACGAGGATCGTTCCGGCAGACCCCTCCAGTGCATTGATCGCCTCGCATAGCGCATCCGTCGTTGGCGTTCCGCGGGTGCCGTAGGTATATTTCTGCGACCGCGTCTCCATCGTCCTGGCGTTCGGGAAGAGCACCGTGGAGCCATGGACGACGGGAGGATTGACGAAACCGAAGTAGTCGACGGGATCGTTGCCAACATGGGTAAGGCGCGTGTTGATACCCGCGTTCTGCAGTAGACTGTCTCTGTCTTTCATAATCTGGAATGGCCTTTGGCGGAATGATGCAAAGCTGCACTTCTGGACCCGCCCCGCAAAACGGTCAACCCCGGGCTCGGAGAGGTAGATTACCCATTTCGTTACTTTGTCAGATATATCAGTGGATTACGCAACAATTTTCCGCAAAGGGCTGCCCATTTGCCGCTCAAATGCCTATCAGGACGGCGCATTTTGCCAAAATGCCAATTTCTGCCGCAATTGTGAACCGCGACACTTGACCGTGGTGATATTTGCGACTGTGATAGAACCGCTCGCGCCGGGAGGGTGTCGAGAATTGGGGGGCGAATGGTTTGCTTCAGCCGTCCCCTCCACAAAAACATAAGACAACAGATAAAGGTTGGGAAAAATGAAGATTAAGCTCCTGTCCGCCACCGTCGGCGCAGCAGTTTTCGCCCTTGGCGCCTCGGCTGCCTCGGCAGCCACTCTCGCAGACGTGAAGGCAAAGGGTTTCGTCCAGTGCGGCGTCAACAGCGGCCTCGTCGGCTTCGCTCAGCCTGACGCTTCCGGCAACTGGGCCGGCTTCGACGTCGATTTCTGCAAGGCGGTTGCTTCAGCCGTGTTCGGCGATCCGACTAAGGTCAAGTACACGCCTCTCTCCGCGAAAGACCGCTTCCCGGCGCTGCAATCCGGCGAAGTCGACGTCCTGTCGCGTAACACCACCTGGACGATCAACCGCGATACCGCTCTCGGCTTCAATTTCCGCGCGGTCACCTATTACGATGGTCAGGGCTTCATGGTTCGCAAGGGCCTGAACGTCAAGTCGGCTCTCGAGCTTTCCGGCGCCGCCGTCTGCGTTCAGGCCGGCACGACCACCGAACTCAACCTCGCCGACTATTTCAAGGCCAACAACCTTCAGTACAATCCGGTCGTTTTCGAAAAGCTCGAGGAAGTCAACGCTGCTTACGACTCCGGCCGTTGCGACGTTTACACGACCGACCAGTCCGGCCTTTATTCTCTGCGTCTGACGCTGAAGAACCCCGACGAGCACATAATCCTTCCGGAGATCATCTCAAAGGAACCGCTCGGCCCGGCCGTCCGCCAGGGTGACGACCAGTGGTTCGACGTCGTCTCCTGGACGGCCTTCGCTCTGGTCAATGCGGAAGACTTCGGCATTACCCAGGCCAACGTCGACGAGATGAAGAATTCGCCGAACCCGGATATCAAGCGCTTCCTCGGTTCGGAAACCGACACCAAGATCGGTACCGACCTCGGCCTCACCAACGATTGGGCCTATAATGTGATCAAAGGCGTCGGCAATTACGGCGAACTCTTCGAGCGCAACATCGGTCAGGGCAGCCCGCTCAAGATCGAGCGCGGCCTGAACGCTCTGTGGAGCAAGGGCGGTATCCAGTACGCACCGCCGGTCCGCTGATCGCCGGCCTGGAATGAAATACCGGAAAGGCGGGCAACCGCCTTTCCCTCGTCCAAGAAAAAAGCCCAAAACGGGCACATAGGGGAATTGGCTCGGCATGACGCAAGAGGCTCTGGGCACGACACCGTTGCCTAAAACCGGCTGGACCTTCCGGTCCGCCATGTATGACCCCAAATACCGGGGTATCTTCTATCAGGTTCTCACTGTCCTCGTCCTCGCCGGAGTGGTCTGGTGGATCGTGGACAACACGATCCAGAACCTCGCACGCAGCAATACGGCCTCCGGCTTCGCCTTCCTCAGGGGACGCGCCGGCTTCGAGGTCGGCCAGTCGCTGATTTCCTACTCCAGCGACTCGACCTATGGCCGCGCCCTCTTCGTTGGCTTCTTGAATACCCTGCTGGTCGCAGTTACGGGTATCATCACCGCAACGATCATCGGCTTTATCGTCGGCATCGGGCGACTGTCGCACAACTGGCTGATTGCCAAGCTGTGCACGGTCTATGTCGAAGTATTCCGCAACATCCCGCCGCTGCTCGTCATCTTCTTCTGGTATTCCGGCGTTCTCGCCGTTCTGCCGCAGCCGCGCGAATCCCTGCACCTGCCGTTCAGCATGTTCCTGAACAATCGTGGTCTCGCCTTCCCGAAGCCGATCTTCGAAGCGGGCATGTGGGCGGTTCTGATTGCCTTCGTCGTCGGCATCGCCGGCGCCATCATCACCGCGCGCTGGGCGCACAAGCGCCAGGCCGCGACTGGCCAGCCGTTCCATACGATCTGGGCGTCGATCGCGCTGATCGCCGGCCTGCCGGTCCTCGCCTTCCTGGTAACCGGCCTGCCGATGTCCTTCGACCTTCCGGTCGCCGGCAAGTTCAACCTGACGGGCGGCTCGGTCGTTGGCCCGGAATTCATGTCGCTGTTTCTGGCGCTGTCGTTCTATACGGCAGCCTTTATTGCCGAGATCGTCCGCGCCGGCATTCGCGGCGTGGCCAAGGGGCAGTCGGAGGCGGCAGGCGCCCTTGGGCTGCATCCTTCCTCCATCACCCGCCTTGTCGTGGTACCGCAGGCCTTCCGCATCATCATTCCGCCGCTGACGAGCCAGTATCTAAACCTGACGAAGAACTCGTCGCTCGCCATTGCGATCGGCTTTGCGGACCTTGTCGCCGTCGGCGGAACGACCCTCAACCAGACAGGCCAGTCCATCGAAATCGTGCTGATCTGGATCGTCGTCTATCTCAGCCTCAGCATTCTCACGTCGCTGTTCATGAACTGGTTCAACGCCAAGATGGCACTGGTGGAGAGATAAGATGTCCGTTTCCAACACCTCCTTTGTCAGAACGGCGATACTCACGGCTGAACCGCCGCCGCCCGGCGAACGTGGCGCTCCCGCTTGGGTTAGGCGCAACCTGCTCGCAACGCCGCGGGACATCGTGTTGACGGTGCTCGCGATCGCCGCCCTCGCCTGGGTCCTGCCGCAGCTGATTGACTGGCTGTTCATCCAGGCCGTGTGGACGGGCACCGACCGCACCTTCTGTGCAACTGCCGTTCAAGGCGGCATCCAGCCCGATGGCTGGAGTGGCGCGTGCTGGGCCTTCGTCAATGCGAAATTCGATCAGTTCGTTTTCGGCCGCTATCCGCTCGACGAGCGCTGGCGTCCGACGATCGTCGGTATTCTCTTCGTGCTCCTGCTGGTGCCGATGCTGATCCCGTCGGTGCCGCGCAAGGGCCTGAACGCGATCCTGCTTTTCGGCGTGCTGCCGATCTTCTCGTTCTTCATGCTTTATGGCGGCTTCGGCCTTGAAGTCGTCGACACACCGCTCTGGGGCGGTCTGCTCGTGACGCTGGTCGTCTCCTTCGTCGGCATGGCGGTCTCGCTTCCGTTCGGCATCATGCTGGCGCTCGGCCGACGATCGAGACTGCCCGTCGTCAAGGTGGTCTGCGTCACCTTCATCGAAGTGATCCGCGGCATCCCGCTGATCACGGTCCTCTTCATGGCAAGCGTCATGCTGCCGCTCTTCCTGCCCACCGGTTGGAATGTCGACAAGCTGATGCGCGCCGTCATCGGCGTCTCGATCTTCGCCTCCGCCTACATGGCGGAAGTCATTCGCGGCGGCCTGCAGGCAATCCCGAAGGGCCAGTATGAGGGAGCCGATTCACTCGGGCTCGGCTACTGGCAGAAAATGCGGCTCATCGTGCTGCCGCAGGCGATCAAACTGGTCATCCCGGGCATCGTCAACACGTTCATCGGCATGTTCAAGGATACGTCGCTCGTTTCGATCATCAGCATGTTCGACCTGCTTGGCATCGTCCGCCTGAACTTCACCGACGCCAATTGGGCAAGCTCGGTCACGCCGCTGACAGGCCTCGTCTTCGCGGGCTTCGTCTTCTGGATCTTCTGCTTCGGCATGTCGCGCTATTCCGTGTTCATGGAACGCCACCTCGACACCGGCCACAAACGATAAGAATGAGGGAATAAACATGGCTGAACCCAAGAAAATGACCGTTTCCGCAACGGATGTGGCGGTCGAGATCATCAACATGAACAAGTGGTACGGCGATTTTCACGTGCTGCGCGACATCAACCTCAAGGTCATGCGCGGCGAGCGCATCGTTATCGCGGGCCCGTCGGGCTCCGGCAAGTCGACGATGATCCGCTGCATCAACCGCCTGGAAGAACATCAGAAGGGCCACATCCTCGTCGATGGCACGGAGCTCACCAACGATCTGAAGAAGATCGACGAAGTGCGCCGCGAAGTCGGCATGGTATTCCAGCACTTCAACCTCTTCCCGCATCTGACGATCCTGGAAAACTGTACGCTGGCGCCGATCTGGGTGCGCAAGATGCCGAAGAAGCAGGCGGAAGAGGTCGCCATGCACTTCCTGAAGCGCGTCAAGATCCCGGAACAGGCGCATAAGTATCCCGGCCAGCTTTCCGGCGGCCAGCAGCAGCGTGTGGCGATCGCCCGCTCGCTCTGCATGAACCCGAAGATCATGCTGTTCGACGAGCCGACCTCGGCGCTCGATCCGGAAATGATCAAGGAAGTGCTGGACACGATGGTGGGCCTTGCCGAAGAAGGCATGACAATGCTCTGCGTCACCCACGAAATGGGCTTTGCCCGTCAGGTGGCCAACCGCGTCATCTTCATGGACCAGGGCCAGATCGTCGAACAGAACTCGCCCGCCGAATTCTTCGACCATCCGCAGCACGAGCGCACCAAGCTCTTCCTCAGCCAGATCCTGCACTGAGCTGAAGAACCTTTTTTAAAGAAAAGCCGCCGGAAGAAACCTTCCGGCGGCTTCTTTCATTTATTGCCCCCGAAACCATCGCCTGCCCTCCGGAAGCAGGCAGCGTTCAGCCATAGAAAAGTGAAGGCGCATACCTATCTAAGATAGCATCGCCGACCCATGTCATGGAGCCCCCGATGAAAGCCGAATTCGCCGCAGTTCTTGTCATGGGCGCATTGATTGCAGGCTGCACGGCCGGCGGAGACATTTCCGGCCCAGGATTGGAGCCCATTCCCGGCAGCATCACCTATAGCGGCCAGCCCCGTACGAAGCTGACCAAATCGCCGATCGGCTCGTCGTTTCCTCACACATTTTACGATAACAGAGGCCGCGAGGTCGAAGAGACCTACATCATCCGCCCCGACCGCAGCCTGATGATCGCCAATCGCGTCTACCGTCCGTTTTTCGACTTTGATGACGACCGCTGAAAGTCGCGGCGGCGTTCCAACCCGCCAAAGCGCGGCTTGCCGAAATGGCGTCAAATGACGTCGTGCAACGGTCTGCTTTAACTCTTGATTAGGTATCCATTTGCTTCAGCGTGAAGTTATGCGATGCTCTCTGCTTAAAATCAGGCCCGAGATAGAATGAGGGCCGAAGGACGGGGGCAGAAAAATGATGGAAATTCACGGTTCTCAGCGCGCAAACGGCAGGTCGGAGCACCCTCTGAACTGCCGGACAGAAGTCGAAGCTGCGATGTTCGACATGATCCAGCGCCTGCAACAGCATGGCTGGACGCCGGCCGAAGTGGCGCTCGCGCTCGCGGACGCCGCCGAGGATTACGTGATGCTGCTCGCCAGCAAGAAAGCCGGCAGCCACTGAGGGGCATGCCGGCTAGCCGCCCTGTAAGCTACAGCGTCTGCGTTCAGGGCGGAAACGCGGCCCACATCATGCGATCACTCGGATGCCCAGAGATGGCGCAGCCGCGGATGCTGGCGAACGTCGGAAGCGGAAGCGAACGGATTTGCGTCCCAACCGGCCTGCCTCGCCACGGCCACGATTTCGGGCTGGTCGTCGAAAAATATCGGGCACTCGCCGGCGCCGATGCTCAATCGGGAATTGATCGCCTCGAAAAAGCGGATGTCCTTCTTCGGGTATCGAATTTCTGCACTGTAGAACATACCGTCGAACAGCTTCGAAAAGCCGAGCTCGTTCCAGAGAAATCGCGCCCGGTGATGCTCCTGGCCGGTTGCCACGTAGAGTTCGACAACGCTGCCGCTGCTCCTTATGCCCTCAATCAGATCAAAGACCTCACTGTTGAGATTCGAATCCTTTTCGAACCAATATCTCATGAAGTCCTTCGCATCGCCGTGATATCCAACCTCCGGCAGAACCTCGGCAAGCGCCTCCGCGAGATCGCGTTTGCCGGAGATACATTCAGCCATAAGCGCGTTCGAACGGCCGCCTGCGCGTCCAAAGAAGAGATTGCCGAATGCCGCCCGGTCAACACCGAGATCAGCCTCAATCGTCGCGTCCCAGGGTTTGCGGCGCAACGGATCGGCATGCCAGCCATCGATAAGCACACCATCAACATCAAAGAAGATTTTCGTCATCTCAAATCCTCCATCCCGGCACGGCACTTGTCTTGCGGGCATCCAGGGGCGCCTCGCGGCAATCTCCATCGAAATACCGGCCACCCTTGCGAGCCAGCTCTGCTTCGGTCAAACGTAGAAGTTCCCCAGGCCGCCCTTCAGCGGCATGCTTGAAACCTGCGTCGAACGCCTCGAACAACTCGTTGTCGAGCTGCTTCAGAAGGCGTGGAATCCATTTTCCTTTCCCGGACCAAGTGCCGCGTCCAAGAAGCATCAGATCGGCAAGCGGCTGATAAAGCTGGGACGCAATTGCACGGAGTTCAGCTCCGCTGCGTTCACCGCAAAGATCGTCCAGCAGATCGGTGATTTGATATTTGAGCGCATCAAGCTCCTGCCTGGCAAGCTCAGGTGGGCCGTCCTTCAGCAACTGGGCGGCATGGCTTTGCCACGTCCGGCCATTTTCCTGGCCAGGCCCGATAATCCGTCCGGACGCCACCATGTGAACGATGATCGGATGGCCGGATTTAAGGTCGCGTTCGAAGAACCAGTTGAGCGTCTCTGGATCATGAACGAATGCTTCGAAGGGAATGCGGTCTTCAACGAACGACTCCCGCCATGCCCGATCAAGCTTATCGAAGACGACGACCAGGTCGATGTCGGAGTTTTCCGTGCCCTCTCCGCGAATAATCGAGCCCGCAGCAAAGGCGAAAGAATAGACATCAAATCGCGCTGAGAGGACGCTACTGGTTATCCGCAAGGCTTCATCGATCTGCTTCGGCATCCTAACCCCATCATCGGAGATCATTCAGAGACCAGATTTGGCAACGCCTGTCTGTAGGCGTTGCGAATTTCACTTAAAATCAAGCATGTCCGACCCGCTCGACGTTCCAGGTCGGGTCCTTCAGCACCGCAATGCTTGAACAGACCACGTTCTATCATCAGCTCGAAGCGCAGCACCTCCCTGCATCACCGTAGAAGATGGGGCGAAAGCCGAATACCCGATCTCCGGGTCGGACACAGCAGATAAGTGGCAACCCCTGCAGGATTCGAAGCTGCGACCAGGTGCTTAGAAGGCAGGGAGCAAATCCAACGTTTTCAGGGCTTTTCGCTATTTCAAACTGTAGACGCGACCCGAATATGATTGAAATCTTGCCACGATGTAAACGGTTTCCGGCCTAGTACGGAAGGCGAGAAGAATAGACGGCGGATTCGTGATAGGCGGTCGCCAGAAATATAGGCGAGTGCCTGATCGCCAAGGATGGCTTCGCAGCCATTCACCTGCCCCTGAGATAAGGACGTGCCAAAGATACCAGACGTGCGAGAGCGCACGCTTGCGTAGAACGCTGCGCGATTCATTGGGAATTCCCTTAAGATTGGGCGCGAAGAAACGCCTGGTTACGGGGCGCGCTTCATTGCGGTTCTTTGGAGGCTAAGGCGCTACCAACTTTCGAGCTTCTTGGTGACCGGGAGACCACGGCGGCGAATGTTTCCGCCGAACAGATAATTCCAGCGTCGAAGCAGTACGCTTAAAGGCGATGCCCTGAACCGCAGCGGACGGCCAAGCAGGGACGCCAACGCACTCACATAGGCTTTGGCCTCGCAAGGCATCATATGAACACCGTCGTCGGAATAGATACGGCGCAGCGCCCCGCGACTGTCCGCATAGCGTGGTGGCATCGGGAGGAACAGCAGACCGGCCGCTTCGGCCAGTTCCTGCAGCGCTGCAGACAGGGCACGGTGTGCCGCTATGCGTTGGTCAAGCGTTCCACACGCCGGCAGTTCAGTGTTTGGACGGCGATCCGATGGAAACGGCGGCTGCGCAAGGACTATTTGCGTGCCGTCGAGATCGGCTTTCATGGCGGCCATCCTGGCCAGATATCGGGTGGCTAGATTGTGCGCCTCCGCCTGAATGCTACGTCCGGACTTTTCCGCAGCTGGGATCAAATGGCAGCGAACGTCGATTTCGCCGAACATCAGAACAACAGCGTCATGGCCGGAAAGGTCGGGAGTTATGGCGCGAACGAACGCTGGACCATCCCGCGCGATCCTGTGCATGGTCACCGGCCCTATCCAGTGGATCGAGGCATCCTCTACCGCGTCAAAGCAGTAGGCGGAATGACTATCGCCGAATATATGCAACCTCACCCTGAAATCCCCCGACACATGAACCTATTTAGCATGGCATCAAGCCCGCCAGAAGAGTTCAGGTATCGGGAGCCGGCAATTCTTCGGCCCAAGCAGGCGAACGAGCTGTGAAAGCATGCCCTTCAGGACGCCCCACAGCTCATCGCCTGAGTTAAGCTCGCTCGCGGCGTCATGTTGCGCAACGGGCGGGAACCCAAATTCATGGCAGCGGCAACCGTTTCGGCCTCGGCATCGGTCATGCGCCGCCACGGTACCGATTTTCCCAAGATGTACGGGCGCGGCGGCGGCGCGTTAAATTCCCCCACCTCAAGATTCCACTTCTGTGTGGCATAGGTAGATGAACCGGAACCTCTACAGCCCTGCCGGTGGAGTTCTGCTGCCCCCGGTCGTTAAACCGCTGGTAAAGCCCATCCGAATCCAAGTGTGAAGCGGAGGCTCGCTGATGGACCAATCCGAATTCACCGCAACAATCGCGACACGAAAGAACGCCTTGAGGACGAAATTTTGTAACTGGTGGCAAAATACCGTAAACGGGGTCCAAAATGCGGCAGAATACGGCCTGCAAGTCATTGAAAAGATTGGCGACCCCTACAGGATTCGAACCTGTGACCACCTGCTTAGAAGGCAGGTGCTCTATCCAGCTGAGCTAAGGGGCCATCCGGCGCTACGTCTGGGCAGCGGCAAAGGCGGCATATCTGAGCGCTCAATGCGTCCAGGGCTGTGTGCGCGTATAGCGGAAATTATCAGGATAAGCCACCGTCTGGCGAGCCGGATCCTTCGGCGCGATCACGCGGTATTCGATGCCGTTGCGCTTGGCATAGGCTTCCGCCAGTTCCTGCGTCTCGAAGGTCAGCTTCACCTGCTGGCGCATATCGCCGGAGGACGTGTAGCCCATGATGGGGTCGATCTTGCGCGGCTGCTCCTGATCGAATTCGAGCACCCAAAGATGCGTCTTTGCCTTGCCGGACTGCATGGCGGTCTTTGCGGGACGGTAGATCTTGGCAGACATCAGCTGCAACGCCTCCGGATATGCGGGCCTGACCCGCTGTAACTTAGCCTTCCACCCCGTCTACGGAATGGTCTTCATCGCCTCTATAACGCGAAGAGATGAATTTTGCTTAGCCGCGAATCCCTCCACTTTCAAGAAAAAAGCCGATCGAGGAGAATGCCCGCCAGACAATGCAGTATTGAGAGTGGAAGACGCGAATTAGATATTGCGGGGCCGGGATGAAGCGTGTATTGCCCCCTCTCACGGAGTGTAGCGCAGCCTGGTAGCGCATCTGGTTTGGGACCAGAGGGTCGGGAGTTCGAATCTCTCCACTCCGACCATTTCTTAAAAATATCTGTCTTCGCAGGCGGCCAATGGCCTGCGCAGGAGCCGTAAATGCAAGTCGAAGTACCCTGCCCCAAGTGCGGAAAGACCCGAATGAACTTTCCGCGCCCGCAGCCGCTCGATAGCGACATCATCACCTGCTATCACTGCGACTTCGAACTCGGCACTTACGGCACGATCAAGCGCAAGATGGCGCTGTTCATGGAGCGGCTGATCCAAGCCAAGGCCAAACCGGTGAAAAAACACTAGTTCGCAGAGAACCGGCGGCGGACGCTTCGGCGCACCGCCTACTTTTTCTTCGTCACCGTGGCGCTCACGACCTTGTCGCCGACCGAGATGCCGGATTTCCTGACGACACCGGCATTCAGCTCGACGACGTATTTCACCTCGCCCATCGAATCGATGATCGCCCGAGAATAGGGAACGGCATTTTCCTTGATGTGGCGGATGGTGCCGCCGCTGTCGATGAAGAGCATGTCGAGCGGCAGAATGGTGTTCTCCATCCACATAGTCACCCGCCGTGGCTGGCCGAAGTCGAAGATCATTCCAGCATCCTCGGCCATTTCCTTACGGAACATCAGGCCGTACTGACGCTGATCATCGGTGGCGGCAATCTCCACTGTGAAATTCAGCATCTTGCCGGAGGCCGTCCGGATCACCAGCGGTTCCTTGTCGAAAGGCGGTTGCTGCTGGGCAAAGGCGGAAGCGGCCAGAATGAAAAAAAGCGCCAGGAAGGCGCCTTTGATGGCATGTATGGCCATGCCGCGAGGCATCAGTGCGACCGGCTTGCCGGGCTTGGCATATCCGGATGGATTTCGGCAGCCATCAGCCCCTTGTCGCCATCGCCGTAGCGCACGAGTACGACCTGGCCGGGGCGAAGCTCCGTCAAGCCAAAGCGGCGCAGCGTTTCCATATGCACGAAGATATCTTCCGTCCCCTCGCCGCGCGTCAGGAAGCCGAAGCCTTTCGTCCGGTTGAACCACTTCACCAGCGCGCGCTCAAGACCGCTCGTCGGCGTGACCTGCACGTGCGTGCGCACCGGCGGCAACTGCGACGGATGTACGGCGGTCGACTGGTCCATGGAGAGTATCTTGAAGGCCTGGTAGCCGCGCTCGCGGCGCTGGATCAACGCGACAATCCGCGTGCCCTCGAGGATCGTCTGGTAACCGTCGCGTCGAAGGCAGGTGACGTGCAGCAGGACGTCCTGCATGCCGTTGTCCGGAACGATGAAGCCGAAGCCCTTGGCGACATCGAACCACTTGACGACACCGGTGATTTCAACGAGGTCGACGGCTTCCCCGGACAGGTCGTCAATATCGGTGAATTCCTTCGATGAAATCCTGTCAGCCATGTCGCCAGCCCCTCAATACGCGTCACACTGTTACGGTTAACTGATTCTTGCAATCAAGATTAACATCTTGGTAACGGATAAGCGCAAGTCCTGTTTTCGGTTATTCCCAACTGCTCATTTTAGTCGCATGTCTTGCCCGAAGCTGACCTCCCGCCACATAACGAAGCAGCCCCCATATTTTAGAGAGGAAATAGAATGCGTTATCTCCACACTATGGTCCGCGTGAAGGATCTGGATGCCTCCCTGCATTTCTACGGCACGCTGTTCGGCCTGAAGGAAATCCGCAGATCCGAAAATGAAAGCGGCCGTTTCACGCTGGTTTTCCTCGCCGCAAACGAGGATATCACAAATGCAGAGAAAAATGGCGCCCCCTGCCTCGAACTTACTTACAATTGGGATCCCGAGGAATATACCGGCGGACGCAACTTCGGCCACCTCGCCTACGAGGTCGACGACATCTATGCGACCTGCCGGCATCTGATGGACAACGGAATTACCATCAACCGCCCGCCGCGCGACGGCCGCATGGCCTTCGTGCGCTCGCCGGACGGCATCTCCATCGAAATCCTGCAGAAGAGCGGCAGCCTTCCGGCGGCCGAGCCGTGGCTTTCGATGGGCAATACGGGCGCCTGGTAGACCGAGGCTTTTGCGAGGCTTGCGGCTTTTGCGATTTCGGATCGCAGCGCCCGCTTCGCGCTTGCCGTAAGCCCGCCCCGCAGGCACTCTCCGGCCGACTCGAAGCGGAAGACGACACGGTTGAGCCGTCCTCCGCACCAACGGAGACCGTCGCTTGCTCACTCTCGATAAGCGGATGCCCGCCGCGGGCGCGCTTCTCATCGCTGTTGCCGCCCTTGCGCTCTCGGGCTGCGTCTCGGACCAGAAGGCTCTCGATTCCGCAGCCGGCGTGCCTGCCGATCCTGCGGCCGAGCAGCTTGCCGCGAATACGCCGGGCAAATCCGCCAAGGGCGCCTATCGTGATCCGATGGCCACAGATGTCTCGGGCGCGCCGCCGTCGGCGGCAGCGCAGGATCCGAACGCCGCCGCCATGCCCGCCGGCGCTGCTGCCGCCCAGCCCGCCAATATCGGCGGCTTGGCGATGCAGCCGACGCGCATCAATGCGAACACAATGAGCATCTTTTCCGCCCAGCCGGCGACGCCGCAGAACAACAGGACCTCGACGATCATTCAGCCGGCGGACACCAACGCCTATGCACCGGTTCAAGGCGTCAACGCAGCACGTAGCAGCGTTTTCAGCGCGCCGCCGCCCGTAGAGCCGGCGCAGCAGGGCGAGGTGCTTGTGCCACAACAGTCCTCCGAAAACACCGGCACACGGCTCGCACCCGCCTATCAGACGGCATCAATCGCGACCGGCAGCCTGCAAAGCGGATCGATGAACGCGCTCTACGCCGCTCCGAAGCAGAACCTCGTCGGCGGCCTTGCCGGGCTCCTTGAGAAGGCATCGCTGCAGGGCATGACGCGGGTGGCGCCGAATGGCCTGCACATCCAGAACGGCAGCGTCGAAGTCGGCTGCTTCAAGCCCGCTATGCTCAATGTCATCAAGGCGGTCGAAGCCCATTTCGGCAAGCCCGTCGTCGTCACCTCCGGATATCGCGATCCCGGTCATAACCGCATGGTCGGCGGCGCCGAAGAATCGATGCACAAGACCTGCGACGCCGCAGATATCAAGATCGACGGCATCTCCAAATGGGATATCGCCGGCTATATCCGCTCTCTGCCGGACCGCGGCGGTGTCGGCACCTACTGCCACACCGAATCCGTCCATCTCGACACCGGCAAAAGCCGCGACTGGAATTGGGGCTGCGGCGCCGGACGCGCGAGAACGCCGGGCGCAAGAGCCATCTGACGGCAGCGCAATTTCCTGCATCACGCTGCGGCAGCGTTAGGCTATCCCTCTAAAGAAACACCCGACAGCCTATTGATTCAGCTCGGATAATCGGCCTCTTACACAGCCTCGGATTCCCTGTCATTTTTTTGAAAGAAAAAGGCAGTTCCCGCTTGCGGGATTCAAAACGCCTGACTATAAGGGCGCCACCACGAAGGAAGCGCCCTTCGTCTATCGGTTAGGACACCAGATTTTCATTCTGGGAAGAGGGGTTCGACTCCCCTAGGGCGTGCCACTTTCTCTTTTCATTTTTCCCGTTTGCCAGTACCCTTGCGAAAGCGGCTGCGCGTTCCCATTTGCAGCCGACGCAGCGCGCCCTTCGTCTATCGGTTAGGACGACAGATTCTCATTCTGTAAAGAGGGGTTCGATTCCCCTAGGGCGTACCACAATTCTCGACAATCGATCTTTGTCTTCAGTATTCGCCGCTTTTGTCGAAGTAGCGGAAATCAATCTTGCCATCCGCGCCTTTCCGGTCCACTACCGTCACTTCCGGCCCAAACAATCGGAGCGCCCTGCCCGCGGCAATACGCCGGGTAGCCGAGCGAACCCGGGGCATGAAGCACCATTGGAGTAACAGCTTATGAGCAAGGATGCCAAAGTCGCCCTGATTACTGGCGTAACAGGGCAAGATGGAGCTTATTTGGCCCAACTGCTTTTGGATAAAGGTTATATTGTTCATGGGATCAAACGCCGGTCTTCCTCCTTCAATACCGGCCGGATTGAGAACATCTATCAAGACCCGCACGAAACGAATGCGCGTTTTTTCCTGCACTACGGCGACATGACGGACGCCACGAACCTTATCCGTATCGTGCAGGAGACAAAGCCCGACGAGATCTATAACCTCGCCGCCCAGAGCCACGTCCAAGTCTCTTTTGAAACGCCGGAATATACCGCAAACGCCGATGGAATAGGCACTTTGCGGCTGCTCGAAGCTATCCGAATCTTGGGTCTGGACAAAACCACACGCTTTTATCAGGCCTCCACTTCCGAACTCTATGGCTTGGTTCAAGAAGTGCCTCAGCGGGAAACGACACCCTTTTATCCCCGGAGCCCTTACGCCGCGGCCAAGCTTTACGCTTATTGGATCGTCGTGAACTATCGTGAAGCTTACGGCATGCATGCATCCAACGGCATTCTGTTCAACCACGAAAGCCCCCTTCGTGGAGAAACCTTCGTGACCCGTAAGATCACCCGCGCTGCGGCTGCTATAAAGCTCGGACGGCAGGAAAGGCTTTATCTTGGCAATCTCGATGCCAAGCGGGACTGGGGGCATGCCCGCGAATACGTACGCGGCATGTGGCTGATGCTCCAGCAAGATCAGCCCGACGACTATGTTCTAGCCACCGGAGAAACGACACCAGTCCGAACCTTTGTCGAATGGGCATTTGCCGACATCGGTATTGATCTCGAATGGAAAGGACGCGGTGTTGAGGAAAAAGGTATCGACGCGGCGACGGGACAAGTTCTCGTTGAGGTCGATCCGCGCTATTTCCGGCCGACCGAGGTCGACTTGCTGATTGGAGATCCAACCAAGGCTCATGAAAAACTCGGTTGGCATCATGAGACCGGCGTGCGTGAACTGGCGCGTGAGATGGTGCAGGAAGACCTTCGCGTGATGCAATCCGATGTCGTTGCGAAGGGCGTGTAATATGACAGGCTATGCTCTTCGCGGGAAACGCATTTGGGTGGCTGGCCATCGGGGGATGGTAGGGTCCGCTGTTGCCCGGCGCCTTCAGCAGGAAAGCTGCGAAGTCCTGACCGTTCGTCGTGATGAGGTCGACCTGCGCGATCAGGCCGCAACCATGTCATGGATGATGAGAGAAAGGCCACACGCAGTCATACTGGCGGCTGCCAAAGTCGGCGGCATTCTTGCCAACGACACGAGACCGGCGGAATTTCTTTATGACAACCTGATGATAGAGGCCAACATAGTCGAGGCTTCGCGTCAGGCCGGCGTTGAGAAGCTTCTCTTTCTTGGATCGTCGTGCATCTATCCCAAGTTCGCCGAGCAGCCGATTGCCGAAGAGGCGCTGCTGACGGGCTCGCTTGAGCCGACCAATGAATGGTATGCGATCGCCAAGATTGCGGGCATCAAGCTGGCGCAGTCCTATCGCAAGCAATATGGCTGCGAGTTCATATCCGCCATGCCAACGAACCTTTACGGCCCCGGCGATAACTTCGATCTGAACTCCAGTCACGTGCTGCCCGCGCTTATTCGAAAAGCGCACGAGGCCAAGTTGCGCGGCGATAAGGACATGGTCCTCTGGGGCACTGGATCGCCGCGCCGGGAGTTTCTGCACGCCGATGATTGTGCCGATGCTCTCATCTTCCTCATGAAGAACTATTCGGGCGACAGTCATGTCAATGTCGGCAGCGGAACCGATCTTTCCATCCTGGAGCTCGCGCGGCTAGTGTGCAGGATTGTGGGCTTCGAGGGCCGGATCACCCACGACCTCTCCAAGCCCGACGGCACTCCTCGCAAACTAATGAGCGCGGAAAAGCTGCGCTCGATGGGATGGGTGCCCCGCATAGATCTGGAAGACGGAATACGGTCAACTTATGAGTGGTTCCTGGTGCACCGCGCAACTGAGGAAGCAAAAGCAAACCGGCAATAATTTCAAAATTGCTTCTTTGCGGCGGAATGCTAGCCGGAGGCGGCAGAACACTGCACTGGGATGGATTGACACGTCACGGAATTCCTAACAGAACCCTGCGACTTGAAGTGATCTCAGTGCCGGAGCTATGCCTATGCAGGGAAGCCAGCTAAAAGTGGTGGTCGTCAATCTGGCACGGTCTGCTGACCGGCGCCAGCAGATGGCTGCTATCCTGTCGCCGCTGGGCATTCGTTTTGAATTCTTCCAAGCAATAGATGGCAGGGCGGGGAAGCACGCGCTGTTTGACCGGGTAGATCAGCGTCTTGCTGAGGTCCGGCGAGGTTTTACCTTGAATGGAGGTGAGATGGGCTGTTTTGCCAGCCATTACCTTCTGTGGGAGCGTTGCGTTCGAGAAAATACGCCGCTTCTCATTTTCGAAGACGATGTTGCGATTGATGATAGCTTTATGAAAGCATACTCGGTCACGGGCGAGAGGATAAGCCGACTTGGCCTTATACGTTTTTCTGGCCACAAGGAGAGAGCTTTTACCGAGTACGAAAAAATCGATGATGGAGTGAAGATCGTCCGCTTCCTTAAGGGTCCAAATGGTACGTCCTGCTACGCCGTGTCGCCAAAGGCGGCAAAGAGACTGTTGGCTAAAGCCTCAACATGGTTCGAGCCGGTGGACCTGCATTTGGATCGGTTTTGGACCCATGGCGTAGATAGCCTGGGCCTCTTCCCTTACCCCGTTAGTCACATCGCAAACACCGCAGAACAATCTGAAATCTGGCAAGGAGCTCAACGAGCGCCAAAGTCCCGGAGATTCCGAAAGCTCCGGGCAATATATCGCGCCCGCGATGACGTCCTTCGCTTCCTCGCAAATTTGCCCTACCTGCTGGGCACGTCTAAATACCTCCCCGCCGAGGTCAGCCAACCAATTCCAGAGCGTCTCGAAGAAAACTCATAGCACCATGGTTGTCATAACGCATATCGTCGGCGGATTGGGTAACCAAATGTTCCAATATGCTGTCGGACGTTCGCTGTCTGTGAGTACCGGCCAGACATTGAAGCTGGACCTCGCGTCCATGAAGAAATACACCCGCCGGGAATTTTCACTGCAGCAGTTTAATATCCACGCAGACTTGGCTCGCCCCCACGAGACCCCTGTGACGCGTTCACGAGGCTTTCTCCGGCGAGCATTCCAGCTCATTCAAAGACAGAGCCCGTGCCAGCATATCATCGAGAAGGCACATACATTTGACCCAACCGTTATGAGCCTTGGCGGCTCATTGTACTTCGACGGTTACTGGCAGAGCGAAAAATACTTCGCATCGATCGCCAACACGATTCGGAGCGACTTCAGTCTCGCCGCACCCTTGAGTTCCGGAAGGGAAGCCATCTTGTCGCACATAAGAACAACAAATGCTGTTTCAGTACATGTTCGACGCGGCGACTACGTTACAAATCCCTCTGCAAACGCAACCCACGGAACCATAGAGCCTGGCTGGTATGAAGCTGCGATGCAGCGGATGGCGGAGCGGACGGATGATCCAAGCTTCTTCGTATTCTCGGATGACCCCGCTTGGGCGCAGCAGAATCTGAAATCGTCCTGGAAAATGACCTTCGTTGAGCCACAGCAGGACGGTCGAGATGGCGAGGACATGCACTTGATGGCCGCATGCCGCAACCATATTACGGCAAACAGCACTTTCAGTTGGTGGGGAGCTTGGCTAAACGCTAATCCAGCGAAACATGTGATAGCGCCTTTACACTGGTTCCGGTCGCCGTTGCACGACGACAAGGATCTCATCCCGGCGACTTGGGAGCGGGTTTGACTTGCAAAGAGTGCCTGCCGCGCGCTAAGCGCTTTTCACACGACGGATAGGTGATGGCAAACAGCAGTACAACATTCAAGGTAATCAAGCGCGTCTTTGCGGAAAATGGACGCGAGTATGCATTGCAGTATTCGATTGCGATTGCATGCCTCGTTATCATCTCCCTGTCGACAGCGTTCACCGCTTGGGTCATGAAGTCCGTTATCAACGAGGCATTTGTTGAGCGCCGCGCCGATCTCGTCTGGGGCATCTGTGTGGCAATTTTTATCGCCTTCGTCTTGCGCGGGTTTGCGAGCTACGGTCAGGCGGTCATTCTCTCCAAGATCGGCAACAACATAGCAGCTCGATACCAAGTTCGCGCGTATTCCCATCTCCTCAAGCTTTCGGTCGGATTTTTTAATCAACTGCGATCTGGGCGGGTCGTCGCTCAATTGGGACAGAATATCAACGGCGTTCGTCAGGTGATGAACCTTACCATCACTTCGGCGGCACGAGATCTGCTTACGTTTGTGTCCCTGGTTGGCGTCATGTTTGTGCAAGAGCCTTGGCTGAGCCTTTTCGTCTTTCTTACGGCGCCGCCGCTGGGCTATGGACTGCGCAAACTGTCTAGGCGCCTTCGCGCTGTCACGCGAGAAACCGCTCATGCCGGTAGTCACGTGTTTGGTGCCATTCAGGAAACGATTCAGGGCGTTGCTATCATCAAAGCGTTCACGCTAGAGACAGAACTCGAGCGGAAGATGGACGGGCTGATTGGGTTCGCCGAACAGCGCGCGAATAAAGTTGTCCGTGTCTCCGAGCGGTCCGGACCACTGATCGAGATATTTGCAGGTTTCGCTGTTTCGACCATCATGGCCTACGCGGCCTACCGTTCGATCTATCAGGATGTTCCCCCAGGCGGATTTCTGTCATTTCTGACGGCCCTTTTGCTGGCCTATGATCCGGCCAGGCGCCTCGCACGCCTGCCAGTTCAACTGGCAGCCGCAGTTACCAACGCTGAAATGGTCTATGAGATTCTCGATACAAAGCCGCATCAGCGTGACCTGCCCGATGCGAAGCCGCTGGTCATCACCGATGCCCGCATTGAATTCCGCAACGTCTCCTTCGCCTACGGTCAGGACGAGATCCTTCGTGATATCAGTTTTGTCGCTGAAGGCGGAAAAACGACTGCACTTGTCGGTCCTTCTGGCGCCGGCAAGTCGACCATCATCACGCTTGTTCCGCGGTTCTATGATCCAAGGAAGGGACAAATTCTGATCGACGGTCAGGACATCGCCCATGTGACGAAGCAGTCGCTGCGCGAGCAACTGGCCTATGTCTCGCAGCAGCCCTATCTGTTTGAAGGCAATATCCGCGACAATATCCGCTACGGTCGTCCAGAGGCGACCGATGAGGAGGTCGAGCGCGCCGCGAGCCTCGCCTACGCCCATGAATTCATTCTGGCCCAACCCCGGGGCTATGACACGCCCGTCGGCGAAAACGGCGTGACGCTTTCGGGTGGCCAGCGCCAACGCCTTTCTATCGCGCGCGCGCTTGTCCGCAACGCACCGATCCTCCTCCTCGATGAGGCGACGTCGGCGCTCGATACCGAATCGGAAGCTGCGGTGCAGAAGGCGCTCGATGAAGCGATGGTTGGAAGGACCGTTGTTGTCATTGCCCATCGGCTCTCCACTGTCGTCCGTGCAAATAAGATCGTGGTCATGCAACAGGGCCGGGTCATGGAAGAAGGCAATCACGATAGCCTCACCCGGAAGGATAGCCTCTACGCACGGCTTGGGCGTCTTGATCATACATACAGGGTCGCAAGATGATCATTGCCGGCTTCGTTTCGACCTCGCCGACGTGGGACTGGAGTCGGCAGTTCCCAGATGGGATAGCCGAATGGGAGGGCGTTAAATTCCTCATTGGAAAGAACGTGCAAGCTTGCGATATCTTGTTCGTATACGATGGCTTTTCGGAGCCGCTCCTCGAAATTAACACTCGCTATCGAGCCTTTATCGCATCGGAGCCTGCGAGCGTTAAGACATACAATCCAAAGTTCCTCGAGCAATTCGACGCGGTCTTCACGACCGACAGGCGCACCGCCCATCCAAATGTAGTTTTCACGCAGGTTGGACTACCTTGGCACGTTGGTGCATGGGATGTTGATGGCAAGTTGCGTGCGAGAGCGCTGCCATTCGAGGAATTGGAAAACCTCCGCCCTCAAAAGACCAAGCAGGTTTCCATCGTGTCCTCTAACAAGGCGTTTACGGAAGGTCATCGCGAAAGGCTGGAATTTGTAGCGCGCGTCAAATCCTATTTCGGAGAGGAAGTCGATGTATACGGGAGAGGCATCAATAGTTTTGCCGATAAAGTCGAGGTGTTGTCCGACTACCGCTATCACATTGCGATCGAGAACTCGGTTTTCAAAGACTACTGGACCGAGAAGCTAGCCGATCCTTTGCTGACACTCACCTATCCGATTTATCATGGATGCCCAAATATCCTTGAGTACTTTCCTGAAGGCTCACTGACGCCGATCGATATTTCCGAGCCAGATGAGGCGATACGGACCATAGCAAAAATTGTAGGTTCAGACGCAGCTGAAAATGCAGCGTCACTACTTGGCGAGGCTCGGCGCCGCGTTCTCCACGAGCATAATCTTTTTGTTTTGCTGGCCGGAATTGCCAAAGCCTCATTGAATGAGACGTTGCCCTATACAAAATGCGTACTCCGCTCCGAGCACTCGAGCGAGTCGCGAACAAATAGGCTAAGAAAGTCTGTAGAGAGGCGTATTAACAAGCTGAGCAGGTTTTTTACGGGGCCGCAGCATCGGTAGCCCTACTCTCCATCCAATGAAATACCTGGCTAGGTGGGAGCAATGCAGCTGAAACTGAGGCGCCGAAAATAGGAACAAAAGGACCGCGCATGTCACAGCTCGAGTTTTTCATCAGCAAAGCAGTCCGATTCCCGCCAAAACTGGTGAAGCAAACTTTCCGCCGGATTAAACGCTTTTACAAGACACGTATTGTCCGAGACGAATTCACAGTAGAAATCCGCCGCTGGTTTAAGGACAACGGCGACGCAACCTTGCGTCTTGAGTACGATCTCTCAGAGGAATCAGTTGTTTTCGACCTCGGCGGTTACGTCGGTGACTTCGCAGAGGCGATGTCACAAAGATACAATTGCTATGTCTACGTTTTCGAGCCCAGCCGCGAGTTTCACGATAAGTGCCTAGAGCGATTCCGCGACAACCCGAAGGTTAGGTGCTTTAACTTCGGCCTGGGTGACGCCGATGGTCACTTCGTTCTCTCACAGGACCTAGACGGATCGTCAACGAAGCGCCACGAACAACCTGAAGGTGGAGAACTGGTAGAAATCAAAAATTTCTCGACTGTCTTCGCCAGTCTCGGGCTTGAAAGCATCGACCTAATGAAGATCAATATAGAAGGTGGAGAGTATGATATATTACCGCACCTGATTCAGACCGGCCTTGTTGAAAAGATCAATCATATTCAAGTGCAATTCCATAATTTCGTGCAAAACGCGAGGAAACTCCGCGAAAACATTATATCTGGATTAAAGAGAACACATGAAAGAGACTGGTGCTATACTTTCGTCTGGGAAAGCTGGTCACGTAGGAGATGATCCAAATCACCACCAACAAAAAGCGTCCTCAAGCCCGTGAGCGAAGTGCATTCCCAAAAGCGGCCAGAACCTAAGAACCAATTGATGAAAGTACCACGGAACATTTTTGAAAGCCTCGTCTCAAACGCGGGATTGCCAATGATCTTTGTTCACACTCCCAAGTGTGGAGGAAGCTTTGTCGGCCAGGCATTTGGTCAGCGGCTAACGCGTTGCCCGACCTTACGATGGCCAGAAGCAAAGGGGCATAAAACTTACCTGGAATATCGGGAAATCTTCGGCAAAAGAGGCGTGCATCTCTCGGACTTTGTCATTTTCACGGTGATCCGCAACCCATGGGACTGGCACCTATCCTGGTACAACTACGTATCAAAGGACACGAATGGAACGAAGTCGGGGATGCGACTGGAGCACGAGCAGATCAGGAACCTTACATTTTCAGAATATACCAAGTGGTTAGAAGACCAGCAGCAGCCAAGATCTCCGAACGACTACGCACGGCGGCAAGTCAGCGATTGGATCATTGACGAAAACGGAGATGTTGCGGTCAATGAAATTCTCCGTCAGGAGGCGTTGCAGGATGAATTGTCGGCACTTAAACGGAAGTACGGCTTATACATAAACATTCCAACGGGGAAGCGCGTCAACGCCTCGCGCCAGACCGATGATTATCGAAAAGCCTACACTACGGAAGATGCCGAACGAATAGCGCGCCGCCATTCACGCGATCTTACCCTCTTCGGCTATCGTTTTGAGTAGTTGCCCCCTGATACCGTCATTGGCGTAAGACACCCGTAGCGTCTTTTCTGTTTTTGCTCTATGTCGCCGCAGGCGACGGAACCCGCAAATCAAGACGTCACTAACCCCCTGTTTGCTTTGGCCCCTGCTCGACTGGAGCCGGCCAAGACTGAGGAACATAATGGGCATTCGATCAGGTATCGTAAACGCTCTTTTGAAGAGCGATCGAGTTGTAACAGATTGTTCTTCTCAGGAAGAGATCGCAGCCACATTGCGGCTGCTCCGCCCTGCCCTCACCGGATTGGATTTCGTTCGGATCGGAGGTTTTGGCGATGGGGGATATCTCGTGCCAAACGATCTTGCGGGCATAAAATATTGTTTTTCGCCCGGCGTATCGGAAGTAGCCGATTTCGAAGAACAGCTGGCCTCAGATTTTGGGATTTACTCGTTTCTCGCGGATGCGAGCGTGGACGCTCCGCCGGCCGACAACTCTTTCTTTGACTTTGAAAAGAAATTTCTAGGCTGCAGAGACCAAGCTGAGTTTATGAAGCTGTCCACTTGGATGGAAAAGAAGATCCCGGCTGGAGATGCCGGCGATCTGATTCTTCAAATGGATATCGAAGGCTCGGAGTACGATGTGTTTATCGATTCATCGATTGAAACACTGCGAAGGTTCCGGATTATGGTCGTGGAGTTTCATGGAATGGACATGATGTTTCACGCCAAATCTCTCAAATTTCTCAAGGCAATATTTGAAAAACTGGCCGGCGAGTTCGTCGTTGCCCATATTCATCCCAACAACTGCAAGACGGCTGTGCAACGCTTCGGAATTAGCGTTCCTCCCGTCATGGAAGTCACGTTCTTGCGAAAAGATAGGGTGAAGCCCGTCCGCGATGGCGACGTCCTTCTATTCCCGCATGAACTCGACAGGAAGAACGTACCGTCCAAGGAGGACGTCATTCTCCCGGACATTTGGTGGAAGCAAGTGCCCTAAATTGATCTCATCCGTTTAGGAACCCCTAACATCACTAGGCCGTCTTTATGAAGGTATAGATGCCGCAGCCTTTGATGCGCTTTGCAACGGTAGACTTGATATCGGCGTTGACGACCAGGCCGCCGTCGGCATCATCGACATAATCGAAGCGCTGCAGCGTCATGTGAGACTTGATTGGTTCGAAGTTCACAACGCTTTCGGGGTGGAAAGCGCGTTCGCTATTGAAACGAACCTCATCCCGATCCGAAATCGGGACACCGAGATAAAATACGCCACCGGGCTTCACCATCCGAACAAGATTGGCAACGCCCTTGATATGACCGTTCACATCGATCGGATCGTTGTATCGGCCAAGGCCGAAGTGTTCCAGTGCGTGCAGGCATGATAGCGAGTCGGTGATTTCTGTCCCGGCATCGTTCATCAGGTCGGCTTGCGTAAAGACAATGTTCGGGTGCGCTTTGAGCGGCAGTGGCTGGAAGTCGAATACCTCGATCTCGCGGAACGACGCGACATGCGCCACGAACCCATCGATGCGGGATCCTACGTCAATGTGCCGTTCCGGCTTCCTCTCGTTCACGAACGACGCCACCAAAAGGTCCTGATGGAAGTAATGCCCGCTCGCCTTTCCAGCGGTGGACGTGTAGTTGCCGAGCACCATTGCGGATTTGGATATGACACCGCCCTGGGTAAGCCATTCTGACCGATGACGCAGATATCTCGGCAGATGACGATAGTTACCCCATGACCGATAATTGACGCCCGCCAAACTTAGAGCGGTTTTAATCGCCCGTCGCACTCCCATAAGATCCCCCTCAAGTGCAAAAACAACGAGAGCGTGTTATCTCAAAGATCGCGCGGCTGTAAAGCTATACCTCAAGGTGCAGGGGTTCCGTAAACAAGTACCTCTTCCAGCGTGGTGGTAATGGCCGCGATCACTACATTATTGACGTGGGGATCACTGGAACAACCGGCGCATTGGTGAAGTCGCAGGCGACAGCTGATCACTTGGGTACCTCCTGGTCTCGATGCCAATCCAAATTTTCGCAAGCATTGCAAAGTGTCACAAGCCAATGCATTCGGATTTATATCTGCTCAGAATTGTATGAAGGGCGGGATTATCAGCCGTTTTCTTTCTTTAGCGGAAAGCGAACGCCACCGTTATGAGTTTCATCCCCCATACTAGTCACGCTTTCTCCAGCACAGGCTCCAATTTCCGCCTTCTCCACAAGCCTCGAAAAAATCTGCATTTTCGCATTTTGCCGCTTGCGGTGCACAATGGTGCTGACTATAAGGGCGCCACCACGAAGGAAGCGCCCTTCGTCTATCGGTTAGGACACCAGATTTTCATTCTGGGAAGAGGGGTTCGACTCCCCTAGGGCGTGCCATTTTCCCTTTAGAATTCAGGGCATTTGCTAGACCCGCCGCGCGGTCCTCTCTGGCGTCTGTGCTTCTTTTCCTTGCCCCGCAAGCCTCGCGTAACGTCCGGGCTTTATGAGCCTTGCAAGCGGTCTGCTTCGGTCCTTCGGAGCGCCGGCCACCGTCCTCGCTGTTGGAAGCGTGCCACGCGTCAAATGGCTTGAGAGAGGCGTCTGAAGGGGAGAAACATTTGCCGCGCGTGTCGATCTGCATCCCGGCCTACAAGCCTGATTTCTTTGAACTCGCCTTGAAGAGCGCCATCGCACAAAGCTTCGCTGATACGGAAATCATCGTGTCGGACGATTGCCCAACAGATGCAATCGAGAAAATCTGCGAGAGATACTCGGGCGTTGTCCACTACAGCCGCAATCCGAATCCTGCCGAATACAAAAACGTCATACGGCTCGCTGGGCTCGCCAACGGCGAGTACATCAAATATCTCTTCGACGACGATGTCCTTAATCCTTTCTGCATCCAATACCTGCTCCAGGCGCTCGAGGCGACGCGGGACAGAGGAACGAGACTCGCCTTCTCGCCGCGCTATTTCATCGACGAGAAAAACCAGGTGACGAATCTGGGCAACGGGTTGATGGTCGAAAGTTCCCTCAAGGTGATCGAGGGCCGAGATTTCATACGCATCACAGCCGTCAAACATCATAATCTGCTTGGCGAGTTCTCGTCGGTGCTGTTGAGAACAGCCGATTGCTTCGATGAAGCCGGCCGTTTCAGTCTATTCAAGGTCGTCGACGGCATCATTTCGGGGCCGCTCGATCTTTCGTCCTGGGTTGGGCTCTCCCTTAAGGGAGCGATCGTTGGTCATCCCATGCCCCTCTCCTACTTCCGCCAACACTCCAATTCGCAATCCAATCCGGCGACCAACCGCTATTTCATCTATTCCATCATCTATTACGAGGAAGTGCTCGAGCTTGCGATCGCGAACGGCTTCCTGCAGCCCCTCGACCTGCCAATCGCCTATCGCAACCTCATTAATCACTACTCCTACTGGAGAGAATCGTTCCCGGAACTGGACGAACGGATCGCCCGCATCAGCACGTTTCTCTGAGTCCCAGGTAGGCGCAACCGACATCGCAAAGGACAGAATGACAATGGACGGAATCACAGGATCAGGGATGCAGAAGGTTATTGATAGCGCTGCGGCACTGAGATCGGCGGTTGCGGCGAAATCGGGCATTCACGAGCTGAAGCTGCGTGCGCTGCTGGAACTCGGCAACGAATTGAAAGTCGCGACGGAATACACCGCCAATTTGCCCCCGATCGAAATCGGCAGCATCACGCTTGTCGACCAGGTTGTCCTGGTGCTGCTCGCCAAGATCGTGAATCCCCGGAAGATCATCGAAATTGGCACTTACAAGGGGTTCACAACCCGGCTGTTCATCGAAAATACGCCGGAAGGCTGCGACGTGGTGTCCATCGATCTGCCCAAAGGCCTGACGGCGCATCTCGCCGAGACAGATGAACGCAGCGCCTTGTCGTCTGCCGAGCAGAATGACGATTATCTCCGCAAGCGCCAGGAGATCGACGGGGAAATCTATCTTGCATCGATCACCGAGGCGCAAAGAAAACGCCTGACGCTCGTCAAGGAAGACTCAACGAAGATCAATTTCAAGGAAGCCTTCCAGTCAGCCGAGATGATCTTCATCGATGGCGGGCATGAGCACCAGATCGTGCGGGCAGACACGGAAAATGCATTCGGCATTGTCAAGAGTGGCGTCATCGTCTGGCATGACTACAGTTCCAAGATCCACGGCGACGTCACCGAATACCTGGCGGAATTCTCAAAATCACGGGCAGTCTTCCATGTAGCAAACAGCCTTGTGGCTTTTGCGCTGGTCAATTTCGAGCTCTGATCATGAGTGCGAACGAGATCAAGATCGGCAGTCTGCTGACAAAGGACGAGTTCCGGGAGCTCACGGCGTCGGACGACCGGATCGCCTATACCCATCTCGTGCTCAGGCTCGGCATCCACGCGGGACTGCTCTTCGCGATGGTCCGCGCATGGGAAGGCGGCTATCCGGCGCTTGCTTTCGCAGCCTTTTATCTGAACGCCGTCCTGTGGCAGTTCGCCGGTTATGCCGGCATCGGCCATGAGCTGTTTCACAAGAAGGTCTTCAGCAGGAAATGGCTGAACACTCTGTTCTTCAAGCTGTTTTCCTATGTGACCTGGAACAATCCGAGCTACTTCGAAAAGAGCCATCAGTTCCACCACACTTCCACTTTCCATGAGGATGACAGCGAAATCTATCGCGATTTTCCGCTCGATTTATTGGGCGCAGCACGTCTGATCCTGCTTGATTATCAGAGCCTTTGCAGACGAATTGTCTATGCGCTTTGCAATGCCTTCGGCTACGAGGCCTATTTTGGCAGGGGCATCCGGTTGAAGGCAATGCCCGCCGAACGGGGCGGCGCCCAAACCGACGCAGTCTATATGGTTTTGCTCAACGTCGTCTGGCTTGGCCTGTTTCTCCTCATGACCCGCTCACCCGCTCTGACGCTCATGCTTTTCATTACGCCGTTCGTCGGACAACTCCCCAATCGCGTCCTGGCGCTTGCGCAGCACGTTGGTCTTGAGGACCACAAGGACGAAAGCGCGCTTCTCTTTTCAAGAACGGTCAATCTGCCGGCACCGGTTGCATTCTTCTATGCCAACATGAACTACCACGCCGAGCACCACCTGCTGCCGTCGGTGCCTTACTACAATCTGCCCAAGTTGCACGATATCCTGAACGCCAAGCTCAAAACGGAGCGTGAGGAAAAGGAATTCAGCTATCTATTCACTCGCGACTTTTGGAGCTCGGTGGGAACATCGGCAAGGCTGGAAGTCGTCGCCGTGACGGAATGACGGGCTGGAGATTTTATACTCCAGTCCTCCCAACGAGATTATGCCTTGGGCGTCAAGACCATGAAGCGCATGACGTTCGGCCGCCCTTCGGAGCAAATGAGGTAGCGGTTGTCGTCGGTAAAATCGTTCAATTCCGGAAACTGCGTGAGGTCCCTGACCGCAGGCGCAATGAATTCGACATTGAACAAAGCTGAAGCCGAAGTGAGGAACCGCGTGTACTTCTCCCAGAAATCCTCGACCCAGTTGTGTATCTCTATGACGATCGTCGCCTCTCTCAGAGCCGCCAAAGAGCCGTCGTCGAAGATTTCGAATTCCGCACCCTCCGCGTCAACGAGGACGACTACTTTCGTCAGGTCAAGGTGGCTGAGCTTTTCGTAAAACAGCCTGTCTGCGGCGCCGAATATTTCGATCCTGTTGGAGACGAAATTCGCCTCGGCATTCGATGCAATGGTGCGCTGCCCTTCTTCGCTCAGCTCGAAGCAGATGGCGTTTTTCACTCGGCCCGATCGAAGCATGCCGATCGCGTAATATCCATCGGCGGCACCGATATCAACGAAGCTCTCGAAGCCGTCGGCTCTCGCCGAAAATAGGAAATCCAGCACTTCCTTTTCATAGAGGCCTAGCAGCATCGAGCCGAAGTCGCCGCCACCCCACCAGTTGTTCTTCGCCAGCGAAAGCCCCTTCAACGGGCCATATTTTACAACCCCGCCAAGCAGGTCGTAGATCTCCGACGACACGCGCCTTCTCCGCTGCAGAATCGTTTCCGCGCGCCATTGCTCCCGTATCTCCACTGTCGCGCGGGACTGCCTTTCGAACACCCTTTGGAAGAAGATACGCTCGCCTTCGATCAAGTCAGGCAGTTTTTCATTCATCGCGCGGTGTCTCTTTTCGCAGCTGCAGTCTGCATCTCTAGCCGATGCGGACGTTGGAATCACGCCAAAAGCCTATGAGATGACCATCAGCTTAACAAGGCGACCGGTCTGCTTCCCACAAGCAACACGGTGACTTCGGGATGGATTCGGGGGGCCAAACGCTTCCAGTGGCAAGCCTCGGGTAACGCCCGCGTCCTACGACTCTGGGTACCGCGTCCGGTTGAGTCTTCCTTGTATCGAAAACGGACGGCGGAGAGCTGGCATTTGCGGTTCCAGCAGTTTGATGCGCGACGCCCCGACCGGTCAGGGGCACGTGGAATGGATTTGAGAATGACCAAGAAAGCATTGCTCGTCGGCAGTAACTTCAGCGCAGTTCCCCTTCTCTTCGCTTTGAAACGGCGCGGCCTGCATATTTCCGTTTGCGGAAACCGGCCTGATGAGCCCTGCCATGCGCATGCGGATCAATCGCATTTCATCGACTACAGCGATCCGAACACGCTGCTCGCCGTCGTTGAGAGAGGCGATTTCGACTTCATCGTGCCGTCGGGCAATGATGTCGCCTACATGTCGACCACTTTCGTTGCCGGAAAACTCGGCTTCCCGCGCTTCGATTCGATGGAAACCGCGACCATCATTCACACGAAGCAGGCGTTCCGCCGCTTTACCGAGCAATACGATATCCCTGCCCCGCGCTCGGTGCGCCTCCAGGGCGATGCCCCGATCGAAACCCGGGCGCTGCGTTATCCGCTGCTGGTGAAGCCGAGCGACAGCTTCAGCGGCCGCGGTGTCACGAAGGTTTTCGACCCGACGGAACTTGCCGCCGCCGTCGCCGATGCCCAGCGAAACTCGCGCTCGGCGGAGATTGTCATCGAGGAATTCATCGAAGGTAGCCTGCACAGCCATTCCGCCTTCATCAAGGATCAGGAGATCGTCTTCGACGTCTTCGTCGACGAATATTGCACGGTCTATCCCTACCAGGTCGATTCATCCAACCATCCCTCGCGCCTTGCCGAGACTGTCCGTTCGAAGACGCGGGCCATCATGGCGCGCGTCGTCAAGCTGCTCGGGCTGCAGGACGGCCTGCTCCACACGCAGTTCCTGTCGAACGGCCACGATGTCTGGGTCATCGAATGCATGCGACGCTGCCCGGGCGATCTTTTCGGCTCGCTCGTCGATCAGTCTCTCGGCATCGACTATGCCGACCTCGTCATAACACTGCTACTTGGCGAGGAATTTTCGGTCACGCCACGTTTCGATCCGCCGCTGTTCTTCGGGCGCCACACGATCACCTCGGACACGCCCTCGACGCCGTTTTCCTTCTCGCACTCCATTCCGTCATCCGATGTCCGCATCGCGCAGGTCAAGACCACCGGCAAGCCGATGAATTCGGCGCCGTTCGACAAGCTCGCCATTCTCTACGCGCGCTTCGAGACGCACGACGAGATGCTGAAAGTGGTGCCGGATTTCAAAACGTTCATTTCGCTCCAAACGATGCAAGGAGATCTCGCATGACCCGCTCGAGCCAGGGAGTACCGGAGAAGCTGCGTCTTGCTTTTCTAGGCGGTGCCGTCAATTCCGCCGTGGGCCGCGCTCATCGCGATGCGATCGAGCTTGATCAGAAATTTGACCTCGTCACCGGCTGCTTCAGCCGCCACGACGACATCAATCGCGAAACGGCACGGCAGTACCGCATATTGTCGGAACGCTGCCATGCCGATTTCGATACCCTGCTTGCAAGAGAAGCCGGCAATATCGACGCACTCGTCGTGCTCACGCCGACGCAGCAGCACACGAAGCAGGTTGTTGCTGCGCTCGAGGCAGGCATCGCGGTGATTTCGGAAAAGGCTCTTGCCGGTTCGAGCGCCGAGACGCGGATGATCGGTAGTGCGCGCAGGAACGGCGCGTTTCTGGCCGTAACCTACAACTACACAGGATACCCCATGCTCCGCGAAATCCGCAGCATGGTCGAGCACGGCATCTTCGGCGAGCTGCAGCAGATCCATATCGAAATGCCGCAGGAAACCTTTCTCCGCTTCCGCAGCGACGGGACACCGATGACGCCGCAGCAGTGGCGCCTGCACGATGGCATCGTGCCGACGGTTTCGCTCGATCTCGGTGTTCATGTGCACTCGCTGCTCCAGTTCCTCACCCAGCGCGAGCCGGAAGAAGTCTGCGCGACCAGCCAGAGCTTCGGCAACTTTCCGCAGGTGATCGACAATGTGCAGGCGTTGGTGCGCTGCGCCGGGGGCCTGCATTGCAGCATGTGGTACGGCAAGACCGCGCTCGGGCAACGCAACGGACTGCGTGTGCGGCTCTATGGTTCCAAGGCATCGATTGAATGGCACCAGGAGGCCCCAGAATTCGCGAATTTCTACGACCATAACGGCCGCAAGCAGATCCTCGATCGCGCCAGCCCGGACATCATGATCGCCAACGATGCACGCTATGAGCGCTTCAAGGCAGGCCATCCGTCGGGCTTCATCGAAGCCTTCGCCAATTATTATGCCGACCTTGCCGATGCTCTGCTGCAACGCAAGGCCAATGCTGCACGCCTGCCCCATCCCTATGTCCTTGGACTTGAGGAAGCCGAAGAGGGGCTGCGGCTACTGGAGGCGATCGAATGCTCGCGGCTTGAAAACCGCTGGGTCGAGGTCGAACCGCAAAACATGCACCGCCCCGCGAGGGAGCGGATCGAAATCCGAGCGCCGCAACTGGCGCTCTGACGCGGCTCCTATGAAACAAATGAAGGCGGCGCGATCAATGATCATGCCGCCTTCATATGACCAGCCGTCTACAAAACGCCGATCCGTGATTTCTTATCTGATAGGCAGAGCTGACGCTTAAAGTCTGAAGGCAAACGAGGCGGCCTGGCCGGCTATTGGCGCACAATCTCGCACCTCCGATATTTCGATCCGCAGCGCGCGATGGCAGTCGGAATACCGTATGTTTAAGCAGACACGATCAGCCCACAGACCTTGTCGACGATCTCTATCTCCATGTCCGGATAGATCGGCAGGCACAGCACCTGCTGGGCGGCTTCGGTTGCGACCGGCAGGTTCGACGGCTGAGCGGACGGCAGGCTGCGGTACATCGAGAAGCTGGAAATCAGCGGATAGAAATAGCGGCGCGGATGAATGCCGATTTCCTTCAGCCGCTCATAGAGCGCGTCGCGCGAGATGGGATAGCCGGGGCGTACCAGGATCGGAAAATAGGAGAAGTTGGAGACGGTCTCGCCGGAGCGGTCCAGGCATTCGATCCCCGAGACGCTACAAAGCCGCTCGCGATAAGCGCGATCGATGACCTCTCGCCTTTCGAGCGCGAAGTTGATGTATTTCAGCTGCAGCAGGCCGAGCGCGGCGTTGAATTCGCTCATCTTGCCGTTCGTGCCGGGTGCCACGACAGTCACTTCATCGACATAGCCGAAGTTCTTGAGTTGATCGATGCGGATCTTCGTCTTCGCGTCCGGGCAGATGATGGCCCCGCCTTCGAACGTGTTGAACACCTTCGTCGCATGGAAGCTCAGGATGGAAAGATCGCCATGATTGAGGATGCTTCCCCGCTCGTCCTCCACGGCGAAGGCATGGGCGGCATCATAGATGACCTTGAGATTATAAAGATCGGCGATCTTCTGGATCGCATCGACATCGCAAGGGTGGCCGTAGCAGTGCACCGGCATGATCGCCGTCGTCTGCTGCGTGATCGCAGCCTCGATTTTTGCTGGATCGAGATTGAGCGTCACTGGGTCGATGTCGACGAAGACAGGCTTCAAGCCGTTCCAGAGGAGCGAATGCGAGGTGGCCACGAAAGAATAGGGCGTGGTGATGACCTCGCCGGTGACGCGCAGCGCCTGAAGCGCGGTCAGCAGCGCCACAGTGGCGTTAGAAAAGAGGCTGATATGCTTCACGCCGAGATGGTTGCAGAGTTCCTGCTCCAGCTGCTGGTGAAATGGCCCGCCATTGGTCAGGATGCGGTTGTTCCAGATCGCTTCCAGTGAAGGAATGAATTCTTCGAGCGGCGGCAGGCTGGGCTTCGTTACATAGATCTTCTCGTTTTTCATGACGCCGTCCAAAGGTTGGGCATATCGCGCAAAATGGGCTTGATACAAACATCACGTCTTAACCTGTTCCCAGGCTGACCAGCGTAAAGTCATGCGAACAGTGTGGCGCAAGCTTCACGTCCAATAGTCTGCACCAAACAAGCCCGAATGCCGTTTTGCGGGTCGCGATCCGAACGGCGGCCATGCGCGAAGGACGATGCCTTGACGATCAATCAGCCCATTTCCGCTCTGCCGGCCGGTCTTCCTGATCTGGCGCTTTTGACGGAAAAAGCCGCCGGCATGGGGTCCGTCATCATCTATCAGCCTTATCTCGATCTTTCGCAGCGCAGCCAACTCGACGCCGCCGCGGTGCCGCTCGACATCTCGTTCAATACGCAGACTTCGACCCGCGAATATGAGCTCTTCCGCATCGTGCAGCAGCACCACGATGCGATTGGTCTCGGCGATGATATGTTCTGGGGGCTGCTCTCCAGCAAGTTCGAGATGAAGTCGGTGACGAGCTTCCCGTCCTTCGTCACCGAGGCGGAAAAGGCGAGAGCGGAAGGTGCCGATGCCTATGTCTATAATCCGCTGATCGGCCATGCTGCGATCTACAGCAACGTCTGGGAGCATTCGCTGCTGGGCGGTCATCCCGGCATGGAGCCGATCTTCCTGCATCTCCAGAAGCTCGGCTACCCGATCGCGCCGCCGCAGGACAAGACGGTCTTCGTGTTCTGCAACTATTTCTGCGGCAACCGGAAATTTTGGTCCGGATATTTCGCCTTCTGCGAACGCATTCTCGAATCACTGGAAGACGAGGCGCGTCTCGGCACGCCGGCAGGCACCGCGTATGCCGGCGTGGCACATTATTCACGCGACGCCAACGCGAAGATGCGCCCCTTCGTGATCGAGCGTCTGCTCGGGCTTTATGTCCAGCAGGCAGCCGCCTCCGGATTGAAAATCGCCGCCTTTGTGCCGACTGTTGCCGATTTCGAGTGGAAGTTCGGTGCCCGCCTCGGCCGCATGCTGCATGGCCTCTTCGCCGCCAAGGAAGCCTTTCTGCAAAGCCGCGACCAGGCTTTGCTGACCGCCTGGCAAGAGGGCCGCCAGCCGCTGATCAAGCAGCCGCATCTGATTTGGGGCGCCGACGATCCGCCGGCCTGGATGCCGCGCGGCCAGTTCGCCGTCGGCCGCGAACTGATGCGTTCCTATGCTCCGCAGGCTTTAAGCGCCATCCCGGAGCCGCAGCAGCCGGCACAGGCCGCGCCGAGGATCGAGCAGCCGCTCCGCACCGCATTGCAGCCCTTTGCCGGGGGATGGCCAGCCCACAAGGACCGTCATTGTATCTGGATCGTCACGCCGGACAGCTACAACCACAGCCACGCTTTCGATGAAGTCGCACTCGGTCTGCAGGGCGCCTTCGAGGAACTCGGCGGCTCGGCACCGATCGTCCGCGACATGAACGCATTCGCGGGCCGTGCGCCGATCATCTACGGCGGCAATCTTCTCCCCGCTGAAATCGTTGGGCATCTGCCGAAGGACAGCGTCGTCATCAATCTCGAGCAGGTGTCGGAAGAAAGCATTTGGATCAACTCGCGCTACACGTCCATCCTGAAGTCACTGCCGGTTCTCGACTACAGCCCGCGCAACCGTGAAAATCTCGCAACCAAGGGCATTGACCATGCCGGCGTGCTCGAAATCGGCTACAGCCGCTGCCTCAGCCAGATAGAGCACGCCCCCGTCAAGGATATCGACGTGCTCTTTTACGGTTCGTTGAACGAGCGCCGCCACCATATCCTGAAGACGCTGGAGCAAGGCGGGCTCAAGGTCGCGCACCTCTTCAACGTGTATGGTGCGGAGCGCGATGCAGCCATTGCCCGCGCCAAGATTGTCATCAATATCCATCATTATGCGAGCGGCGTCTTCGAGATCGTGCGCATTTCCTATCTGCTCGCCAACCGAGTCTGCGTTCTGACAGAAGGCGACATCCGCGACCCGGATATCCAGCCCTTCATCGGCGGCGTGGTGATCGAGCCCTATGACAAAATGATCGAGCGCTGCCATGGGCTGATCGCCGATGCGGCCGAGCGTGATTCCATCGCCGCTAACGGTTTTGCAGCCATGCAGAGCCGCTCACAGGCGGAGATGCTGATGAGCGTCATGAAGGCCGGCACTTGATGAAGTCCGCAGAAGGGGTGCGTCATGCGTCTTGAAACCACGGCCATTGACGGCATCGTCGCAATCACGCCGCCGCGCTTCGGAGATCACCGCGGCTATTTTTCCGAAGTGTTCAAGGATGCCTGGTTCCGCGAGCACGTGGCCGACGTCGCTTTCGTCCAGGACAATGAATCGATGTCGGCGCAACCCGGCACCGTCCGGGGTCTGCATTTTCAGATGCCGCCTTTCTCCCAGGGCAAGCTGGTGCGCTGCATTGCTGGCCGGATAATGGACGTCGTCGTCGATATCCGCACCGGCTCGCCGAGTTTTGGCAAATGGCTCTCCCAGGAGCTTTCGCCAGAGAACGGCATGCAGCTCTGGGTGCCGCCCGGCTTTGCGCACGGCTTTGCGACGCTCGAGCCCAACAGCGTCATCAGCTACAAGGTGACAGCTCCCTACAGCCCGCAGCACGACCGCGGCATCGCATGGAACGACCCTGCGATCGGCATCCGCTGGCCGGTCGAGGAGCAAGCAATGGTGCTGTCCGACAAGGACAAGGCGCTGCCGCGGCTCGCCGACGTGCCGAGCCATTTTTCCTACGAAGCAAAACAACCCAAGGATTGATCCGACGATGCGCATATTGGTCACGGGCGGAGCAGGCTTCATCGGATCGGCACTGGTTCGCCATCTCGTCGGCGAGGTCGGTGCCGAGGTGCTGAATGTCGACAAGCTGACCTATGCCGGCAATCTGGCGTCACTGACATCCGTCGAATCGGCGCCGAACTATCAGTTTCTGCGGGCCGACATCTGCGACCGCGCAAAAATGCAGGAGGCATTCGCCGCCTTCCGCCCGGATATCGTCATGCATCTTGCCGCCGAAAGCCATGTCGACCGTTCGATCTCCGGTGCTGCGGATTTCATCCAGACCAACATCGTCGGTACATTCAGCCTGCTGGACGTTGCGCGGCATTATTGGGACGGTCTCGACGTTGCCGGAAAGAACGCCTTTCGCTTCCTGCATGTCTCGACGGACGAGGTGTACGGTTCGCTTGGCGACAAGGGCCTCTTCGAGGAGGCGACACCCTACGATCCGTCCTCGCCCTACTCCGCCTCCAAGGCCGCGAGCGACCATCTGGCGATCGCCTGGCACCGCACCTACGGCCTGCCCGTCGTCGTCTCCAATTGCTCCAATAATTACGGGCCCTTCCATTTCCCGGAAAAGCTCATCCCGTTGATGATCCTGAATGCGCTGGAGGGCAAACCTCTGCCGGTTTACGGCAATGGTGCCAATGTCCGCGATTGGCTCTATGTCGAAGACCATGCCCGCGCGCTCTTCACCATCGCCTCCCGCGGCCGCCCCGGCGAAAAATACAATGTCGGCGGCCGCAACGAACGCCGGAACATCGATGTCGTGCACCGCATCTGCGTCATTCTCGACGGGGTCTACAACGACAACGGCCCGCATGCGCGCCTGATCACCAACGTCACCGACCGGCCTGGACATGACGCACGCTACGCGATCGATGCCTCGAAACTCGAAGGCGAGCTCGGCTGGAAGGCTGGGGAAACTTTCGAAACCGGCATCGAGAAGACCGTGCACTGGTATCTCGAAAACGAATGGTGGTGGCGGCCGCTGCGCGAGAATGTCTATTCCGGCGAACGCCTCGGCGTTTTCAAAGGGCAGTGACGATGCGCATCGCCGTCACCGGCAAACAGGGCCAGGTCGTCCAGTCGCTGCTCAGGCGCGGCGCCGAAAGGGGTGTCGAAATCATCGCGATCGGGCGCCCGGAGATTGATCTTGCGGACCCTGCAAGCATCGCGGCCGTATTCTCAGCCCTGCACCCGGACCTCATCGTCTCGGCCGCAGCCTATACGGCTGTCGACAAGGCCGAGAGCGAACCCGAACTCGCCTTCGCCGTCAATGCGGTAGGTGCTGCGGCGGTTGCCGAAGCTGCCGCGCGGCTCGGCATCCCGGTCGTCCACCTTTCAACCGACTACGTCTTCAGCGGCGACAAGCCGTCGGCCTATGCCGAAGACGATGACACTGGGCCGGTCTCCGTCTACGGGCGTTCGAAGCTTGCGGGCGAAAAGGCGGTGGCGGCGGCGAACCCCAACCACGTCATCCTGCGCACCGCCTGGGTCTATTCGCCTTTCGGAGCCAATTTCCTGAAAACGATGCTTCGGCTTGCCGAGACCCGCGATCATCTCAGAGTCGTCGCCGATCAGACGGGATGCCCGACGTCTGCGCTCGATATTGCTGACGCGATCCTTGCGATCGCAGCCCGTCTCGTTACGGACCCGGCACCATCGCAGCGCGGGATCTTTCACCTCACCGGCAGTGGCGAGGCAAGCTGGGCGGATTTCGCCGGAGAAATATTCGCAGAGCTTCACCGGTCCGGCGGCAAGAACGTCCGAATTGAACGCATCACGACGGCGGACTATCCGACGCCGGCGAAACGCCCCGCCAATTCACGGCTCGTTGGCGACAGGCTCGCCGAAACATATGGCATCCGCCTGCCGGAGTGGAAGCAATCCATGAAGATCGTCATGCAAGAGCTTTTGAACAAAGGCCTTTAGGGGAGAAGGACATGAAGGGGATTATTCTCGCTGGGGGAACGGGCACGCGATTGCACCCGATCACGCAGGCCGTCTCGAAACAGCTGATGCCGGTCTATGACAAGCCGATGATCTACTATCCGCTGACGACGCTCATGCTCGCCGGTATTCGGGACCTCATGATAATCACAACGCCGCACGACGTCGAAGCCTTCAAGCGCCTCCTCGGCGACGGCTCGCAATGGGGCATTTCGCTAACCTATGCCGTACAGCCGAGCCCGGACGGCCTCGCCCAGGCCTTCACCATCGGCGCCGACTTCATCCATGGCGACAGCTCTGCGCTCGTCCTCGGCGACAACATCTTCTACGGCCACGGCCTGCCGGAAATCATGAAATCCGGCACGAGCCGCCGGGAAGGCGCGACGGTCTTCGCCTACCACGTCACCGATCCGGAGCGCTACGGCGTCGTCGGCTTCGATGCGAAGATGAATGCGCTGTCGATCGAGGAGAAACCCCAAGAGCCGAAATCCAACTGGGCGGTGACGGGCCTCTATTTCTACGACCAACAGGTGGTCGACATCGCCGCCAACCTGAAGCCGTCACCGCGCGGTGAACTGGAAATCACCGACGTCAACCGCATCTATCTGGAGCGCGGTCAGCTCTTCGTGGAACTGATGGGCCGGGGCTATGCCTGGCTCGACACCGGCACGCCCGACAGCCTGCTCGATGCCGCCGGTTTCGTCAGCACGCTGGAAAAGCGCCAGGGCTTCAAGATCGCCTGCCCCGAGGAAGTCGCCTGGCGCATGGGCTACATCTCGCAGGACGAACTTGCCGAACTTGCCAAAAGACTCGGCAAGAGCGCCTACGGGCAGTACCTGACGAAGCTCTCATCCGACTGGTGACTTACCGCGCCGGCGCCGCGTCGCAGACACGCAGCTGAATGCGCCGCGCGCCCTGATAGTGATCGGCGCCGAGCATACCCGCGACATGCAGGTTCGCGCCGCGGGAATTGAGCAGAAGATTTCCGAGCGAGGTGTCTGCGGCCCGGAAGGCGATGCCGTCGAGGCGGGAGCCGTCCATCGCCTCCAACGTCACTTTCACATGTTTCTCGCCGACCATCCGCGCGTCGCGCAGCCTGTGGGCCGGCACGGCGAAGATCGGCTGCGAATGCCCCGACCCATAGGGTCCGGCCGTTTCCAGACGGTCGATCAGTTCGATTGTGGCGCCGCTGGCGCCGATCGCCCCGTCGATCTTCAATGTCTCGCCTGCGACCAGCGCCGCCACGGTTTTCTCGGCCCGTTCGGTGAAGAAGCTGCGCAGCGCTCCAAGCTTTTCGCGCTCGACTGTCAGCCCCGCGGCCATTGCATGCCCGCCGCCCTTGAGAAGCAGCCCCTCGTCGACCGCCGCACGCACCATCCTGCCCATGTCGAAGCCGTTGATCGAGCGGCCGGACCCCGTTCCGCGGCCCGACGGGTCGAAGGCGATGGCGAATGCCGGACGCTTGAATTTCTCCTTCAGCCGCGCCGCCAGCAGCCCGACGATGCCCGGATGCCACTTTTCCCGCGCGGTGACGATCACCGAAGCGCCCTCACCGTCGCCATATTCGGCAAGCGCCTCCGCCTCGGCCTCCTGCAGCATGGCCGCTTCCATCGCCTGGCGTTCACGGTTGAGTTCGTCCAGCCGCAGCGCGATCATCTCCGCCTCGCCGGCATCGTCCAGCGTCAGCAGCCGGCTCCCGAGTGCCGCATCGCCGATGCGGCCGCCGGCGTTGATGCGCGGGCCGATGAGGAAGCCGAAATGATAGGGCGTCACTGGCCCGGAAAGGCCCGCCTTGCGAAAGAGCGCCGCAAGCCCGGCATTGCTTTGGTGGCGCGCGGCAACCAGACCCTTGACGACATAAGCCCGGTTCAGCCCCTTGAGCGGTACGACATCGCACACCGTCGCCAGCGCCACGATGTCCAGCCACTGCAGCAGGTCGATCGCGAGGATCCGCTTGTCGCCCGCCTCGCGCAGCAACCTCAGCGTCGCGACCAGTACGAGGAAGACGACGCCCGCGGCGCAGAGATGCCCCTGCCCCGAAAGGTCGTCCTCGCGGTTCGGGTTCACCAGCGCGTGGCAGTGCGGCAGATCGTGTGTCACCTGGTGGTGATCGATGACGACGACGTCGATGTTCCGCTTTTCGGCAGCCCCCAGGGCCTCATGGCTCGTGGAGCCGCAATCGACGGTCACGATCAGTTGCGCGCCGTTATCGATCAGCTGGTTGATCGCCGCCGGGTTGGGTCCGTAGCCTTCGAAGATGCGATCGGGAATGTAGATATTGGCCCTCACGCCGAAATGCTTGAGGAAGCGGTACACCAGCGCCGAGGAGGCCGCGCCATCGACGTCGTAATCGCCAAAGATCGCAACGTTCTCGCCACGCCGGATCGCCTCGACCAGACGTTTGGCCGCCTTCTCGCAGTCCGTCAGCATATAAGGATCGGGCATCAGGCTGCGGATCGTCGGATCGAGGAATTCGACGGCCTCGTCGACCCCGACACCCCGCCCGGCAAGCACGCGCGCAATAAGATCCGGCAGGCCGTGCGTCTGAGACATGGCGAGCGCGCGGTTCTGGCCGGCCTGGTCCAGGCGCGATACCCAGCGGTTATCGAGGACGGATTTCTCCACGCCCAGGAACGCCCGCTGTACCGGATCGGCGGCTATATCCACAATGCCTCTCTGATCGCCCATCGCTTGTCACCACCCCGAGACCGGAGCGCATCGGCAGATTTATTTGGCTTTGGCGGAGCACACAACGATTTTGGGCGCAAAGGCTCATGTTAGCTGTGGACACGCACGAATGCCCGCCCGTTCGGTCACAGTCCTCTACGGATGGCGAGATGTCTCAATCTTCCTTGGGACGCTCGATGCGGATCACCTGCGGTTCGCCGACGAGATAGCCCTCTCTCTTGATGGCGGCGACGGCCTTGCGCACGGAATCCTCCATCGTCGCGTGGGTGACGAGGATGATCGTCTGGTGGTGCGAGGGCGCCAGATGCTGCTGCGACCGCTGCACGATCGATTCCAGCGAGATGTGGTTTTCCGCCATGCGCGTCGCGACGCTTGCGAAGACGCCGGTGCGGTCGAGCACCGTCAGGCGGATGAAGTAGCCGCCCTCATGGCTCTGCATCCGGGCCTTGCGGTAGGGCTCAAGCGCCTTTGCCGGATGGCCGAGAACCGGCACGCGCTGAGCGCCCGGCTGGCTCTTTGCGATGTCGGCGATATCGCCAAGCACCGAGGATGCCGTCGCATTGCCGCCGGCGCCGGGCCCGACCATCAAAAGCTCGCCGAGGATATCCGACTCGATCGCCACGGCGTTGGTGACGCCGTCCACCTGAGCGATAACGGAATCGACGGGCACCATGGTTGGGTGCACGCGCTGTTCGATGCCGCTATCGGTGCGCTGCGCGACACCCAGCAGCTTGATGCGATAGCCGAGTTCGGCCGCAGCATGGATATCCTCGATAGAGATGTTCGTGATCCCCTCGAGATAGATGTCGTCAGCCGCGATCCGGTTGCCGAAGGCCAGCGTCGTCAGGATCGAGAGCTTGTGCGCCGTATCGTTGCCCTCGATGTCGAAGGCCGGATCGGCTTCGGCGTAGCCCAGGCGCTGGGCTTCCTTCAGGCAGTCGGCAAAGGAAAGGCCTTCCTTCTCCATCTTGGTGAGGATGTAGTTGCAGGTGCCGTTCATGATGCCGTAGATGCGCGAAATCGTGTTGCCAGTCAGCGATTCACGAAGCGCCTTGATGACCGGAATCCCGCCGGCAACGGCCGCTTCGAAGTTCAGCAGGGCGCCCTTTTCCTCCGCGATCGTCGCCAGTTCCACACCATGGTAGGCAAGCAACGCCTTGTTGGCTGTCACCACATGGAGACCACGTTCGAGGGCCACGCGCACCGAGCTGTTGGCCGGGCCGTTGACGCCGCCGATGAGCTCGACGAAAACGTCGATATCGCCCTTTTCAGCCAAATCTTCCGGCTGGTCGAACCACTCGACGCCGGCGAGATGAAGGCCGCGGTCCTTGGTCTTGTCGCGAGCCGAAACGCCCGTAATCAGAATCGGCCGCCCGCACGTGGCAGCAAGCTCATTGCTGCGGCTCTGTATGATACGGACGAGCGAAGCACCAACGGTGCCAAGGCCCGCAATGCCGATTTTGAGGGCGTCTGTCATGGAACGATCCTGCGTGTTTATGAGAGGCAGCCGCCCGAAAGCGGCTGCCGTTGGACTGTGATGATATCAGCGATGCGCGTTGAGCGAGATGACGTTATGCATCGTCTCGTCGGCCGTCGACAGGAATTTCTTGATGTTGCGGGCTGCTTGGCGGATGCGATGCTCGTTCTCCACGAGCGCCAGACGCACGTAGTCATCGCCCTGCTCGCCGAAGCCAACGCCCGGTGCTACCGCAACATCCGCCTTCTCGACAAGCAGCTTGGAGAATTCCAGCGAGCCGAGATGACGGAACTTCTCCGGGATCTTCGCCCAGGCGAACATCGTCGCTGCCGGCGGCGGCACGTCGAAACCGGCCTTGCCGAAGCTCTCCACCATCACGTCGCGGCGGCGCTTGTAGACGTTGCGCACTTCCGCGATGTCCGAGCCGTCGCCGTTCAGCGCATGCGTCGCCGCCACCTGGATGGGCGTGAAGGCGCCATAGTCGAGGTAGGACTTGACGCGCGTCAGGGCTGCGATCAGCCGCTCGTTGCCGACCGCAAAGCCCATGCGCCAACCGGGCATCGAGAAGGTCTTCGACATCGAGGTGAACTCGACGGTGACGTCCATCGCACCCGGAACCTGAAGCACCGACGGAGGCGGCTCGCCATTGAAATAGATTTCCGAATAGGCGAGGTCCGAGAGCACGATGATGTCATGCTTCTTCGCGAAAGCGACGACATCCTTGTAGAAGTCGAGCGTTGCGACGAAGGCCGTCGGATTGGACGGATAGTTGAGAACCAGCGCCAAGGGCTTCGGGATCGAATGGCGCACGGCCCGCTCCAGCGGCTGGAAGAAGTTCTCGTCCGGCTCGACCGGGATCGAACGGATCACGCCGCCCGCCATCAGGAAGCCGAAGGCATGGATCGGATAGGTCGGATTCGGGCAGAGAATGACGTCGCCCGGCGCGGTGATCGCCTGCGCCATGTTGGCAAAGCCTTCCTTCGAACCAAGGGTCGCAACGACCTGCGTATCCGGATTGAGCTTTACGCCGAAGCGGCGGGCGTAATAGGCGGCCTGCGCGCGGCGAAGGCCCGGAATGCCCTTGGAGGAGGAGTAACGGTGCGTGCGCGGATCCTGGACGACCTCGCACAGCTTGTCGACGATCGCCTTTGGAGTGGGGAGATCAGGGTTTCCCATGCCGAGATCGATGATGTCGGCGCCGCCCGCTCGCGCGCTCGCTTTCAAACGGTTGACCTGTTCGAAAACGTAAGGCGGCAAACGCCGGACTTTGTGAAACTCTTCCATCTCTTTCCCCATGGAAATGCGGCCACTGTGACCGCGCTCGAAGTTCGTTTGTTCACGGCTGCCTGCGACACGAACTTCAGAATCGCGAGCGCCGTATTCATCAGACTTTCGTCCCGCGGCGAATCTTTGACGAAAGGCCGCGACAGACGCATATTATCGGGAAAATTGCATCTCCCGCCAGCTGCGGAAGGCTTTGCGTCCAAATCGCCTGAAAGGCAAGGCTTAATTGCCGATTGCAGAGAGCGCGTCTGTGCCGTGCTCGGCGGCAAGCTTGCGGTATTCAGCGACCCGCCGCTGATACTCGGCTTCCGAAATCGCGCCGGCGTCGCGCTGGACGCGGAGTGCCGAAAGCTTCTGCCCCAGGCTTGCGGCTTCCTCGTTACTCATCTGGACGTTTGCCGCCGTCAGCGGCGCGCCGAAGCTCGGATAGCCGTCCGGATAATGAGCAAGGCCGCTTTGTGCCGGCTCCTCGCCCTTGGTCGGGGTCATGACGACTGCCGTCGGAGGCGCGCGCCGCGCCGCGGCGGCCGCCTTCTGCTCCGGCGTCAATGTGCATCCGGCAAGCGTCATCGCTGCGGCCGCGGCAACGAGGGCCATGCGGGTTGCGAGTACGATGCCAAAGATGCCGTTCGTCGTCATGCCAGACCTTCCAAAACGCTGAAGCCTCACCGACTGTTAAATTTGTCGCACCGACAAAGCAATAGCACGAGTGCCGTTGCGTTGAACTTGTTTTATCGATCCGGCACGATGTACAACTGAATTTGCACGAGGATTGCTGCCGCCGGAGGAGATACGTGACCGACAGCAAGCAGAAAGATACCGGAAAGACGAAAACCCCGGGCTTCGAACCGAATCTTGATCCCTACCTGTTGAAGGATCCGGAGGCGATGGCGGTGAACATTGCCCGCGCGCTGGAAAACCTCGGCAAGGCGGCCTCCGCCTGGCTTGCGCCGCGTGAGAGCGGGGAAATCAACGACCGGCTCGCCGCGCCGATGACCGACATGGTCAAGACGCTCTCCAAGGTCACCGAATACTGGATGTCCGACCCGCGCCGGACGTTCGAGGCGCAAACCCAGCTGATGAGCAGCTATTTCGGCGTCTGGATGCGCTCGATGCAACGCTTGCAGGGCGAGGACCCGGAACCCGAGCCGGAGCGCAAGGACAAGCGCTTTTCCGATGCCGACTGGCAGAAGAACCCCTTCTTCGATTTCCTGCGCCAGGTCTATTTCACCACCGCCGACTGGGCAGAGAAAATTGTCGCCCAGACCGAAGGGCTCGACGAGCACACGAAACACAAGGCGAGCTTCTACGTGAAGCAGATCACCGCCGCCCTTTCACCGGCTAACTTCGTCGTAACCAACCCGCAGCTCTACCGCGAAACAATTGCGACGAGCGGCGAAAACCTGGTGCGCGGCATGAAGATGCTGGCCGAGGACATCGCGGCGGGCGGCGGAGACCTGAAAATGCGTCAGACCGACATGACCAAATTCGCGGTCGGCCGGGACATGGCGCTGACCCCCGGCAAGGTGATCGCCCAGAACGACATCTGCCAGATCATCCAGTACGAAGCGTCCACGGATACGGTGCTGAAGCGCCCCCTCCTCATCTGCCCGCCGTGGATCAACAAATTCTACATTCTCGATCTCAACCCGCAGAAATCCTTCATCAAATGGTGCGTCGACCAGGGCCATACGGTCTTCGTCATCTCCTGGGTGAACCCCGATGCCCGCCATGCCGGGAAGGACTGGACGGCCTATGCCCGCGAGGGCATCGATTTCGCGCTGGAAACGATCGAGAAGGCGACGGACGAAAAGGACGTGAATAGCGTCGGCTACTGCGTCGGCGGCACGCTGCTTGCGGCAACATTGGCGCTGCACGCCAAGGAGAAAAACAAGCGCATCAAGACCGCGACGCTATTCACCACACAGGTCGATTTCGCCCATGCGGGAGACCTCAAGGTCTTCGTCGACGAGGAACAGCTGGAAGCGCTCGAGGCGCATATGCAGGCAACCGGCTATCTCGACGGCTCGAAGATGGCGACGGCTTTCAACATGCTGCGCGCCTCCGAACTGATCTGGCCCTATTTCGTCAACAACTATCTGAAGGGCGAAATGCCGATGCCCTTCGACCTGCTTTTCTGGAATGCCGATTCCACCCGCATGGCGGCCGCCAACCACGCCTTCTACCTGCGTAACTGCTATCTCAGGAACGCGCTCACCGCTGGCGAGATGATGCTCGACGGCAAGACCGTGTCGCTGAAGGACGTGAAGATCCCGGTCTACAATCTCGCGACCCGCGAAGACCATATCGCTCCTGCGAATTCCGTCTTCCTCGGCAGCCGGTTCTTCGGCGGAAAAGTCGATTTCGTGCTGGCTGGCTCCGGCCACATCGCCGGCGTCGTCAACCCGCCCGACAAGAAGAAGTACCAGTTCTGGACCGGCGGCCCGACCAGGGGCGATTACGACACCTGGCTTGCCAAGGCCGAGGAAAATCCGGGCTCTTGGTGGCCGCACTGGCAGGCCTGGATCGAAGCCAAGGATGCCAAACGCGTGCCCGCGCGCAAACCCGGCGGCACGGCGCTCAACGCCATCGAGGAAGCACCGGGCAGCTATGTCATGGCGCGGGCCTGAACCCGATATCGCGCGCGGCCCGGTAAAATATCACTTAAAGAACATCAGGCTTGCCGGCGTCGGCGGCAGCGGCTTGCTCGCGGCGGTGCTGAAACCGGCAAGCCTTGCCATATCGGCAAGCTCCCGCTCCGTATAGGCGTCGCCCGTTGGCGTCGTGGCCAGCATCACCCAGGCAAAAGCGGCGGGGAATTCGGGAGACACCCGGTCCTCGTTCGGGACGAACTCGACGACAGCAACCCGGCCCTCCGGCACCAGGCTCGCCCGTGCCTTCTTCAAAAGCGTGACGCAGCCGTTCTTGTCGAAGTGATGAAGAAAGTTCGGCAGCAGCACCAGGTCGTAACCCGTGCCCCAGTCCACATCGAAAGCGCTGCCCGGCAAGAAACTGAAACGGTCAGCCACATCTGCATTCCTTGCATTCTCCTCGGTCACGGCAAGGACCGGTTTCCAATCCAGAGCGACGATCCTGGCCGATGACGCCACCTTCGCGATCTCGATCCCGAAGCGCCCAGGGCCTGCGGCAACGTCCAGCACCTTGGCCGGCGGCTTCGGCCATCCGGCGACTTCCGATGCCAATCCTTGAGCGCTGGCGCCGGTGAACATACCCATGGCCCGCGCAAATCTCACCCAAACGGGATTGTCCGGCGCCACGTTCGCCAGACCGACCGCACCTCCGTTGCGCACGCAAGCAGCCGGGTCGTCCAGGAACAGAGTCAGCATCTCCGGCGAGGCCAGAAACTCGATCGCAGTGCCCATGAAAGCCGGCGAACGCCGATCAAGGAACACTTGGCTTGAGGGTGTCAGTGCATAGCTGTCGCCGCTCTTCATCAGGAAACCGGCAATAACCAGAAAGTCGCAGAGAATGCGCAATCCGCGTTCGGCACTCCCTGCTTCAGCGGCGAGCGATCCGGCCGTGCGGGCTTCGCTGCCGATCATCGTGAACAGATCGAGTTCTATTGCCGCTTTGATCGCAGCCGTCTTTTGGAATGCGAACATGGCATCAACCAGCAACGCCGGAGAGACTTCGCTCTTGGCCATATCATCTAATGAAGACATTGGTTCCCCCCAAATTGAGCCATCAGTCACGGCCGAACCATAGCAGAAGATGGAACGAATTACACGTATTGCTAATATTCGAAATCGAAGGCACCTAGCCGACAGCGAGTGATCGCCCGTGCCATTTCGGCGAGCGCCGATCATCCCGTAAAGGAATTAGTTACCATAGTGCGTCATGCTTCCGGACAGTCGGCAAGTCGCAGCGAGCCTCAATTTGGCCCTCTTGCTTCATTACCGGCTCCGGCAAGGGGCGTTCCGCGTAAGCCGCCGGTAATGTGACGCGTTGGGAAACCGAGTAGTATGGCGTTTGCTGTTGAGGCGCGTGAAAGCGTCAACCCTTTCGGCTGGGCTTTTTTTCGCTCGGCCAGACCCTTCCGGCTCATCTCCGGAGCCGCCGCAATTGGTATCGCAGTCGCTGCGTCGGCCTGGATCATCGCGTCGATCGCGGCAATGCACACCTCCGCCACGCCGCAGCCACCGGCCGCCGCCATGATCGCCGATGTCGCAATCGCTCAAAAGCCAGTTTCGCCTGCAGCCACTCGCTCGCATCCCCTGATCCGTGTCAGCAAGTTCTCGCGCCTGCCCGGCCAGACGACGGTTTCGGACCGCATGGTCGCCGAGGCTACGCCGAAATCCCCCAAGGCTATGGTCACTCTCATGCAGCGCCGCGGCCTGTCGCTGCTCGCAAAGCGCAACAACGGCGCCGAGATGGCTTCCGCCCTGAAACAGCAGGCGCTGGTGCTTGCAAGCGCCGCACCCGTTCCGGCGGTCACAGCACCTGCTGCCCTTCCGGCACCCGACTATTCGATCCAGACCGCCTCCGCCAAGCCCGTTGAACCGGCGTCAAGTCTCGCGCTTGCGACAACGCTCCCTTCCGCCCAGCCGATACCCGCCGCCGCTCCCTTCGAAACCGCTTCCGCCAAAACGGCAACGCCTGACGAACCTTTCGGCCTCGTTCTGGCACCTGGCACGGAGATTCCGCTGCCGATGGCACGCCCCGGCAAGCCGAAGATCGACGCGCGCGACGCCGAACCGGCCCTTGCCTATGCGAAAACGGAGGATGACGACGAGGAGATGCCGGCATTCGCCAAGCCGGCGTTGATGCCGAGCGCCCGCAATGGCGTGGCGATCTACGATATCGAGGCCAGCGTCGTCTATCTGCCGAACGGCGAAAAGCTCGAAGCCCATTCCGGCCTCGGCGCCATGCGCGACAAGCCGCGCTATGCCGACAAGAAAATGCGCGGGCCAACACCACCGCACACCTATGACCTTGCCATGCGCGAAGCCCTGTTCCACGGCGTCGAGGCGATCCGCCTCCATCCCGTCGGCGGCCCGCAGAAGATCCACGGACGCGTCGGCCTGCTCGCCCACACCTATCTGCTCGGCAAGCGCGGCGATTCCAACGGCTGCATCTCGTTCAAGGACTACCGCCGCTTCCTCGCCGCCTTCAAGCGCGGCGAAGTCAAGCGCCTCGTCGTCGTACCGCGCCTGAAAAATCCGCCCTCTCCGCGCCCAAGCCTCGCGTCGCTGTTTTCGAAACAAAGCTGAGGCATATCGCTTCCTGAATTTGGAGCAATCATATGCCGGTCGGCTTCGCGGAAGGCGTCTGCTTTGATGAGAACAGGACGAATTGGGCCGGTACCGGCCCCCGCCCTCTTTCCTGGGCGGCTTGGTATCCTGCAGATGATGCCGCAATCGAGATGCCCGTATCTGGCGCATCCTGGTTTCAGATGGAGCCCGTTGCGCCTGATGCGGCTCTTAAGCCGGCAACGACGCCTCGTCCCCTCGTGCTCCTCTCTCATGGTAGCGGGGGAGTTGCCGCCGGTCTTGAATGGCTGGCCCATCGCCTAGCACAGCGGGGCTTCGTTGCCCTTGCGGTCAATCACCACGGCCACACCGGTGCCGAACCCTATAGGCCGGAAGGCTTCCTCTGCCTTTGGGAACGGGCAAGCGACCTACGTGCAATGCTCGACGATCACGGCTGGCGAAGGCAACTGGGCGGAACGGTCAGCGCTCGTGCATTCGTTGCCGGTTTTTCCGCCGGTGCCTACACGGCGATGTTGTTGATGGGCGCACGCGTGGCTTACTCCCAGTTTGAATCTGCAAACCCGATCAAAGGCCCGCGTCGCGGACCGAGGGAGTTTCCCGATCTGGCGGACCACATAGCTCCCTTGCTGGAGCGCAGCGAGGTCTTTCGCGCGTCGTGGGATCGTAGATCGAAGGACTACAGCGACCCTCGATTTGATGCTGCCCTTGTCCTTGCGCCGGGCCGCTCGGTGTTGGGCTTTTTGGCCGAGAGCCTGAAGCGGGTCACAAAGCCGGTTCGAATTATCGGCGGCGATGCGGACACCATTGCACCTGCGGAGGAGTGCTGCGGCTGGCTGCACAGCCATCTACCGGGCGCTTGGCTGGATATTCTGAAAGGCGGAATCGACCATTACGTCTTTGTGCCGGAACCGACGCCGCAAGGGAGGAAACTCGCACCGGACATTTTCACGGATGCCGACGGCGTCGACCGGCGGTCCATTCACGACGAAGTCGCCAGCATCGCAGCCCGGTTCTTTGGGTCCGTTGACTGACATCGTCGCCGCCGCCTCTCCCGCACACTAGCTCGCAGTGAACCCGCTGCCTGACACGTCCTCGAGCCATGCCACGGCATGGTAGGTCATGGCCGGCGTGTGCCGGCAATCCTCCGGAAGCTCCGCCAGTTCCGACAACCGGTGAAAGCCGGTGAGGATTTCGATGCGGCGCAGGTCGAGCGTCAGGCCCGATGTTCTCTCATAAGCAGCCACGATCCGCTCTGTGAGATCCGGCGATATGAGGTTCGAATAGATGAACTCCTGGTGGACCGGACCGAAGCCGGAATCGGCGAAATCGTAGATGCCGTTGAGGCGGCTGCGCGCATGGTCGAATGCCATGTTCCATCCATGGCCGTCGAAAAAGCCGTAGGTCTGTCCGTGCGGATCGGGCGGAAGTCGCTCGAAACCCGCGATGATATCCTCCGCCACGGAACGAAGCTCGGAGGGAAGCGCCGGCACGGCTTTCTCGCGAACTGTTGCGGGGCTTTGCCATGCGCCGACTGGCGCGGCGCCGGCGTCCGCCATCCGCTCGCTGTCGAGCCGGTGAAGCTCGGCGTAAAACTGGCCCAGATCATCGCCAAGGCGCTGCCGCGCATCCTTCGGCAGCTTGTCATATTCGGCCGTGAGCAAATGTTCGCCCTTCAGCTTCTCGTGCAGGGAAAACAGCGCCCCACTTTTCTCGAAAATGCGCAGGTCGGGGACGGCCATTGAGACCCTGGGCCGGACAACGGCAAGCAGCGCGGCTTCCCTCACAAGCGCCTTTTGCGCGACCTCATGGCGGGGAAACTTGAAGATCAGCCGGTCATCCACATCGACGGCAATCGAATCCCAGCCTACCGGCGCGAGTTCGAACGTCGATGCAGCCAAGTCCGGATACTCGCTGAGAATGACGTTCCGGAGCTGATCTAGTTTTTCTGTCATCATGCCTTTTCGTCGATCAACTGAATACCGCCGCAAGATACGCAATTCGGGAACACGGCAACGCTCCGCAGGCACGGCCAATACACTCTTGGGTCAGCTGCGCATCACCCATCGAATGGCGGCAGCGGCGGCCAGCCCCAGAAGCGGCCATATCGCCCAGAATATCCCGTGCCACGACAGAAGGTTGATAGCAATCATGCCAAGCCCGGCGACGCCGAGGGCGGCAATGCCCCGGTCGACATGGTTCTGGCGCCGCACCCATATCATGGCCGAGAGAACAGCAAAGGCGAGAAGCGGCCATGCCGCCCAGAAGACGCCCCGCCAGGAGAGAAGATTGATGACGACCAGAACAGCGCTCAACAAGGCGAGCAGACCGAACATCCTGCGAGCCTTCGTGCCGAGCGGCCGATCGGTCGCTGCCGGGGCCTCTGGACGGTTCGCTGCAGCCGCCGGCTGCGGCGTGCTCTCCATGCCTTCGCCGATGCGCACGGCATAGCTTGGCACGGGTTCCGTGACATTCTTCACCACCAAAGGCCCGAGAAAATCGAACCCGACGGCCACCTTGTTGCGGACCTGGTCGTAGACGGTGTTCGAGATCACGATCCCGCCGGCAGGGGCAGACGCCTGGAGCCGCGCGGCGATATTGACGCCGTCGCCATAGAGATCGTCGCCTTCGACGATCACGTCGCCGAGATTGATGCCGATCCGGAATAGCATGCGCCCGTCCGCCGGCCGCGCAGCGTTCAGGCCGGCGAGCTCGTTCTGAACGTCGACGGCCGCGCGCACGGCCTCGACGACGCTCGGGAATTCGGCGATCAATCCGTCGCCCCAGGTATTGATCACCCGCCCGCCATGCGAGCCGATGAGCCGCGACATCGCATCGCGATGCCGCTTCAGCATCGCCAGCGTACCCTCCTCGTCCGCCCCCATCAGGCGCGTATAGTCCTGCACGTCGGCGCAGAAGATGGTCGTCAGCTTGCGTCGCGTTTCGCTCATGACGGCTTGTCCGCCAGCGCCGCGACTGCAACAATCTCAACAAGGACGTCGGGTTGCGCCAGCGCCGCAACGCCGATCACCTCCGAGGGCGGCGGGTTGTTATAGCTGCAGTGCTTTGGGCAGTGCTCGGCGAAAAAGTCGTCCATCACGTCCAGGCGAAAATTCGGAGAGCTCAGAACGCCGCCATCGGGAAATGGCCCCTTAACGAAGAAGGTCAGCCGAATGAGATATTCGAGCGCGCTGCCGAGTTCCTCCAAGTCCGCTTCGATGTTCGTGAGGATTGCGCGCCACTGCGCCGCTGCATCGCCAACGAAGCCCCCTCCCTTCCTGCCGGCCGGATCATAATCCTCGGCGGTCGCCGTGTTTCCGGAAAGGTAGACGAATCCCCTGGCTCCGCTCACGACCGTCCCCTTTCCCCACGGCATCAACAAGCCGCTTTTGAATTTCCTGTGGGTCACGAGTTCCATTCTCTTCTCCCATTTCTCAAGGTATCTGCTTGCCACCGATGAAAATAGTCCCTCGGGATAGCCGATCCAGTTCGGTCCGCAGCCGGGCGCCACGCCACCACACCTGCCCTCGCCCTTCGAGGCTACGCCCCACGAAATCGCAACCTCAGGGTGAAGCTGATCGTCAACTCCCAGGGTTTGCGCCCCAAGGTGCCGGTATCCGAGCAGAGGCGCCTAAGATGGGGATAAAAACCGTCGAACGGGGCGCTGGGAAGCGCCATATAGTTTCATCTCAACGCGGCAATTTCCCGCGCCTCGTCCGAGTTGAAATACAAGGGCAAAACACGGGTCGATTCCACAGCGTGAACGGAAAGGCGTGCCGGTGCACCGTATCAAAGTGAGACAAATCTCGTGGCCGCAGTTGAACACGATGGACGAACGCGGCATAGCTGCATTATGAACGATGAAGACAATTTCTGCTAAGGCCCTCCAATGGTGAATTATATCGAAGCCTCCTCCGCGCCGTCGAAGAATACCGGTGCCATAAGGCTCTACGGCCCCGAGGCGTTCGAGGGCATGCGCAAGGCATGCCAGCTGACCGCCCGCTGCCTCGATGAGCTTGCCGCGATCGTCAGGCCGGGGCTGCCCACCGATGCGATCGACCGGTTCGTCTTCGAATTCGGGATGGACAACGGCGCCTATCCGGCGACGCTCAATTATCGCGGCTATACCAAATCGACCTGCACTTCGATCAACCATGTCGTCTGCCACGGCATTCCGGATGCAAAGCCGCTGCGCGAAGGCGATATCGTCAATATCGACGTCACCTTCGTGCTCGACGGCTGGCACGGCGATTCCAGCCGCATGTATCCGGTCGGGCAGATCAAGCGTGCCGCCGAACGACTTCTCGAAGTCACGCATGAAGCGCTGATGCGCGGCATTGCCGCCGTCCGCGCCGGCGCACGCACTGGCGCGATCGGCGAAGCGATCCAGACCCATGCGGAAAGCGAGCGCTGCTCGGTCGTCCGCGATTTCTGTGGCCATGGCGTCGGCCGCCTGTTCCACGATTCGCCGAATATCCTGCATTACGGCCGCGCAAACGAGGGTCCGGAACTGCGCGAAGGCATGATCTTTACGATCGAGCCGATGATCAATCTCGGCCGTCCGCATGTGAAGGTGTTGGCCGACGGCTGGACGGCGGTGACCCGCGACCGGTCGCTATCGGCGCAATACGAACACACCGTCGGTGTTACGGCCAGCGGCTGCGAGATCTTCACGCTTTCGCCCGGCGGCCTCGACCGGCCAGGCCTGCCGCTCAACGGGTGAACGCAATGGCAAAGGTCCTCTCTTCCTCCCGAACGGTGAACTGCCTTTCGACGTAGACCACCATTCGCCCGCTGACGAGCGCCGATTCGCAAAACCCGCACTCGGCAAACAGACCGTCCTGCCCCCCGGCTCTTCGAAGGAAGAGCACTATCACGGTCACCGCGGTGATCGAGTATTGCCACGCCGCATGAGGCGCGAACATCCTGTTCCTCGATAAACGGAATGCGCTGATCGCCGAGGAGGACCAGAGCCGCGGAACGGTAGACTATACGCCGGTCTATCCGCGCGAGCTCGTCAAACGCGCTCATGAACTCTCGGCGACGGCCATCATTCTCGTCCACAACCATCCATCCGGCGATCCGACGCCGTCGCGCGCCGATATCGATATGACGAAGACGATCATCGAAACGGCGAAGCCGCTCGGCGTCACCGTCCACGACCACATCATCATCGGCAAGGACAGCCATGCGAGCTCAAGGGCATCCAGCTGATCTGACATTTGCGATTTTCCAAAGATGGAGGCATGAAAAAGCCATCATAGCATTCTCTAGCAGGCTTTCACGCCAACCGGACCCCAACTATGGCCCTACTGACCGATCGTTTCCATGTTCCCCTGACATACAAATCGATCGCGCGGCTCGCCCTGATAACACTGGCCGTCATCGGACTCTATCTCGGCTACCTGCAGCTTTCCAACAATGTTCACGCGGTCGTGGCGGGCGAAGTCTATCGCGCTTCCCAGCCATCTCCGGACGAACTCAAGGAATTGGCGAAGGACTATGGCATCAAGACGGTGCTGAACCTGCGCGGTAACGAGAACGGCAAGGCCTGGTATGACGATGAAGTGGCGACAGCGAAGAGCCTCAACCTCAACTACATCGATTTCCGCATGTCGGCCTCCAAGGAGTTGACGATCGAGGAAGGAAGCCGGCTCATGGCGATCATGGCGTCCGCCCCGAAGCCGCTGCTCATCCATTGTCGGGCCGGCGCCGACCGTACTGGGCTTGCCTCGGCCATCTATGTAGCCGGCGTCGCAAAGCTCGGCGAGATCGCGGCCGAATCGCAGATCTCGCTGACCTACGGGCACCTTTCCTTGTTCTTCATCGGCGCCTATGCGATGGACCGGACTTTCGAAAAGCTGGAGCCGATGTTTGGCTTTTTGAACTCGTGACGTCGCCGGAATAGAAACTGTAACATTGACCAGCTACCGGTGAATGAGCGACATTTTGCGCTGCAAAATATGATTCCAATTTCCTATTTCCGGGGCAAAGCCATGTTTCAGTACGATCTTGTTGTTGTGGGCAGCGGTCCGGCAGGGCGGCGCGGCGCCATCCAGGCTGCGAAGCTCGGCAAGAAGGTCCTGGTCATCGAACAGGGCAAGCGCGTCGGCGGCGTCTCAGTGCATACCGGCACCATCCCATCCAAGACAATCCGCGAGACGGCACTCAACCTCTCCGGCTGGCGCGAGCGCGGCTTCTATGGTCGCGCCTATCGGGTCAAGGAAGAGATCAGTGCCGAGGATCTGCGCCGCCGCCTGCTGATCACGCTCGACCATGAAGTCGAGGTGCTCGAGCACCAGTTCGCCCGCAACCGCGTCCAGCATATCCGCGGCAGGGCGAGCTTCATCGATCCCTCAACGCTGCAGGTGATCAAGGACGACGGCGAGACCATGCAGGTCAGCTGCGCCAGCATCCTGCTTGCCGTCGGCACCAAGCCCTTCCGCCCGGAATACATGCCCTTCGACGGCAAGACGGTGATCGACAGCGACGAACTGCTCGATATCGAGGAATTGCCGCGTTCGATGGTCGTTATCGGCGCAGGCGTCATCGGCATCGAATATGCGACGATCTTCAGCGCCCTCGATACGGCTGTGACCGTCCTCGATCCCAAGTCGACCATGCTCGATTTCATCGACAAGGAGATCATCGAGGATTTCACCTACCAGCTCCGTGACCGCAACATGAAATTGCTGCTCGGCCAGAAGGCGGACAAGGTGGAGACGCTCGACAACGGCAGAGTCGCCCTGACGCTCGACAATGGCCGCCACCTGACGACGGACATGGTGCTCTTCGCCGCCGGGCGCATGGGGGCGACGGACGCGCTCAACCTTGCCGCCGCCGGCCTCGAGGCCGACAGCCGCGGCCGCCTCAAGGTCAATCCGGAAACCTTCCAGACCTCGGTGCCGAACATCTATGCCGCCGGCGACGTGGTCGGCTTTCCGAGCCTCGCCTCGACGTCGATGGAGCAGGGCCGCATCGCCGCCCGCGTTGCCGTCGGCGCGATCGCCAAGGAGCCTCCGAAATACTTCCCTTACGGCATCTACGCCGTGCCGGAAATTTCGACCTGCGGCCTTTCGGAAGAAGAGGTCAATGAACGCGGCATTCCCTATGAATGCGGCATCGCCCGCTTCCGCGAGACTTCGCGCGGCCACATCATGGGCCTCGACACCGGTCTCCTGAAGATGATCTTCTCGCTGAAGACCCGCCGTCTGCTGGGCGTCCACATCGTCGGCGAAGGGGCCACCGAACTGGTGCATATCGGCCAGGCAGTGCTCAATCTCAAAGGCACCGTCGAATACTTCGTCGAGAATACCTTCAACTATCCGACGCTTGCCGAAGCCTACAAGATCGCCGGCCTCGACGCCTGGAACCGCATGGGCGACATCAAGTCGGAACTCTAGACTAATCCGCCTCATTTTGGCGAGTGCCGCAGCATAGCACCCGCATTGCGCCAAAGAAAAAGGCCCCGCCGAACCGGCAGGGCCTTGAAGTATTCAACCGGAAAAGCCGATTACTCGGCGTCGCCTTCGGAGGCCTTCTTCTTCGGAGCGGCCTTCTTCTTCGGAGCATCTGCCTCCTCGCCTTCAGAAGCTTCGGCCTTGGCGGCTGCCTTCTTCTTCGGCGCGGCCTTCTTGGTCTTCTCGGAGCCTTCGCCCTCTTCGTCGGCGAGCAGCTCTTCCTTGGTGACCTTCTTGTCCGTGACGTCGATCTCGGTCAGCAGATGGTCGATGACCTTTTCTTCGAAGATCGGTGCACGGATCGAAGCGGCGGCACCCGGCTGGCTGCGGAAGAACTCGAGGATCTGCTTTTCCTGGCCCGGATACTGGCGCAGCTGCTCGTAGATTGCGCGCTGCATTTCGTCTTCGCTCACTTCGACGCCGGCCTTTTCGCCGATTTCGGAGAGGACGAGGCCGAGGCGGACGCGGCGCTCTGCGAGCGTCTTGTATTCTTCCTTGGCCTTCTCTTCCGTCGTGTCTTCGTCCTCGAAAGTCTTGCCGGACTGAGCGAGGTCGTTGTTCACCTGGCTCCAGATACCGTTGTATTCGGCTTCAACAAGCGACTTCGGGGTCTCGAACTTGTACATCTCATCGAGCTGGTCGAGGATCTGGCGCTTAACCTTCTGGCGGGTCAGCGAGCCGTACTGCGATTCGATCTGGCCGCGGACGATTTCCTTCAGGCGATCGGCGGATTCGAGGCCGAGTTTCTTTGCCAGTTCGTCGTTGATTTCCACGTCGGCCGGAGCAGCAACCTCCTTGACGGTGACGTCGAAAGTGGCTTCCTTGCCGGCGAGGTTCTTGGCCGGATAGTCGGCCGGGAAGGTCACGGTGATGGTCTTCTCGTCGCCAGCCTTGACGCCGGCGAGCTGATCTTCAAAGCCCGGAATGAAGCGGCCGGAGCCGAGGACGAGTTCAGCGCCCTGATCGGTGCCGCCTTCGAAGGCTTCGCCGTCGACCTTGCCGACGTAATCCATCGTGACGCGGTCGCCATCAGCGGCCTTGCCCTTCTTGGTTTCGTAGGAACGGGCGCTTTCAGCGACCTTAAGAACCTGCTCGTTGACCTCTTCGTCAGAAATATCAACGACTTCGCGGGTGATCTTGATTCCCTTGACGGACTTCAGCTCGATCGGCGGCAGAACTTCATAGGAGAGCGTGAATTCGAAATCCTGCTCAGCGGCGAGGATCTTGTCGGCCTCGTCCTTGTCTTCCGTCATCGCGACTTCCGGCTGCGTGGCAGACTTTTCGCCACGGCCGGAAAGGATCTGGGTCGGCTGTTCGCGAACGATCTCATTGACGAGATCGGCCATGATCGACTTGCCGTAGACCTTCTTGAGGTGGGCGACCGGAACCTTGCCGGGACGGAAACCATTGATGCGCACCTTGTCCTTTACGTCGGCAAGGCGCTCGTTCATCTTGTTTTCCATGTCCTTGGCCGGGATAACGACCTTGATTTCGCGCTTCAGCCCTTCAGCGAGCGTTTCGATAACCTGCATGTCTTCCTACCTTCATTTCGTGGCGGCCGTGCCCAGACGCCGTTTCGTTTCGATGAGCACGACGCCGGAAAAATTTGCCGCGCGTGGCTTTTCTCAGATTCCATTGCATCCCGCCCGAAGGGGGACGGCGCCATCCTGCCGGGTAATTGGGGGCGACCTATCCGGTCTCCCCGCCTGCAAGCCAGCTTTGGTGCGGGTAGAGAGACTTGAACTCCCACGCCTTGCGGCACCAGAACCTAAATCTGGCGTGTCTACCAATTTCACCATACCCGCGTTCGCAAAACCGCATGCATATGCCTGGACATGAGGCCTTCCGGAGCGCGCGTCTCTATAACACCCGATTTGGTGGAGGCAAAGGAAAAATAAAGGCCAAATGACAGGGATTTTATGGCCTCCAAGACCCCATCCCGTCATTTCGCCAAAGTCAGTAAAGCGGCTCCTCGTATGCGGGCTTGCCGTCCACGAGCAGGTTGCGGATCTGCGCCGACCCATCGTTCGATACGCGGGCTGCGATCGAAACGCTGCCGTCCTGGCGGGCCTCCTCCAGCGGCTTGCCCTGGCCTTCCGGCACATAGTAGCGCTCGATGCCGTATTCGGCGCGGATCGTATCAGTCGCGCGCACACCGTAGCTGTAAAAAGGACGGCTCTTGAGCACGACGCTTTCAGGCTGCTCGGGAAGCGGCATGAACGACGATTCGGCGATTGCCCAGAACCCGTCCGGCTGCTTTTTCAAGCGGACCCAGAGCGCCTGCTCGCCCGGTACGGTGGGGAGTTCGCCGATCACCGTTTGTGCCGGCACCGACGAAATCTCGTAATTCAGCACGACGTAGTCGCCACGCAGAAAATCACGCGGATCGACAGGTGTCGTCTTCAGCAGGACTGCGGCGCCACTGCGCAGGATCGCCGCGCGGCTTTCGATGATATAGCCCAGAATGATGGTCTGGAGGGCGGCAGCAATGACGGCCGCGATCAGGTAACCCCTCACCGATCGACGCTTCGAAGACAGCGCGTTCATTCCGTCACCTCCGTTCTTACACCGAAACGTCTCTCGAGGCGGATCACCACCCAGGCGACGATCGCCACCAGCAGACCGGACAGAAGAAAGAGGCTTGAGGTTCCGAGGATGGACCCGACTGTGACGGAAGCAAGATAGAAAACCTCGGCGGCAAAGGTGGCGTAGGCAAGATAGCGCACGGCGCCGTTGTCTCGACCCTGCAATGCGATCGCAAGCACCGCCATTGCGAGCGTCGCGATACCGACCAGAACGAGCGGCCAGCCTTCATCGAGCTCTATGTTGAGCAACAGCAATCCGACCGCCGCCACCAGGAATGCATAAAATGCCGGTGCAGCACCCGCACTCCTTATAAACGCAGAGCCACGCAGCGGCGGCAGGCTGACGGCTACGAACGCCGCCATGCCGCAGAGCACGAAGGCAATCGCCACCCGGATATCTTCGTGCAACGCATAGAGCCATGTGAGCCAGCCCACGACGAGCAGATAGGCAAGATGCCGTGCGCGATGAGCGCGCGTGAAGCGCACCAATGCCACAACGATCAATGCCATGATCGGCGGCGCCCAGGGATCGAAGCCGACCCACCGCGAGTCGTAATTCGAAAGATAGACCGCGAATGAAGCCCAGGACAGGAAGCCTGATATAGCGGTCGCGGCGCCTGAGCGGAAAAGGGCTGCAGACACAGCCGCAACCGCGAACCAGAGATACATGACCGTCTGCTCGTCGCCCGACAGATGATACATCTGGCCGACGAGGGAAATCGCACCGCCGAAGCTCAGGGCGCCGATGACGAGCAGGCCGCTGGCAGCCGCCGAAGCCCCGCGGGCAAACAGCAGCGCCGCGCCGATATAAACAGCCCAGATCAGGGCGAGGATCGCGCCGACGCGGACCAGCCGCGGGATCGCCTCCCAGTTGGAGGCGACGAGCAACAGAACTGCAGCCGCGAGCAGGATCGCGGCGAGCACCATCAGCACGTTGCCGAGGCTGAAGCTCGCCGGCCGACTGTCATATTCGACAAGCAGCGATTCCGCCGTCGCCTCGGGCAGCAGACCCTTTTCCACCCAGAGCGACAGATCCCGCTCCAACCGTCCCCGATACATTGCTGCCTCCGTGCCGCCTCCAGCGGCTTTCCCGATCAATCTTATAGATGGCGCAGCGTCTTTCGCAATCTCCCGGACCCTAAGCCGTTCAAGATACTTCACTGTGCGAACTTGGCACGGACTTAACCGGCTATTAACAGCAATAGGCTAATATTGATTCTTTCAGATAAGCCATGCGTGAAGCGCATGGCCACCATGATAATATTGCACTGCAAAATAATCATTAGTCATACTATATTGATTACCAAGAAGCGCGGGCGTGGCAGCCCGTCCCGGTTTACCGGAACGCCTGTGGATATGATGTCCGTAACGGAATTCGGAGCAGCGCACTCCTCCTCCCAGCGCCCTCCGATAGACTGACAACACTCCTCCTCCCAGTTGTCAGTCACCAACATGACGCCCACCGGATCCTCCCCCGGTGGGCGTTTTGGTATTCGCGACATAAAACGATTAGCCTGCTGGTTTTCAGGGACTTCGCCAACGGCTCGACCAAGCTGCAGGAGCGCCTGGATCCGGCCATTTGGGAAGCCGCCAGCTCTTTGCCGGAACCAAGCTGTCTCGAAGGGCGAGATCGGCGCCGATTTCATTTTGAAAGCGACCACATCGGCAGCGAGGCCCGGACGCCGGCAATTTGAGCAGCCAACCCAAAGCCCATGCCCGCGAAAAGTCATTCTGCCTATTCATTGACCAAAGAACGGCGAAATCACATGTTTTTCAGCTAGAGACTTGCATCGAATGCATAGGTGGAATGAAATCTTGTCTCTGTTAGTTCTTCGCGGTGCAACATATATTCTGGTCATCAAACGGAAGCCAGCGCTGGGGCAGCAGCTGGCAGATGGCGAACCCTAGGAAAGGGGATTAAAATGAACTTCTCACGCTCTTTCAACAACTGGCGCAAGTACCGCCAGACGGTTACCGAACTCGGCCGCATGACCAACCGCGAATTGCACGACCTCGGCATCGACCGCTCGGACATCCATCGCGTCGCTCGCGAGGCTTCTGCCCGCTAATTCAGGCGATCAGCGTCCTCCCAAGCTGATCTCCTTTCAAAAACGCCCGGTGCTTCGGCAACGGGCGTTTTCTTTTGTTCAAATTTACACTTTCGTAGTAGTTGCGATGAAAATCGCCCTCCCTTTTACCGCTTAAAAAATAACTCCTGCGCATTTATCGTGCATCACAGTGCACAAACGCATAGCAGATGCCGTTTCTTTGCACTGCACAATACGACCGGGAACCACTATATCAATGTCATCCGCAAAGACGGCGATGGCGCCGCCCGCGAAGCAACCTTCCGAGGAAGACGACAATGAACCCGATCCGCATTGCCAAGAGCTGGATTAGCTACCGCCGCACGCTCAACGAGCTGGGCAGCCTTTCGAACCAGACGCTCTCCGACATCGGCATCAGCCGCTACGAGATCCGCAACATCGCATCCCGCTCGTTCCGCTAATCGCGGCAAGCGTGATACATCAAAAACGGCGCCGCTTTGGCGCCGTTTTCGTTTTTTGGCCCTTCTGCCCTAGGCCTGTGCTCCAACGAAACGAGCAACCTCACTCTCTCACCCTTGGTGGAACCTTCGTAGGCCTGGTGGGGATTTCCCGATCGGCTAACTCTCCCACCATCTAAGCACTCGCATCGCCCGGAGGGTCACCCATCGCGAGGGCTGGCCCTGCCCGTCGTCGACCTCGAACCATACCCGCCCCGTCAGGCTCCAGTCGAGGGGCCAGGTGCCGTTCTCCAGGCGTCTGGAACGAACGTGGCCGATAGCCTCGCCAAGTCGCGGATCGGGATCAGCGCCGGTCAACATCGCAGAGAAGCGGAAATAGTCGAGCGCACGCAAGACATCGTAGCGCCAACGGTTCGGATGCAGGAAGCGCAGAAACCGCTCGTCTGCCGGCTCACCCGTGCCGAGACGACGGAAGAGGTTGCGCTCTAGGAGATACTCCTCGCCCGACCTACGCGCCTTTTGAGATTCAGGCGTACCGGCGACTTTCTCGTACTCCAGGAGCCCTTCCAGCACGTTGATCGTGCTGGCAAACGACGAGCGGACTGAGCCCTTGAGCCTCTCGCAGTTCCAGCCGCCGTCAGCGAGACGCTCGCCTACCAGCCTGTCGACAATGGACGAGACATCAGCCCCAAAATAGGCGCCATCGGCAACGGTCCGGCCGTTGATGCACTCCTCGACCTCGCCCTCCCAGTAGGGCTGGCCGCCCTCATCCCAACGCGAATTGGCGCCGATCAATTCGACAGTTCGTTTGGCCCGGTCCGAGGCGGGATCGAGACCAAACTCCCGGAGTTGCGACAACGAAAATGTCGTGGCTGTCCACGGCTGACCACGCTCCTGCCACTCGCAAGGATCAAAATCGGCTGGGACGAAGGAGCCCCCCGCCCATTGCCCGTCCTCATCCTGGTAAGAGAGAAGCCTGGCTCCCCAACCCTCGGTCTCCACCTTGGCCCGCTCCGCCGCCCACTCCGGCTCCGGGGCGTCAATCAGGTCGCGCATCACCTGCCATCGGATCGATGGGTCGGAGTCGAGAAGCCAGTCGATCACCGAGCCAGAGTCAGTCATGTCGCGTGGGCCTATCAGGAGATCGGGGTCGAGAGCTCGCTTATAATCCACTTCTCCTGGCCTTTGCTAGCCCGATGCAATCGTGAGAAATCCGGGCTAGCCATCCACTGCTCGTGCTCGACGACGCTTAATTCGTCTCGTCGCCCTTGATGACCCTCCAGTTCGGACGGCCGAGATTGAAAGGCCAGGCATGGACGTCGCGGTCGTTGAAATAGACGACTTCTTCCAATTTTGGAAAATCGCTGTGCTTCAAGGTCACGGTGTCGATCCACGGCCGCATGTGGCGTCCTTCCCTTCATAGCCGAGTTCGGCCACCCAGATGGGCTTCCCGTATCCCAAGACGCGCCGGTAGCCGTCCGTCAGTGCCTGACGGAAATCACGGGGACCACCATAGGCGAGCGCGTCGTAGGGTTCCAGGCCGAAGACGGAGAGGCCAACGAGGTCGACATAGTCGTCACCAGGATAGTAGGCATCGAGCCCGTCGAGCCCCTTTGGGGACCACATCATTTCCGCCGCCGGTGCCTCGGCGCGCACGATATCCATCATCCGCCGGTATGCGGTGATATAATCGCGCGGGTTCCAGCCCGCCCAGGAAAACCGGCTGTCCCTGTCCTCCATTTCCTGTCCCCAGCGGACGATGACCGGGCTCTTGAGCTCGGTAATCATCCGGGCGATGGCACGCATGTTGGCGTCGTAATCGCCGCGCAGGACCTTCTGCCGCAGTTCAGCGGAGGTCAAACGCCAGTCGACATCCCATGACCAGGGTTCGATCGTGATCAGCAGATTGCGTCGCCTCGCCTGCGCATAGGCGTCCGCGACTTTCAGCGTTTCAAGATCGACGTCTTCCCACGGCAGGAACAGGTGTTCGGTCGCAACACCTTGCTGCGACGTGAAATCGCCGTGCGGGTCATAGGCACCGAACTTGATGCCAGTGGCATGCAGGACGGGGCGCTTGTCGACGATCGTCTGGCCGGGCGATGCGGGAACGCCCGCCACCTCCTGCGCCAGGCTCGGTCTTGCCGGATCGGCGGCGATAGACAGCAGCAACGCGATCGCGGTGGCCGAGACTATTCGTTCTCTTAGCTTCTTCATGGCTTGTCCTCTTACCTCCGAGCCATCAGCTTCTGCCTGTAGGCATCCGCACTGGCGCTGACGGTGTCCGCCCGCACGAGCTTCAGATATTCATCGCCCGCGCGCGCCGAGGCGTGGCGGAAGATGTACCAATTGCCGTCGGGCTGACGCTTCTGATAAATCACCTTGCCGATCTTGCGATGACCGAAACAGGTGCTGGCGCGGGCCGGGCCTTCTTCGTTCGTCCAGGTAGCGCGCATGCACATCTGCCCGAGATCGTCGACGGCCCACCGGCCCTCGGCCACCCATTGCTTGCCGCCGTCATTCGTCCAGGCGACGAAGCGACGGCCCTCGTCCATGAAGCGGCCGCCACCGGCGCCCCAGGTCCAGGTCTTGTCGCGATAGAGCTGGTAAAGTTCGTAGGCGCTGAGCGGCACAGGCCCCGTCTTTGCTTCGGCCCCCGCTGCCGCGCCCGGCAAACAGAGGGCCAGGCTGAGGACGGCAGCCGCCGCGCCATTTGTTCTTGTTCCTATTCTCATTGCACCCTCCTTCAACCGAATCGCACCCGCCGACATGGCTTTGACTCTACGCGCTCGGCTTCACTCTCTCTGATCCTGCGACAGCAGCCTGCTGCCGGAACCCATTCCACTTGAACCGGAATTTGACGATCCTCGTCTTGCCGCCCCCGAGACCGGCGCCTGCGACTGCGAATTTAGCTTCCGTGAAACTGACGATGCCCTGGCCATGCGATAGCGCTTCGAGACCACTCAGGCCGTGCAGGCGGATTTCGCCGCTGCCCGCGACAAGAAGCGCCAGCGCGCTGGCCGCCACGATCCTCAGACCGCGCGAGCGCGTCAGAAGCGGCAAGCCGTTCTCGCCTGCGTGACGTGCGACGATCAGGATAGTCAGCGCGGCATAGATGACGGCGTTGATACCGGCGAAGATATAGAAGCCGCGGGCAGTGCTTTCGGAAGGCGCGAGAACCATCGCTGCAAGGGAAATACCCGCCAGCAGCACGTAGGGAAGCAGAACAACCGGCGGCAGCGTCCTCTGCGCTTGCGCTCCCTTCGGCGTGATGCGGAAATCGACAAAGGAGCCGGAGATGTGATCGCGCAGCGCAGCAAGGCTTCCTGCAAGCGACCACGGCCAGCGCAGGAGAACGAAGGCGATGCCTTCCCAGCCGAAAAGCTTCGCGTCGCTTGGCCGGAAGGTTCCGCTGCGCCTCCAGAAGAGGGCAAGCCCGATCAGCACCAGCGACAGCGGCGCAAAATGCAGCAGAAATTCCGGATAGGTGACGCCGACGAAAACATGGCCTGTCAGCAACGCCACGACCGGCAGGGCGAACATCAGCGCCATGAAGGCCGAAAACAGCGGATACCAGGCCTGCGAGAACAGGAACTGGAACTTCAGCTTCAGCGGCAGCTTCGGCACATAGGTGCGCGAATATTGAAGCAGGATCGTCACCAGGCTCCGCGACCACTGGAATTCCTGGACGACGAGATCGGCAAACGTCGCCGGGCCATCGCCATGGGCGATCGCATCGAGCGCATGCACCCCGCGCCAACCGCCGGCATTCATCATCAACGTCGTCGAGTGATCTTCCGCAAGTTCCGGCCCGAGACCGCCGATCTGACGCAGAGCTGCGGTGCGCACGGCATAATGCGAGCCGATGCACAGCGGCGCCCAGCCGCCGTTATAGCCCGCCTGAAGCGAACCGTGCAGGCTTGCCTCGGCATAGAGCCGGCCTCTTGCGGCCCAGCTGCCGGCGCCATTCGCATCGCAGATGCTGGGAGCCGAGACATAGCCGACACGGGGATCGGCAAAGGGCTTCATGACCTCCTGCAGATAGGTCGGCTCAGGCACGTGGTCGGCATCGAACTGCGCCACGAAATCATAGCGATCATAGCCGTAGCGATCGTAAAAATAGGCAAGGTTGCCTTCCTTGCAGCGCGTCCGGCGCGGCCATACTGTCCGGTGATAGGCGGCGACGCCCTTGCGTGTCGAAATGAAGATGCCATGCCGGGCGCACCAGAGCTTCGTCTCTTCCGCCGGATCCTCATCGGCAAGCCAGATGTCGAACTCGACGCCTTTCTGATTGAGCATCGCGAGCAATGTCTTCCGCACCACGTCGAAAGGCTCGGACGGTGCCTTGGTGACCACCATCGCGATGCGACCCGCGGGAACGGCTGCCGAAGGTTTCATCCGCTTTGCGTTGACGAAGATGAAGATGAAATAGGCCGGGATCAGCGTGACCCAGGCAACGGTCGCCGTGATACCGATGAATGCGGACTTTGAGATCACGTGGGCGGGCTGCAGCCACCACGTCCAGAAATAGGCGAGCGCGGCGAGCCAGCAGGCAACGCCGAACCAGTAGACGGTACGGCTCCAGCCTGCAAAGACGGGCTCGAGCGCATCCGGCCTGGCAGCACGAACAGCCACCGTCGCCCTTGGCTGTCTGGTCACGAATGGCGCCACGTTCATGCCCGTACCTCCAGACCGAAGCTCGGACTCGCCGTACGGATGATCGTATCGATGTCGGAGAACTGCGGCGTAAAGCCAAGAACCGCCCGCGCCCGTGCCGTATCGGCAAACAGCACCGGTGGGTCGCCTGCACGACGGCAGTCGTAGCGAACAGGAACCTCCTGCCCGGTGATGCGCTGGATTGCGCTCAAGATCTCGCCGACGGAGGTGCCATGGCCGGAGCCGAGGTTGACGCGCAAGGTCTCGCCGCCGCTTGCGAGGTAATCGACAGCGGCAAGATGGGCCTGCGCAAGATCGCTGACATGGATGTAATCGCGAACACAGGTGCCGTCCTCGGTCTCATAGTCCGAGCCAAAAACCTCCAGGCACGGAAGACGGTGCGCAGCCGCAAGCAAGGCCCGCGGAATGAGATGGGTTTCCGGTTCGTGACGCTCGGCAAGATCGCCCTGCGGATCGGCTCCGGCGGCGTTGAAATAGCGCAGCGACACGAAACGAAGGCCATAGGCGGCGGCATAATCCTCCAGGGCCATTTCGAAGATCAGTTTTGTTCGCCCGTAGGGATTGACCGGCAGCTGAACCATCTCCTCGCGGATCGGCAATGCCGCCGGAATGCCATAAGTCGCGCAGCTGCTCGAGAAGACAATGCGATCGAGGTTCTGGTCCAAGCATGCTTCCAAGAGCGCAAGGCTGCCGGAAACATTGTTGCGATAGTATTTGCGTGGATCTGCGACGGACTCGCCGACATAGGCATTTGCCGCGCAATGGATGAGGCACGTGGGCTCGAAGCGGGCGAGCGCCTTTTTCAGGGAACCGGCATCGGCGATATCGGCATCGATCAGCGGTCCCCAGCGAACCGCGTCCTGATGGCCGGTCGAGAGGTTGTCATATGCGACCGGCGTGAATCCTGCGCCGGCGAGCGCCTTGCAGATATGGCTGCCGATGAAGCCGGCGCCACCCGTGACGATGATGTAGGGAGACATCTCATACAGCCTCCACTACCCTTGCCTCGGAAAGACGCGCCTCGAAATAATCGATCGTCCTTCCAAGACCCATTTCCAGCGGAATACGCGGCTGCCAGCCAAGTTTCGCCTGCGCCTTCGTAATGTCCGGCCGCCGCTGCTTGGGGTCGTCGGTGACACGCGGTAAATGAACGATGCGCGAGCGCGAATTCGTCATCTCGCGGATCATTTCGGCGAGCTGACGCACCGGGATCTCGGCGGGATTGCCGAGATTGATCGGTCCGGTGCATTTTTTCCCGGCCGCCGCGAAACGAAGAAAACCTTCGATCAGATCGTCGACGTAGCAGAAGGAACGGGTCTGCGAGCCATCGCCGTAAATAGTGATGTTCTTGTTCTGCAGGGCCTGGACGATGAAGTTCGACACCACGCGGCCGTCATCCGGTCGCATGCGCGGCCCATAGGTGTTGAATATCCGGCCGACCCGGATATCGACGCCGTAGGTTCGATGATAGTCGAAGAACAGCGTCTCGGCGCTGCGCTTTCCCTCGTCATAGCAGGCACGCGGACCGACCGGGTTGACGTTGCCGCAGTAGCTCTCGCGCTGCGGGCTATGCTCCGGATCGCCATAGACCTCGGAAGTTGAGGACTGCACGATCGTCGCTCCGTTGCGCCGTGCCAGGTCAAGCGCATTGACGGCGCCAAGCACGTTGGTGAGCAGGGTTCCGACCGGATCGCGTTGATAATCCGGCGGAGAAGCCGGGGACGCGAAATTGAAAATCAGCGCCGCGTCCACGTCAAACGGACTGCGAACATCGTGCTCGATGATGCGGAACCGCGAAAATGGCCGGAGATGGTGGACGTTGGATCGGCGGCCGGTGGAGAAATTATCCAGACAGATAACCTCGTGGCCGCCCTTGAGAAGCCGCTCGCACAGGTGGGAACCGAGGAACCCGGCACCTCCATTGACGAGCACTTTCTTGGGTGTCCGGCCAGATAGACGATCATAACCGGAACAGATTTCGTTGGGAACGAAACTACGCATTACAAACTCCTTCCCAGTAGGATCACAAACGCTGATCCCTATATTCTAGTAACTCTCCTTCAGTCTCCAGAATTACTCCGAAGCGGAATAGATAAATACTTGCATTACCAAAGTCGATTTACTCTTCATTTGCCAATTCAAGTCTATCTGTGGTTGATGATATGGCGGTTTGCTGTCCCGTCAACATGAAAAGCATTGACTATTTCGAATTGATTACTCTTATAATACAGTTGAGATAAGCGTGTTTAATCCTGCTTAACTATATTGGATTTGATTATAAAATCGCAACGCAAGCTTCGCTCAACCGATACGGGCTAGACATTGGAGCTGAAGGCAGGCAAAAGGACTGCCGTGTTCGGGGATTGCGCAATGCGGAACTTTGATTTCACCGGAATACGGACTTCGGATGCTGCCCGCAGGACTGCGCTGGCTTTCGGGCTGATGCTGATGGCGGCAGGGCCAATTTCCTGCGCCGCCGTCGATGACCTGGCTCTCGCATCCAACGCGAAGCCGGCAAAGACGGTGGTTGCCAAGGTGCCGCACACCAGCAAGGTCTACAGCTATTCGGCGGCGAACGGCAAAGCGCCGGTGAGCGCGGGTGCCAAGGTTTATCACGGATCCGCACCGTGGATCTGTACGCCAAGCGGCTTCGGCCAGAAGTCGCGTTGTTTCGCGCGACCGGCTATCTAACGGCCAGACAGAATTAGTTTCGCCATCTACCGGATGCGTTGGCAGCTTCATTATTGAAGAAGCGCGATGCGGCCTCGGTGCGGTTGCGGACGTTCATCTTCTTATAGATGTTCCGTACATGAACCTTCACCGTGTTTTCAGAAAGATGCAGCTCATCGGCGATGATCTTGTTCTGCGTGCCCTTGCAGATCAGATCAAGGATCTGAACTTCGCGGGTGGTGAGCGCGGAAAGGTCGCCTTGGCGAAGCCTTAGAGCACCGGCACCAGCTGCCGCGACCGACTTCGTCTCGTAAAGCGATTTCTCCGGCTGCGCGGCTGTGAGCCGGTTAAGCAACGCCGAAGGGAAATGCTCGCCGCCTTTCATCAAAAGATCGACGGCCGCCATGAACACGTCCAAGCGAAGATTGAGCGGCAGCACGCCGTCGATGACCCGTGCTTCGACCAGCCGGTTTATGTAGGGTTCCAGCATGTCGATCGCCTCGACGACGAGACCGATCGACGTCGAGGGGTGATTTTCCCGCACGACCTGAAGCGCCTCGTTCAATTCGACGCCTGCTATATGATAGAAGAGCACGAGCTTGGCATCGTTTGCGTCGTTCTCCAGCATGGCCTTTGAATAGCCCTTGCTGACCACTTCGCAGCCGGCAAATTTCTTCGCCAAAGCCTCTGCCAGGCATTCGGAGAACAAATCCGCATTTGCAATAACCAGTATTGTGTCGCCGGCCGGGCCGAACTTTCGGCTTTGGTCGGCATCCCCCGTCTTTGACGCCGTCATGAACATTTACGCCTCCCCATAGCGCTACACGTTACAGATGCTTTGGGCGATACTGTGAAAACACCCAAAGAGGTGTACCTAAAAATTTTCTGCCTTAGTTATTAGCCATTTCTTAATTATGGTAATATGAACAGATACGAAAATAAATGGCCCAAATGGGTTAGTTTTTGCCAATTTAAAGTGATATTTTCTATTGTTACGGTTGCATAGACGTAAGATAGCTAACTTCTGGGCTATATGTTCCAATATTTTTGGCTCAAAATGGTATTCATGTGCCAATAATAAAAGACAGACTATTTTCGGTATTTTGCCATTGGGGCAATGAACTAAAAAGTTACTTATGAAAACCTTCCTGCCCTAAATCCGGCAAGCTGAACCTTCAGAACGCCGGTCGGCGCCCCCCCGCACCAGTTTGCGAGGGCGCGGCTGGATATCCGGGTGCCCCACCGATCTGTTCTTCCATGATTACCTTTGGCCATTACTAGTAACTCCTGATTCGCTAGCCCGAATTGGTATCTATCAACAAACTATTTTCTCGGCCACAGTCGCATCGTTGCCAAATGGCGACATGGGAGGCGTCGAATATCACCTAGTGCCTGCGGTATCGCGGCGTCTCAGCTGGGGTAATTCAAGGAAATAAGCGCATGAAATCTGCAATATTACTATTGCGGAGCCGGATGCCTGCGCCTTTGTACTGAGTAACGCGCAGTTAAACAAGGGTTTGGTCTACAAACCAAAACGTCAAATGCAGATGAAAAGGTAGTGCTTACATCTGCCGATCTGTAACAGTATCGGAGCAAGCGCGAGCAAAATCCCGTTGAGATGAAAGGGATTTCGAAGGCTGCTCCGAATTTTTTTTGGAGATAAAGCGAAATGACTAACTACAACTATCCGAGTGGCGGCGATGAGACCGAGACGAATGTCGGCGCACTTGCCGATGGTTTCGCCAATACCGCCATCAATGATACTGACGTCGATGACGGCTCCACCGGCTATGTCGGCGGCATCGCCAATGGTGACAATCGCAACAACACAGACAACAGCCTCGATGTCGACGTGGACTCCAAGATCGATGTCGATGCCAATAACGGCGACAACCGCGACAATGAATATGACTGGAGCTACGACAACAAGGAAGTGACCGTCACTGATATCGATACGGATATCAAGACGACCACTATCACCGATACCGACGTCAAAACCGACTATGACTGGAGCTACGACAGCAAGTCGTACAGTGACAACGACGTCATCACCAGTACAAAGACGGAAACGGATATCAAGACGATTACCGACACCGATATCAAGACGATAACCGATACGAACAGCCACAATACGACGACAACCGACAGCTTCAACAAGACGGATACAGACTTCGCCGTTCTGGAAGACGTCAAGGATTTCGACAACCTCGGGATCGCCGGCGGCAACCTCAACATCGGTGACAACTTCTCGTTCACGCTTGATGTCGACAACATCCTCAACAGCTCGCTCGGTGCCGGCGGCAACGGCTTCAGCGCCGTCCAGGCAAACCATCTTGCCGACCAGGACAGCGCCTGGAACATCAGGATGGATAACTCAGGGGCCCAAAACCATCTCAACGCAGACGGCGGCAAGGCCTTCGGCTCGGACGGCATCGATATCAACGATTGCGGCTGGGAAGGCGGCGCGGGCGATGACGTCACAGGCGCCAGCACGACAGACGCGTCTGCGATCATTGCCAACTCCGGCTTCCATCTGGAAGTCGTCCAGGGCGCCAACCTGCTCAGCAATGCCTTCGAAAGCAACGTGGGCAGCAACGTGGCCGGCGACGACACCGACGCTGGAGCCTGACCTCCAACCAGTCCAGAAACAAGCTGCACCGGCATTCGGCCGGTGCAGCTTGGCGGCTTGAGGCGCGGCTGGGAAGGACTCGTCATCGATGAGTTTGCCGCCTTTCGGGCCGGACACCGTGTTGAACGGGAGGGGTCGTCATGCATGCAGAGAAGATTTCCGAAATCGTTGCCCATTTCATCGGCTTATTCGGCGCTGCCACCGATGAAGCGCGGATGCGAAGCAATTACCTGGACGGCGCCCGTCCGCGCGAAGCAGATCCTTCGCTGTCAGAGGACGAGCCTTTCAGCCCGGCCTTCGCTTCGCACCTTCAACTGAAAGATTACGATCCGGGCGTCGATTACCGCTCCGTCAGCTATGATGTGAACTACGAGCATCCCCGCCAACTCGGCGGCATATTCGAAGAGACCTTGAAGAAGCTTGCCGAGATTGCATCGCGCGATCTCAGCGCTCCGCACTTCGGCGCCAATGTCTATCTTCCGGGCGAGGAAGAAGAACTTGAGGTCTTCCAGGGACCCGGGTCGGTCATCAGTCATGTCGCCCAGGCGAATATGCTGATCGACGACGACAATCTGAATATGACCGGCGAGCAGCCGGAACTGCGCGACACGAGCTTCGTCACGCACCGCCTCATGGAATTCAGCGAGAAGGCGGAAGTCTTTACGCCCTTCTCTTCTTATGATCGCGTCGATACGCAGGAGGGCCTGCGGGCGATCGCGGACGATATTCACGAGTACATCCAGGCGGCACGCGCGAGCGGCCCTCCGGTCATGGAAGGTGGCCCACCGCAGGTTTTCGTGCTCGCCGACGACCAAATCGACGGCCCCTATGTGAACGGTCAACTTGTCGCAGAAGCGCCTTCAATCGATGACTTCATGCCCGACCGCGGCATCGCAACGCCGCCGACGGAACCGGAAAAGAGCGACGTACCGCTGGAACAGGACGGCAACAGCCTCGATGTGGCGGCAGGCGCGAATGTGCTTGCAAACGTAGTGGAGGTCACCGCGACGGCGATCATGTCGCCGGTTACCGCCGTCATGGGGGACTACCATCAGATTGACGCAATCTCGCAGGTTTACGTCTACAGCGATCGCGACGAGATCGCTTCCGTCTTCAACCAGGACGACAGCGCGGCGACCGTTGCGAAGAACATCGCGATTTTCGAGCGCAGCACTTACGACAATGGAGAGCCGGAAGCCGCAGCATCGTCGGAGGAGACGATCTTCCCGACGGCCTGGCGCGTCAGCGTGGTCGAGGGCGATGTCTCGTTTGTGAACTGGATCGAGCAGTACCACTTCATCAGCGACAACGACACGATGACCGTGACGACCAGCGGTTCGGAGGCAACGGTGCTGACCGGCGGTAATTCCACCGTCAACCTTGCCTCCTTCCTCGGGATCGGCATTCAATATGACCTGATCATCGTCGGCGGCGACATTCTCGACATGAATGTCATTTCACAGATCGCCATACTCTACGACAATGACTGGGTACGCGCCGAAGACGGTGCTCCGGGAGCAACCGTTCAAGCCGGCAACAATCTGATTTGGAACCTCGCTTCCATCCACAACGTCGGCGGGAACGACCGTTTCGAGGCGATGCCGGACTATGTGGTACAGACGCAGAAGGCAATTGAAGACCGCGAAGCGGCGATGCCGGCCGGACTGGCGCATGACGTCAATTTCGAAGGCTATGCCGGACTCAACGTTCTCTACATCACCGGCAATCTCTACGATGTAAACATCGTCAAGCAGGTGAGCATCCTTGGTGATTCCGACGACGTGACGCTGGCGGTCTCGGACATTCTCGAGCACAACGCGGGCGTCCACATCCAGATCGATACCGGCAGCAATGCGGTCGTCAACATCGCGCAGATCACCGACTACGACAGCCTCGGCCAGACGACCTACTTGGCCGGCCAACTCTATTCGGATGCCATCCTGATCCAGGGCGGTCTGGTGGAGCACGGCGCATCACAGCCCAACAGCGATCATCTCGCCAATGAAGTTATCGCATTCCTCGGGGAGGACGAGCCGCTAAGCGGATCCGAGGACGGCGTCATCAACCCAGATCATGACCTTTCATGGACGCTGGCGCAACCGGCCGACGTAATGCAAACCGTCGTCGCATAACCGGAGCCAGTGGGAGACGTTACATGAATCATATCTCAAAACATACACTTGCCGCCAACCGCTCGCTCCGACTGGGCCCCACAGACCGTATTGACGACACGCTAACAGGCGCCTGCATATCGGCGATCGACGACGCGGTGGCGAGCCTGCGAAAACTCACGGAGAACCGCACGGCGCCGGCACAGTCCGTTTCGCCCACCAAGCCGGAGGCCGCAAAAGCTTCGAAACCGAGTGAGAATCCAGCGGAAGAACCGCTCCCGCTGGTTCCCCTGCGCTCCCGAGCCGCCGTTCACCCCGCGCCATCGCCACGGCAGGCGGATGCAGAGGAATTCGTTGCCCGGCAGACACCCGACACGCCGGTCCTGCCGCTCAAGCCACCGGCCGATCAGAGCGAAGCAAAGGCTAACCCCGCAATTCCCTTCGGCAAAACCATCGATGGCAACCGCGGCCCGATCAAGGAAAACGAGCGCCGCCAGCGCAGCGATGGTGGCAGCAACGGCAAGACTCCGGATTTCGGCGGTGGCAGCGGTGGCGGTGGCGGCGGCGCCGGCTTCCACAAGCGAAGCGAACCGGTGAATTTTGCCGTCAGCCTTGCCAGGGGCATCGCTGCCGTCCGGCGCAACATGGTCATCGTGATGGCCTTCACGATCGCGATCAACGTGCTGCTGCTGGCGATCCCTCTCTACCTCTTCCAGATATCGGACCGCGTGCTGACAAGCCGCTCTGTGGATACGCTGGTCATGCTCACGGTTGCCGTTCTCGGCGCCGTCATCCTGCAGGCCTTCATGGATTCGATCCGGCGCTTCATTCTGATGCGCACGGCGGTCGAACTCGAGGTGCAGCTCGGCGCGCCAATCCTGAGTGCCGCCGCCCGCGCCTCGCTGCACGGCAACGGGAAGGACTACCAGACGCTGCAGGATCTGCAGCAACTACGCTCCTTCCTGACCTCGGGGACACTCATCGCTTTTCTCGATGCGCCGCTGATGCCGCTCTTCGTCGTCGTGGTCTATCTCGTGCATCCGCATCTCGGCTTGATCATCATGATCTGCTGCGCGGTGCTCTTCGTCATCGCCTATCTGAACCAGAAGTTCACAGCCCGCCAGTTTGCAGAGGCGAACGGCTATCTCAGCCGCGCGAACTTCCACCTCGATTCCATGTCGCGCAACTCACAGATCATCAACGCGCTCGCCATGATCCCCGAAGCGGTGAAGATGTGGGGTCGCGAGACGGCCGGCTCGCTGAAATCCCACGTCTCGGCGCAGGACCGGAATATTGTCTTCTCCGGCGTCTCGAAGGCCTGCCGTATGATCACGCAGGTCGCATTGCTCGGCTGGGGCGCCCATCTGTCGCTTTCGGGCGAAATGACGGGTGGCATGGTGATTGCGGCGTCGATCGTTTCTGGACGCGCGCTGGCGCCGATCGAAGGTGCAATCGAAGGCTGGCAGCAATTCAACAAGTCGGCGTCTGCCTTCGGCAGGATCAAGCAGTTGCTTGTCACCTCGCCACTGAACTTCCCGCGGCTGCGCCTTCCCAATCCGGAAGGCCGGCTGGATGTCGAGCGCATCCTCTTCGTTCCGCCGCCACAGAAGAAGGTTATCCTGAACGGCATCTCCTTTTCCCTGAAGAAAGGCGAGTCGCTGGCGATCATTGGCAATTCCGGCTCCGGCAAGACGACGCTCGGCAAGATGCTCGTCGGCTCGATCCTGCCGACCTCCGGCAACGTGCGCCTGGACCTTATGGATCTGCGCAACTGGGACCAGCGGCAGTTCGGCGAAAGCATCGGCTATCTGCCGCAGGACGTTCAGCTCTTCCCCGGCACGATCAAGGCCAACATATCGCGCATGCGCGATGACGTCGAAGATCAGCAGATCTTCGAGGCGGCCGTGCTTGCCGACGTGCATGAGCTGATCGCGAGCTTTCCGCAGGGCTACGAGACAATGGTTGCCGCCGACGGTGCTCCGCTTTCCGGTGGCCAAAAGCAGCGCATCGCGCTTGCCCGCGCGTTTTTCGGCGATCCGAAGTTCGTCGTTTTGGACGAGCCGAACTCAAATCTCGATTCGCAGGGCGAGGCAGCACTTGCGCGTGCCCTCATCCACGCGAAGAAAAAGGGCATCACGACGGTAACGATCACGCAGCGCCCCGCCCTGCTTCAGTGCGTCGACAAGATCCTGCTTCTGAAGGAGGGCTCCGTCGCCATGTTCGGCGAGCGCATCGAAGTCCTGGAGGCGCTTTCCAAGAATAACGGCCGGCCGCAACCGCGTATTGAAGGTAACGACAATGGTGAGTAAGAAACTGCAACCGGCCGGCAACGCGATCGAATGGTACAGCGAAGTGCCGCGCTCCATCCGCTATCACAGCATAATCGGGCTCGGCGTCCTTTTCGCCTCTTTCGGCGGCTTCGGCTTCTGGGCGGCAACCGCACCCGCTTGCCTCCGCAATCATTGCGCAGGGCAGCTTCGTTGCGACCGGCAACAACAAGATAGTGCAGCATCTCGAAGGCGGCATCATCAAGGACATGAGCGTCAACGAGGGCGATGTTGTCAAGGAAGGCGATGTCCTCGTGACGCTCGACCCGACGGCGGCCGTCTCCAACGAGCGGATGCTGAAACTGCGGCGCTTGCGCCTGGAAGCGGTGGTGGCGCGGTTGCGCGCCGAAGCCCAAGGCGTCCAGCAATTCAAGATACCCGAAATCGTCATGGCCGAAGTGAGCGATCCGGATGTCAACGCGATCATCCAGAGCCAGAACGTCATCTTCCACAGCAAGCAGATCAAGCTGGAAGAACAACTCAATCTCATCGAGAAGAACATCAAATCTTTGGAATACCGTTTCAAAGGCTACAACGGCCAGAGGGAGTCCTTCGAGCGCCAGCTGGCGCTTCTGACCGAAGAGCGCGATTCCAAGGCCCGCCTCGTCAAGGTAGGCTACATGCGCAAGACCGATCTCCTGGCAATCGAACGCGCCATGGCCGATGTGTTAGGCGATATTTCGCGATTGACCGGCGAACTCAATGAAAGCGAGGCGGAAATCGCCAAGTTCCGCCAAGAAGCGGTCATCGCCGTAAACTCCAACAAGCAGGCCGCACTCGACGCGCTGGAAACCGCCGAATCCGAACTCGACAGCGTGCGCGAGCAGGTTCGCGAAGCAGCAGGCATTCTCGAGCGCACGATCATCCGATCGCCGGTCAACGGCACCGTGGTGCGCACCTATTATCATACGGCCGGCGGTGTCATCACCACCGGCAAGCCGATCATGGAAATTCTGCCTGCACATGTGCCGCTCATCATTGAAGCGCAGGTGCTGCGCACGTCGATCGATCAATTGCATGAGGGACAGACGGCCTCCATCCGCCTTTCCGCGCTCAACCGGCGCACGACGCCGGTGTTGGACGGCAAGGTCTTCTACGTCTCCGCGGACTCGATCGAGGAGAATGCCGGACAGCAAGTGAAGGATGTTTATATCGTGCGTGTTCAGATACACGACGACGAGATCCGCCGCGTTCATGGTTTCCGTCCGGTACCCGGCATGCCGGCCGATGTGCTGATCCAAACATCCGAACGCACGTTCTTCGAATATCTGACGAAACCGATCACCGACAGCATGTCGCGTGCATTCAAGGAACACTGATGGCAGCAGGCAGGAAAAGAAAACGAAAGCCTCCCGCTGCGATCTGAAGTATCGTTTCAGTAAAGGATCGACGGAGGGAGGCTATCATGGCGGCGATGTCTGACGTGCTGCTGCGGGTCGGCCGCCTGAACTATGTCTGGACCAATACGGAAAGCCTGCTGATTTACATCATTGCCCATCTTCTCAAAATCGACAAGGACGCGGCGATCGTCGTGTTCCTGACGCTCAACACGACGCGGGCGAGGATCGACCTGGTCGAGCGCCTCGCCAAGCTGCATTCAACGCCCGCGGCGGACCGCAAGGCCGTTCTTCACGCGATGGCGCGCATGAAGAAGGAATCCAAGATGCGCAACAAGTATAACCACTGCATCTATTCCTTCGACGACAAGGGCCAGATCTCCAGTACACAGATGATGCGCTTCGTCGAGGATGACAAGGAAATTAGCTACGGCAAGGTCGAGCAGCTCGACGAAAAAGAGATTGCGGCACTGGAGAAATCGATCGCCGAGATCGTCTCGATTAGCCAATCGCTCTGGAACTTCATCAACGCAAGCCCGCATGTTTCCGGCGAGCTTTAGCCCCTGGCCCTACCCCCGGCGGCTAATCATATTTAGTGCAAACGTTTCATCCGAACGGCATATTTGAAGCCCCGCATTTGCCCTTAAAATGAAGCCTCCCGAATATGTATTGGGTATTGGGAGGGGACCATGCGCATTGACGTGATCGACACCGAAGCCGGTTTCGAGGCTGTCCGCGAAGAGTGGGATCGGGTCTATATGGCCGATCCTCATGCGCAACACTTCCTGTCCTGGACATGGCTGAAGTCCTATCTTTTTCATCGCAAACGCTGGTTTATTCTAGCGCTGCGCGAACGCGAGGGGCGCTCGCCTTACGTCGCCTTCTTTCCGCTGCGTATCACGACCCAGCATGATCAGAAGAACGGCGTCTTTTTCGACGAGATCATCATGGCCGGCAATTTTTCGGCCGACTATACCGGCTTCCTCGCGCAGCCGGACTATGAGCGGCACGCGATCGCCGGATTTGCCGCCTATCTGAAGCGACAGAACTGGACGCATCTGAAGCTGGAATACTTCGGCGGCCCTCCGGAGCGGCGTGAAGGACTGGTCCGCGCGCTGCAGGGTCCGGAGGTGATGTTCCGCGACAATTCTGTGCGCAATCCCGAGAACATAGACAACTGCATCTGCCCGGTCGTCACCCTGCCATCGAGCTTCGACGACTATCTGGAACAGAAGATGAGCAGCCAGACGCGTCAGAAACTGCGGCGCTTCCTGCGCAAGGTCGAGGGCGACGATGACTATCGCATCACCATGGCGACGCCGGAAACCATCGACCGCGACCTCGATATTCTCTTCGACCTGTGGCGGACGAAATGGGTCGGACGCAAGGGCAAGGAACGCACCGAACGGCTGATCGGGGCGACGCGCCAATTGCTGATGGACAGCTTCAAGGACGGCAACCTCGATGTGCCGGTGGTGTGGTACGGCAACCGGCCGCTCGGCGCACTGGCCAACATCATCGACCGGCAGAAGAAGTCGATCCTCTTTTACATCACCGGCCGCGACGAGACCTGGAAGACGCCCTCGCCCGGCCTCATCCTGCATGGCTACTGCATTCGCCGAGCGATAGCAGACGGCTTCAAGACATATGACTTCCTGCGCGGCAACGAGCCCTACAAGTACATGTTCGGCGCCGAAGAGCGCCGAGTCAGCTGCACATTGTTTCGCACGCGCAGCGGCCGCAATCTCGGCGACGTGATCCATCCCCGCAGCATCCGCTTCGTCTACGAGCAAGCACTGCAGATGTACCGCGACGGCGCCAAGGCCTATGCCGAAGCGGCGTTCCGGCAGCTTCTCGAAACCGTCCCCGGCCATATGGGTGCCGAATTCGGGTTGGCGAGCCTGCTGTTCGAGAAGGGCAAGCTGCACGAGGCCGAAGCCGGCTTCACGGCGCTTATCGGCCGTGTGGACGATCCGAATCCTGTCTATCTGCGTCTTGGAGACACACACCTCGCGCTTGGCAGCTACGCGGAAGCTGCAAGGACATTCAGCCGCATCATCGAGCGCTCGCCCTACGACGCGCAGGCGCACTACAAGCAAGGCGTGGCACTAGCGGCGGCCGGCCGTCAGCCGGAAGCTGCACGCGTCTTCGCCATGGTCGAGCGCTATCACTACGACAATCCAGTGCAGCGGAAATTCGCCGAGAAGGCGCGCGAGGCTCTGCGGCGGATCGTCAGCGAAACCGAACAAGCCGCAGCGGCGCCGGTTGCGGCCGCCAAACGGCAGAAGGCATCGCGACGGAACCAGACGAGCAGGGTTTCGGCAAAATTCGAGCGCGGAGCGACGGAACTGGTGCCGGCATGAGGCCTGCGCTTTTTCATGCCGGGAGTTCCCTGTTCGTGTCAGGCGTGATATCAGCCGCGCATGAACAAGACCTCCTCCTATTCCCCGATCCACGTCGTTGGCGGCGGGCTCGCCGGCTCTGAGGCCGCATGGCAGATTGCCAGCGCCGGCGTGCCGGTTATCCTGCACGAAATGCGCGGCCTGCGCGGCACGGATGCGCACAAGACCGACGGCCTTGCGGAGCTCGTCTGCTCCAATTCCTTCCGCTCCGACGATGCGACGAGCAATGCCGTCGGCGTGATCCATGCGGAAATGCGCATGGCAGGCTCGCTGATCATGGCGTGCGCGGACAAGCATCAGGTTCCGGCGGGCGGCGCGCTCGCCGTCGATCGCGACGGCTTTTCCGACGCGGTGACGAAGGCAATCCACGAGCATCCCCTCGTTACCGTCGTTCGTGAGGAAGTGACCGGGCTGCCGCCGAAGGAATGGGATCTGGCGATCGTCGCCACCGGACCACTGACGGCGCCGTCGCTGGCTGCCGCAATCCAGGAGGAAACAGGTGCGGACGCGCTTGCCTTCTTCGATGCGATTGCGCCAATCGTCTATCGTGACAGCATCGACATGGATATCTGCTGGTATCAATCGCGCTACGATAAGGTCGGCCCGGGCGGCACCGGCAAGGACTATATCAACTGCCCGATGGACGAAGACCAGTACAGCGCCTTCGTCGACGCGCTGATTGCCGGCGATACGGTCGGTTTCAAGGAATGGGAAGGCACGCCCTATTTCGACGGCTGCCTACCGATCGAGGTCATGGCCGAACGCGGCCGCGAGACGCTGCGCCACGGCCCGATGAAGCCGATGGGACTGACCAATGCGCATAATCCATCGGTGAAGGCCTATGCTGTTGTTCAGCTGCGTCAGGACAATGCGCTCGGCACGCTCTACAACATGGTCGGTTTCCAGACGAAGCTGAAATACGGCACACAGTCGGAAATCTTCCGGATGATCCCCGGTTTGCAGAACGCCGAATTCGCCCGCCTCGGCGGCCTGCACCGCAACACCTATATCAACTCGCCAACGCTGCTCGATCCGTCGCTGACGCTGAAATCGCGACCAGGACTGCGCTTTGCCGGCCAGATCACCGGTTGCGAGGGTTATGTCGAAAGCGCCAGCGTCGGGCTGTTAGCGGGGCGTTTCGCCGCTGCCGAGCGCAAAGACGAAACGGTCTCGCTGCCGCCTGCAACGACCGCCCTCGGTTCGTTGCTTGGCCATATCACCGGCGGGCATCTCGTCACCGACGAGGAACCGGGAAAGCGCTCCTTCCAGCCGATGAACATCAACTTCGGCCTGTTTCCGGAGCTGCAGCCGGGTTCGATCGTCAAGCCAGAAGGCGTGAAGCGCTTCCGCGGCAAGGACAAGACCATCCTGAAACGCCAGTTGATCGCCAAGCGCGCGCTTGGCGATTGCGCCGCATGGCTCGGCCAGAGCGCGCCTCTTGCAGAAAGCGCCTGATTTTTATTGCTTGTTGGCTGCCGGCTTTTCGGCCGGCGGCAGCGCAAGGTCTGCGTCGGCGACGTAATTGCCGAGCAGCCAGAGCGAGACCTCGGCCGCCTCCTTGGCGGAGGCGAATTCGAAGACACCGTTATGGTGCGGGTGATCGAGGAAATCGATGACCAGACCCTTGCCCGTTTCCGAACTGACGACGCGCACCCTGCCCGGCTCCAGCACATGGCAGGAGAAGTGGCGGTGCATGTTGCGCATGAAGCCCGCCTTGTTGTCATGCAGACGCACGAACACCACCCGGCCGTCGGCCGTCGCCTGAAGCTGGCGGATCGCCTCGTGCGGGAAGGCGCGGTTGAACTCCAGGATCGCGAGACCGGTGTCGCGAAAGCCTTCCTCGTCTTTGTTCCTGGCGGCCATGCGGGTCGCGACGAAGGCTAGGAGGACCACGAGGGCAAAGATGACGGACCAGACGATAAAGCTCAACGCCGTTTCTCCGATTCAGGCATAGCTGTTATCCACTTATAGTGCCCGAGCCTTGCGCGAATTTGAACAGATTCAGATTTTCTTGCGCATCAGCGCCAACATCATGCCGAGCTGGCGGCGCCATTGCGGCGGTTGCAGCGATTGGTCGAAAAGCGCGGCACCGGCCTTCTGCGCCTTCACGAGCACCGGCTCAGCAAGCGTCACAGGCAGGAAGGCCGGGAAAACGGTCGGCGGGAGCGGCGCGGCACGGGCCTTTGCCAGGTGATCGCGGCCGAGGCCGGCGAAGGCCTCGATAGCGGCAGAAATGCGCGCCTTGTCCTTGCCCGCCAGAAAGCTTTCGCGGTCGAGGCCGGTGGCGCTCAGAATTTCAAGTGGAATATAGAGCTGGCCCCGGTGGCGGTGCAGCGGCATCAGAAGCAACGCGCCGGCGACGGCCTGCGCGACGCCGGCATGGCCTGCGGCTTCGGTAGATTTCGCCGCCTCCTCCGCCGACAGGACGAGGCTTGCCAGCTGGATCAGAGCGGACGCCGTTTCACCGGCATAGCCTTCGAGCGAGGTGCGGGTTTCCATCGGATCGTCGTAGAGATCGAAGATGCGCGCATCGATCATGTTGACGAGTGTCTGACGCGGCAGGCGGTGGGCTTCGATCGCGCTCAGCAAGGATGCGGCAACAGGATTAGCCTCGGTCGAGCCGTGGGCGCTGCCCTCCAACAGATCGCGCCAGTATTGCATGCGGACCTCGCCGGGCAGCGGCTCGTGCACGAGATCGCGGATGCGGGCGAGTTCGGCATTGAAGGTGTAAAGGGCGGCGAGCGCGCCGCGCTTGTCCTCCGAGGACAGTAGGCAGGCGAGATAGCGGTCGCGATCACTGTCGCGCAGCATCGCCAGGCAAATCTCCTGGTTGCTCATCGGCTGTTCCGTCATCGTCAGACCGCAATCAGGGCGGCCGCAACGGCGCGGGATTCCGCGAGCATGATGTTGAAGGTGCGGACGGCAGCACCCGTGCTCATCGGATCAGAGGAGATGCCGCGGACCTTCAGTGCATGCTTCAGCTCCGACGGCAGGCGGCGAAGTTCGGTGCCCGTCCCGACCAGTAGAACCTCGATATCGCCCGCCTCGTCCAGCACCCTCTGAAAATTATCGACGGAGAGCGGCTTCGACATATCCATCTCCCAGCCGTAGATACCGGATGGAAGGCAGAGGATGGAGCCGCGATGCGACATATCGGCAAAGCGGAAGCCGCCATTGCCGTACGTGTCGACCGGAGCGCGGCCGGGGAAATGGGCCTCCCGGATTTCAATTCCTTTCGCCATGGCTTACACTGTGGCCTTTCCGGATTTTTCATCGGTGGCGCCATCCTCGTTGTCGTCGAAGGCCTTCGGGCGAAGGCGGAAGAGGATCAGTACCGGTGCAGCTATATAGATGGAGGAGAAGGTGCCGACGGCAACGCCGAAAAGCATGACGAGCGCGAAGGAGCGGATGACCTCGCCCCCGAAAAGATAGAGAGCGAGCAGCGCAAGAAGTGTCGTGGCCGCGGTCAGGATCGTGCGCGACAGCGTCTGGTTGATCGAGGCGTCGATCAGGATTGGCAGCGGCATGCGCGCATAGCGCCTCAGGTTTTCGCGCATGCGGTCGTAAACGACCACCGTATCGTTCAGCGAATAGCCGACGATCACGAGCAATGCGGCGACGCTCGTCAAATTGAACTCGATGCCGGTGACAACGAAGAAACCGAGCGTCAGAATGACGTCGTGCAACGTCGCGATGATGGCGCCGATGGCGAACTGCCATTCGAAGCGGAACCAGATGTAGATGAGGATCGCGGCGAGCGAGGCAAGGATGCCGAGCGTCGCCGTCTTCGTCAGCTCGCCGGAAACCGCGGGGCCGACAGTTTCGACGCGTCGGAAATCATACTGGTCCGCAAGCTCGCTCCGCACAAGCGTGATTGCCGACTGTTCGGCATTTTCGCCGCCGCCTTGGGCTTCAATGCGGATGATGGCGTTTGAGGCATCGCGGAGGCGCCTGGTCTGGACGTCGCCGATATTGAGTTCGCCCAGCCGCGCGCGGATGTCATCGAGATCGGCCGGCCCCTGCTTCGACCTCACTTCGATGACGGAGCCGCCGGTGAAATCGATGCCGAGTTTCATGCCGATCGCCGTTACCGCCAGCATAGAGACGAGCGAAAGGGCCGCAAGCGCGGTGAAGCTGTAGCGGCGGATGCCCATGAAGCGGATGTTCGTGCCGTCGAAGAGATCGGTATGGACGCTCTTCGGCAGATGCTTGAGGCGACGGTGGCGCACCCAGGCAACGACCAGCGGGCGCGTGAAGACGAAAGCAGTGAAAGCCGTCGTTAGAATGCCGATCGCAAGCGTGACCGCAAAGCCGCGGATGGCATCGCTTCCGAGATAGAAGAGGATCGCGGCGGCAATCAAGGTCGTGATATTGGCATCGACGACGGTCATAAAGGCTCTCGAATAGCCCACGCCGATCGCCTGATCGAGATGCATGCCGCCTTTTACCTCTTCGCGCATGCGCTCGTAGATCAGAACGGTGGCATCGACCGCAATGCCGATCGTCAGCACGATGCCGGCAACACCCGGCAAGGTCAGCGGCGCTCCGAACAGGCTGAGAACGGCAAGGATCATCATGATGTTGACGACAAGCGCGGCGCCGGCAATCACACCGAGCACGCCGTAGAGCGCCACCATCAGGCCGATCACCAGAACGGCGCCGACGCCCCCTGCGACGAGGCCGGAGCGGATCGAGCCGGCGCCGAGGCCGGGATCGATCGTCCGTTCCTCGACGATCGTCAGCGTGACGGGAAGCGCGCCGGAGCGCAGTATCGCGGCAAGATCTTCAGTCTCCTCCGGAGAATAGTTAAGCGCTATCTGTCCTCTATCGCCCGTGACCGGTTCGCGGATATCAGACGTGGCAATGACCTGATCGTCCAACAGGACTGCGAACGACCGCCCCACATTCTTTCGCGTCAGCTCGCCAAACCGCCTGGCACTCTCGGGATTGAAGCGAAAGGTCAGGATGGAGCTGTCTTCGTCGTTGCCAGGCTTGACCTGGAAATCGCCGAGATCAGCCGACGACAACACTTCAGCGCGCTCGACAAGGTAGACGTCCGGCGGATCGTCCGGCGAATAGACGATCCGCGAGCGCGACGGTACCGTGCCGCGCATCGCATCCTGCGGCGACACACTGCTATCAATCAAGTGGAAGGAGAGCCGGCCATCCTGGCTCAAGAGATCCTTGAACCGCTGCGAGTCGGCGAGACCCGGCACCTGGACGGATAATCGATCAGCGCCGCGGGTTTCGATGACGGGATCGATCCCGCCCGCTTCGACGGCGCGGCGGCCGACGATCTCGACGGATTGCGTGAGAGTCGCCGACAGGCTGCGGTCGATCGCTTTGCCGGTGATCTGCAGCGTCAGCTGGCCGTCATTGCCTTTCGAGAGCGTGACTTCGGGATCCGGGGCGCCGGCGGCCGGTGCCGTTACCGGGGTCAGAATGGTGACGGCGCGATCGACCTCACTCGGATCGGTGATGCGGACCCGAATGGTCTGCCCGGTGCCGGCCAGCCCGGTATAGCGAATTCCGGCTTCGCGCAGCCTGCCGCGCACGCTCGCAACCGTGCTTTCGAGCCGCTCCCTAACGATATCGGAGCGCTCCGCCTTCAGCACGATATGCGAGCCGCCCTGAAGATCGAGGCCGAGGGCCACCCGCTTGTGCGGCAGCCAGCTTGGCAGCGAGGCGTCCGTGAAAAGATTTGGGGCGGCGCAGAGCGCCGCCACAAAGACAATGAGCCAGATCAGAACTGTTTTCCAACTCGAAAAATGGAGCATTTCAGTCTCGACACCTCTGATCCGGCTGCTCTGCCTGCCGGAATTACGCGGCGTCTGCTTTTACGGGCTCGCCCTTCACGCGAACGTCTGCGATACCGCTACGGACCACGCGGACGCGCACGCCTTCAGCGATTTCGACTTCCAATTCCTTGTCGTCGACGACCTTGGTCACCTTGCCGACGAGGCCGCCGGCCGTGACCACCTGGTCACCGCGGCGGATCGCGCTCAGCGTTTCTGCACGCTTCTTGGCCTGGGCGCGCTGCGGACGGATCAGCAGGAAGTACCAGACGACCATCAGTGGCACGAACAGGATGATCATTTCGAAGCCGGAGCCGAATGGCGACGCAGCGGCATCCGGTGCGGCCTGGGCAAATGCCGGGGTGATGAACATTGATAGGCTCCTCAACTACGGGCGGCGTATATCCGCCTCTCTTTTTCGGGTGGCCGGACTATAGTTGCGGCAAGGATGAATGCAACAAAAACAGCCTGCGGGCGTACCGATTCCCCTGTCTCATAACCTTTCCGCTTTGGAAAGGCCATGCTACTCCGCATCGAAAATTTTGGCGCGGACGCCACGGCAGGAAATTCAGGAGGACATGCGATGGCCGAAGAATTGAACAGCGTCATTTTGCAGGAGCTGCGGCGGCTTGCCGACGCGGTCGAGCGGTTGGCGGGTCCGGCACCCGGCCCCAACGACTGGAATGCTGCCGACTGTTTCGTTTGGTCGCCCGCCCGCACGCACCTGCAGCCCGTCGCACGGCCGAACCGTGTGGCCTTGAAACTCATCCGTGGCGTCGACCATGTGCGCGACATCCTGCACGAGAATACGGTGCGTTTTGCCGACGGGTTTGCTGCCAACAACGTGCTGCTCTGGGGTGCGCGCGGCATGGGCAAGTCGTCGTTGGTCAAGGCGGTCCATGAAGACGTTCGCCAGGAAAGCGGCGTTTCGCTGAAGCTCGTCGAGGTGCATCGCGAAGACATTGCGAGCCTGCCGACGCTGCTCGATATCCTGAAGGAAGCGCCGCATCGCGTCATCGTTTTCTGCGACGACCTTTCCTTCGACCATGACGATACCGCCTACAAGTCACTGAAGGCAGCGCTCGACGGCGGCATCGAAGGCCGGCCGGACAACGTGCTTTTCTACGCCACCTCCAACCGCCGCCACTTGCTGCCGCGCCACATGATGGAGAACGAGCAGTCGACCGCCATCAATCCATCCGAGGCCGTCGAAGAGAAGGTATCGCTTTCCGACCGTTTCGGTCTCTGGCTCGGCTTCCACAAATGTAGCCAGGAAGACTACCTCACAATGATCGACGGCTATGCCGAGCATTTCAAGCTGACACTCGACCGCGAGAAGATGCATGCTGAAGCGCTGGAATGGGCGACCACGCGCGGTGCGCGCTCCGGCCGCGTCGCATGGCAGTATATCCAGGATCTTGCAGGGCGCATGCGGATCGCTCTCGCCCGCAGCTAAACAGGCTATATCCAGTGCAAAACGACAAAAGCCCGGCGGTCGGCCGGGCTTTTGCACTTCCCCGAGACGCTTTACCTATTCGAGGAAGGTGATCGGATTGACCGGCGAGGCGTCCTTGCGGACTTCGAAGTGGACCTGCGGCTGCTTGACGCTGCCGCTCATGCCGGAGACGGCGACGGTTTGTCCGCGCTGGATCTTCTGGCCGCGGGCGACGCTCAGCGTGTCGGCATTGCCGTAGACGGTCACGGTGCCGTCGTCGTGGCGGATGAGAACGGTGTTGCCGAGTTCCTTCAGGCCGTTGCCCGCATAGATGACCACACCGTTTTCGGCGGCCTTGATCGGCGTGCCCTGCGGCACCGAGATGTCGATACCATCGTTGCGGCTGCCGTTGACGTTTGCGCCATAGGCCGCGATGACGGCCCCGCGGACCGGCCAACGATATTTGCCGATGCCGGTCGATTCCGGGGCGGCTGAGGCGACGTCGGACTTCTTCTGGACTTCATCGACGGTCTGCGTTGCAACCGGCGGCTGGTAGGAGGCCGGCTGAGCGGAGGCCGTTTCAACTGCGGCAGGGGACGCAGGCTTCGGTTCGGCCTTGGCCGGAATGGACGCAGTCTTCGTCTGATCGGCGGAAGCGGAGCCGTTCGGGATCGTCAGCGTCTGGCCGATGCGGATCGAGGTTGCCGAGAGATTATTCGCAGCCTTGATGTCGTCGATTTTCGTGCCAGTCGCCCTGGCAATCTTGGCGAGAGAATCGCCCGGCTTGACCGTGTAAGTGCCGCCGCCTGCTTTCGGATCCTTTCCGGCACCGGCCGCAATCTTGCCCGCGGCAGCATCTGTGCTTGCCTGCGACTTGTCGCGAGCAGCGTTCGCAGCCGGCAGTACCGCGAGGTTCTGGTCCGGCGTCTTCGACGGCTGCGGAAGCTTGCCACTCTTGGAAATGTCGGCGGCCTGCGCCGAAGCCTTGGCCGCATTCCTGCCGCCGTTGAAGGTCGGGATGAGGATCGTTTCGCCCGGCTTGATGGCAGCGGCCGACTTCATGTTGTTGACGCGAAGGATTTCCTTTTCGGGAACGCCGTAGCGGTTGGCGAGGGTCGTCAGATTTTCGCCCGGACGAACCAGGACGGAAGGCGCATTAGCGGCGGACCAGCCAGAAACCTTCGGCGTCGTGCCTGTTGTCATCTGATCGGGTGCAGCCAGCTTCGGAGCGGCCTGCATCTGGCGCGGAGCCTGCGATCCCGAGGACGACGCGGGGAACGCCTGCGCCATCGCGACCTGCTTTTCACGCGACGGCATCGAGGATGCGCCCGCCGGCGCCGCAAGTTCGGTGCGCTGGACGGAAACCGGAGCGGAGGCAAGGCGCGCGCTGGAGCGGGTCGTTGCGGTTGTCGCCGGATAAGGCTGATTCAATGCATTATTGCTGGCATTGTATGAGGGTTGCGCCATTCCGGACTGAAGATCGGCGCTCGGGACAGGATCGCCCTGTGAGCCACTCATGTTCCGCCTCGGTACAGAACCGGTCGTCATCTGATCTTGACCCGACCCGGCAAAGAGGCCGCCGAAGCGGGTCACATCCGAACTGCAGCCCGTAGCGGCGCTTGCCAACAAGGCAACAAACAAGATATTGCCGGCCGGCTTTCCGAACTTTGGCGAAACGCTAAAACGCATGACTCGACCCACTCATAACTCAACCATTCGTGGGCATATTAAAGCGCGTTAGTGTTACCACCCGGTTAAAGCGCTGGAATCAGTGCGATTTTTTTGAGGAATTGATAACCATAGTTTTGCGGGTGAGAAATCGCAGACGCCCGACACCCGGAAAATGGCGAGGGAATGCCCGTCAGAGCTGGGAAGCCAGTCTCGGCACGATCGACAGATAGGGCACGTCGAAAAGCTCTTCGCGCTCGAAACGGCTGCCGGTCTTCGTCAGCCGCACCATGCGGCACTGGTCCTCGGACATCATCAGCGGTGCGATCATCGAACCGCCGGAGACGAGCTGGTCCGCATAAAAGCGCGGCATGGAATTGAAAGCGGCTGTAACAAGGATGCGGTCGAAAGTCCCCTCGCCCTGCAGGCCATTGCTGCCGTCGGCCTGGCGGACGATGACGCTGCGAAGGCCGAGCTGATCCATGCGGCGCTGCGCGTTGGCCGTCAGCGTCTTGTAGCGGTCGATCGTCAAAACGCGCTCGGCAATGCGGCCGATGACAGCTGCGGTGAAACCACTGCCGGTACCCACTTCCAGCACACGCTGGCCGGGCTTCACCTTCAAAAGATAAAGGATACGGACAGCGAGATCGACGCCCTCCAGGAACGAGCCGCACTCGATCGGGATCGTCCGGGTGGAATAGGCATCGTCGGCAAATTGCGGCGGCACGAAGAGCGCGCGCGGCGTCTGCTCGACGGCGGTCAGGAGGTCGATGTCCGATATCCCCTCCGCCCGCAGCCTCAGGACAAGTGCTGCAAAACCTTCCTTCTCGACCAGCCGTGCCGTCAAAATGTCCTACTCCGTACCAGAAAGCGCCCGCACCACGCGGTCCTTCACGGAATAATCGGTCAGATCCAGTTTCAAAGGTGTTACCGAAATCTTATTATGCTTCAGCGCGTGAATATCCGTGCCCTCGGTGAAGGCGCCGGCACGCTCGCCGAACTTCAGCCAGTAATAGGGCAAGCCGCGGCCGTCGGAGCGCGCGTCGACCTGCAGGTTGAAGGCAAGCTTGCCCTGGGCGGTGACTTCGGCGCCCTGCACCTCATCCGGACGGCAGTTCGGGAAATTGAGGTTGAGGAAGGTGCCTTCAGGCAAGTCAACCTTCATCAGCCTGTCAAGCAGCGCCGGCGCGTGAACCTCGGCGACTTCCCACGGCACGATGCGCGCGCCGTCTGAATAAGTGTAGGCCTGGCTCAGCGCGAAGGAACGCACGCCCTGCATCGTGCCTTCGATGGCGCCGGCGATGGTGCCGGAATAGGTGACGTCGTCGGCGACGTTCGAGCCGGAATTGACGCCAGAAAGCACGAGGTCAGGCTTGATGTCCATCACCTGCTTGATGCCCATGATGACGCAATCGGTCGGCGTACCGCGCAGCGCGAAATGCTTGTCGGCCACCTGACGCAGGCGAAGCGGCTCGGAAAGGCTCAGCGAATGCGCCAGGCCGCTCTGATCCGTTTCCGGCGCGACGATCCAGACGTCGTCGGAAAGGGTACGCGCAATCCGCTCAAGTGCCGCGAGACCTTCGGCGTGGATGCCGTCGTCATTGGTGAGCAGAATGCGCATCGCCTCAGGCCGCCCGTTCGATCTTCGTCAATCCGCCCATATAGGGCAGCAGCGCGTCGGGGATAGTGACCGACCCATCCTCATTCAGGTAGTTTTCGAGAACTGCGATCAGGCAGCGGCCGACAGCAGTGCCGGAGCCGTTCAGCGTGTGAACGAACTTCGTGCTCCTATCGTCCTTGCCGCGATAGCGCGCATTCATGCGCCGCGCCTGGAAATCGCCGCAGACCGAACAGGACGAGATTTCGCGGTAGGCGTTCTGTCCCGGCAGCCAAACTTCGATATCGTAGGTCTTGCGCGAACCGAAGCCCATGTCGCCGGTGCAGAGCGTCATCGTGCGGAAATGCAGGCCGAGGCGCTTGAGAACTTCCTCGGCGCAGGCTGTCATGCGTTCGTGCTCGGCGAACGAGCTCTCGGCATCGGTGATCGACACGAGTTCGCATTTCCAGAACTGGTGCTGGCGCAGCATGCCGCGCGTATCGCGCCCAGCCGAACCGGCTTCCGAGCGGAAGGACGGGGTCAGCGCGGTGAAACGGAGCGGTAGCTTTTCCTGCTCGAGAATCTCACCCGAGACAAGATTGGTTAGCGTTACTTCAGCCGTCGGGATCAGCCAACGGCCGTCCGTCGTCCTGAAGAGGTCTTCCGCGAATTTCGGCAGTTGTGCCGTGCCGAACACCGCCTCGTCACGCACCATCAGCGGCGAACTGACTTCGGTATAGCCGTGCTCGCTCGTATGGAGGTCGATCATGAACTGGCCGAGCGCCCGTTCGAGGCGGGCCAGCGCGCCGGTCAGCACCGTGAAGCGTGAACCGGAAAGCTTGGCGGCGCGCTCGAAATCCATGTAGCCAAGCGCCTCGCCGATTTCGAAGTGTTCCTTCGGCGTGTGGTTCCAGCGCGGCTTTTCGCCGATGGTGCGAGCGATGACGTTGTCGTGCTCGTCCTCGCCGACTGGGACGTCATCGAGCGGAATGTTGGGAATACGCGCCAGGGCGTCGTTGAGCTCGGCCGTCAGCTGGCGGTCGTCCTCTTCGGCGGCCGGCAGCGAAACCTTCATTTCGGCGACCTCGGCCTTCAGCTTTTCGGCAAGCTCGCCGTTCTTCTGCGCCATCGCCGCGCCGATCTCCTTGGAGGCGGCGTTGCGGCGGGATTGCAGGTCCTGCACCTTCTGCACGGCGGAGCGGCGCTTCTCGTCGAGAGCTATGAGGCTTTGGGCCAGGGGCTCCGCACCGCGCTTGGCAAGTGCTTCATCGAGCGCCTCGGGATTCTCACGGATCCATTTGATATCGAGCATTGTCGTTCCGGGTCGTTACGAAGGACATGACCCGGCCAAAGCCTGACCGGGCCTCGACCGGATATTCTGCATGCGTTCAGGAGAGAATTTCGGAGCACCGTTCAGACGCTGTCCGTCTTGGCAACGTCCGCAGACCCGTCCGCCTCTTCGACCGCCTGCCGGGAACGCTGGCGCTCCACGAGTCGCGCAGCGTAGATGGCAATCTCGTAGAGAAGGATCGTCGGCAGTGCAAGGCCGATCTGGGACAGCGGATCGGGCGGCGTCAGCACGGCGGCCACGACGAAAGCGAGCACGATCGCAAACTTGCGCTTCTCGGCGAGCCACTGCGAGGTGAGCAGGCCGACGCGGGCAAGCAGCGTCGTGACGACCGGAAGCTGGAAGACGAGGCCGAAGGAGAAGACGAGCGTCATGATGAGGCTCAGATATTCCGAGACCTTCGGCAGCAGCGAGATTGCGACATCGCCCTCTCCCGGCGCCTGCTGCATAGTCAGGAAGAACCACATGACCATCGGCGTGAAGAAGAAATAAACAAGCGATGCACCCAGCAGAAACAGGACCGGCGAAGCGATCAGGAACGGCAGGAAGGCCGCACGCTCGTTCTTGTAGAGGCCGGGGGCGACGAACTTGTAGACCTGCGCGGCAATGATCGGGAAGGCGATCACAAGGCCGCCGAACATCGCGACCTTTACCTGAGTGAAGAAGAATTCCTGCGGCGCGGTATAGATGAGCTGCGCCTTCGTCACATCGAGACCGGCCCAGATGACTGCCCATTTGTAAGGGTAGACCAAGGCGTTGAAGAGATGTTTGGCGAAGATGAAGCAGGCGATGAAGGCGACAAAGAACGCGCCGATTGCCCAGATCAGCCGCGTGCGCAGCTCCATCAGGTGCTCGATCAACGGCTGCGGCTTGTCTTCAATGTCACCGCTCATGCCTCGTCCTTCTTCTTGGTCGCCGTCTTCTTCGAAGCGGCCGCAGTCTTCTCTGCCGGAGCAGGTTTGGCCGGCCCAGCCTTTGTTGCTGCGGCCGCGACGGTCTTTGCAGCAGCCGCGCGCTTCGGCTTTGCAGCGGGAGCGGCGGCAATTGCAGCCGCAGGCGGCGCCTTCCCGGCGGCAGCGCGGGGCTTGCGCGCGGCCTTCGGCTTTTCGACAACAGTGGGTTCCGGCGCCGGCGCGACGACAGGCGGCGTTTCCGGCAGGCTCATCGACGGCTCCGGCGCGCTGACCGGCGGCGCTTCGGTCTTGTTTTCGACTGCCGTTGCCTTCTGCAGGTCAGCCTTGATGTCGTTGCCCATCTGGCGAAGCGGGTTCATCGCCTCGCGCAGGCTGTTTGCCGGATTAAGGCGCTGCGCATCGCTGATCGTCTGGCGTACATCGTCAAGGTCCGCTTCGCGCAGCGCCTCGTCGAACTGGGCGCGGAATTCGCCCGCGACCTTCCGGGCACGCTGCGTCATCTTGCCGAAAGCGCGCAGCATCGGCGGCAGATCCTTCGGACCGACAACGACGATCAACACGACCGCGATGACAAGCAGCTCGGTCCAGCCAATATCGAACATTCAAGGCTCCTGGGGGAAGCGGGGCAAAAGCCGCCCGTTCCCGGGCGTGTTACTTCGTTTCGTCGGCCTTGTGATCGACGGTCTTTGCTGTGTCCGGCGTTTCGTCTTCGTTGATGCCTTTCTTGAAGCTCTTGATGCCCTTGGCAACGTCGCTCATAAGCTCCGGAATCTTACCGCGGCCGAACAGCAACAGCACGATGACCAGAACGATCAACCAGTGCCACATACTAAAAGAACCCATTTACGCATACTCCCTGTTGCGATCTTCCTTCGATGTAAGAGCTTCCGACATCGTTTCCAACATCAAAACTCCCCTCGGATTGACGCTTAATGTCACGGGTTCGCCCATAATGACAAGCCGTCCGGGTATCGAATTATAGTGATCTCTATTGTTTTCGCCGTCGGTGTCAAAACAAAGACCGGATCACACTAATCTTCGGAGGCGCCGCGCGGGGCGAGAAGGCCCAATTCCTCAAGGTCCATCTGCGTGATCGGATCCTCGTCCTCGGTCAGTTCGTCGCTCATCAAGGGCGATGGGATATTGAAATTTGCAGGGATGCGGCCGGAAAGAAGGCCGGCACCCTTCAGCTCCTCGATTCCGGGCAGGTCGCGAAGTTCCTCGAGGCCGAAATGATCGAGGAAATCGCGGGTCGTGCCGAGCGTCACGGGCCGGCCGGGCGTGCGGCGGCGGCCGCGGAAACGCACCCAGCCTGCTTCCATCAGCACGTCCAGCGTGCCGCGTGAGGTCTGCACGCCGCGGATATCTTCGATTTCGGCACGGGTCACCGGCTGGTGATAGGCGATGATCGCCAGCACCTCGAGGGCCGCGCGCGATAGCTTCTTGACCTCGTTCTCGTCGCGGCGGATGACGAAGGAGAGATCGGCTGCGGTGCGGAATGCCCAGGCGTCATCGACCTGGACGAGGTTGACGCCGCGCGGCGCATATTGCTCCTTGATCCGGAGCATGACGGCGCGGACGTTGAAATTCCCCGGCAGACGATCGGCGATGAAAGCTTCGGAAACCGGTTGCGCGGAGGCGAAGACCAGAGCCTCCGCGATGCGCTCGGCCTCCATTTCCGCCTGGAAATTTTGCCGGGAAGCGCCCTCGCCTTCGTCGCGGCCAATATAGTCTCTGGAATCCATCAAGCGGACCCCTCCTGCTCGACGACCTGCAGGGTCGCATGTTTCGGTCCCCGGCGCAGATAGAGCGGCTCGAAGGCAGCGTCCTGGCGGATCTCCAGCTTGCCCTCGCGCACGAGTTCAAGCGAGGCGGCAAAGGCACTGGCGATTGCCGTGACGCGCTCGTCCGGCGATGCCATATACCGTAGCAGATAATGTTCCAGCGCCGTCCAGCCGCTGACCTCCCCAATCATGCGCGTCAGCAGGTCGCGGGCATCGGTCAGGGACCAGACGGTGCGGCGCGCAATCGTGACCTGGGTCACGGCCTGGCGCTGGCGCAGCGACGCGTAGGCGGTCAAAAGGTCGTAAAGGCTTGCCTCGTAAGCGGATTTTTGTCTGTCTGGAATATGCTCCGGCGCGCCGCGGGCAAAGATATCGCGGCCGAGACGATTGCGGTTGACGAGCCCGCTTGCAGCCTCCCGCATCGCTTCGAGGCGCTTCAGGCGGAAGGCAAGCGTTGCGGCCATCTCCTCGCCGGTGGGACCATCGTCCTTAACCTGCTGCGGGATCAGCAGCCGGGACTTGAGATAGGCGAGCCACGCCGCCATCACGAGATAGTCAGCGGCAAGCTCGATGCGGATTCGGCGGGCAGTTTCGATGAACTGGAGATACTGCTCGGCAAGCGCCAGCACAGAGATGCGCGAAAGATCGACCTTCTGATTGCGGGCGAGGTAAAGGAGGAGGTCGAGCGGACCTTCGAAGCCGGCGACGTCGATCACCAGCGCCGGCTCATGGCTGGCGCGTTCGGCGCCGTTGTCCTGCCAAAGCTTCTCCATCGGCGTTGCCGCCTGTGTCCGCTCTGTGCCCTTGACCGTGTTCACCGCTGCCTCTCTTCCATCGCTCAGACGGCTGCGAACATGCCGTCGAATTCGGCGCGGATCGCCGCCTCGTCTGCCTGATCAGCTTCGGGGAAGCCCGCCAGCACGGCATTCGCGCGCTCCAGCGAGGCGCCCGCCAATACCGGCGTATTTGCCACGACCTGCTGCATCTCGTCCATATCCCCGTTGCAATGCAGCACGATATCGCATCCGCCTGCAATGATATTCGCAGCACGCTCACCGATTGTCCCGGCCAATGCGTTCATCGACGTATCGTCGGAAAGCAACAGCCCCCCGAAGCCGATGCGCTCGCGGATCACGCCGTCGATCACGTTGCGCGAGGTCGTCGCCGGATTGTCCGGATCGATCGCAGTAAAGACGACATGACAGGTCATGGCCGCAAGCTCGTCCTTCATGGCGATGAAGGGTGGGAAGTCGTGCGCTTCCAGTTCATCGCGCGAGGCGGTGACGACCGGCAGTTCGTGGTGGGAATCGGCACGGCCGCGGCCGTGGCCCGGCATATGCTTCATCACCGGCAGTACCCCGCCCGCCTTCAGCCCCTCCGCCGCCGCGCGTCCCATATCGGCAACCGTTTTCGGATCGCCGCCATAGGCGCGGTTGCCGATGACGCTGCTGCTGCCCTCCACCGGGACGTCGAGAACAGGCAGGCAGTCGACATTGATTCCGAACTTCAAAAGATCGAACGCGTGCAGCCGCGACATCAGCCAGGCGGCGCGCAGCCCCTGCTCCCGGTCTCGCCGGTAGATATCCCCGAGCGTCTGCCCGGAGGGATAATGCGGCAGGATCGGCGGGCGGATGCGCTGCACACGGCCCCCTTCCTGATCGATCAGAACCGGCGCGTGCCAGCCGACGCTTTCACGCATTTCGGCAACCAGGTCGGCAATCTGCTGCCGCTCGGAGATATTACGCCCGAAGAGGATGAAGCCCCAAGGTCGTTCAGCCTTGTAGAAGGCCGTTTCTTCCGAGGTGAGTGACAGGCCGCTACAGCCCAGGATCATCGCTTTTGATTCGGTCATATCCGAATCATAGAGGCCTGCCGGGGAATTGCGAGTAAGGTCAAGCGCCATTCACAGGAAAGCAGCGCATAAAAAACGGCGGGACGTGCCCGCCGCTCTGGATCGAACGGTCAACCGCTTACTTCGAAATCAGGCAGCTTCCGCCGGCTGAGCGATATTGCTCGCAAAGGGCTGCGGCCTCGTCCTTGGAGCCCGCCGGGATACGGACGCGGTAGAACGTGCCTTTGCCGGCGATCTCGGCCTTGCGGATTTCAAAGCTGCGGCCGCCGAGAACGCTTGCAAACTTCTTCGACAGGTTCGCATAGGATTTGTTCGCCTCCGCTTCGGATGGCAGCGACGCGATCTGCATGCCGTACCCGCCAGCCGGTGCAGCCGGCTGCGGCTTGGCGGCGGCAGGCTCGACCGATGCGACTTCAGCCGGCTTCGGCTGCTGTTCCGCCGGGCGGACGTTGCCTTTCTCGGTCACCGTGCTGACGACATTCACCGGCTGCTCGGCAGGACGGGCCGTCGGTACCGGCGCCGTATCGGCCGGCTTTTCAGCTACCGGCGGCGTCTGGATCGGGCGGACCGGTTGATCGATTTTCGCATTTTCCGGGTTTGCAGCGGCAACCTTTTCCAAGGGAGACGTGTCCAGGCTAGACGTGGATGGCTGCTGCGCGGCGGGCAGCGGCGCGACCGTCGTCGTTTCAACGGGCGTCGCGCGGATATCGGCGGAGGCAACCTCCCTGCTCGCCGGGAAGCTTGCGGCGGAACCGCTAGAGGCCGTCGCAGCCGCAGGCGGCTGAACGGCGGGCTCTTCAACCGGTGCGGCAGGCTCTTCGCGGGCGACCAGCGTTCCGTCCGGCTTGACGACCATCGTGCGGACCTTGCGCGGCGCAACGGCCGGAGGACGATCGCCATCCGGGCCATCATCGGCCGCAGCACCGTTCTCCGCCGTATCCTCGCTCGGCAGCAGACGCGGATCCTGCGTGTCACCGACCGGCGTGCTTGCCGGATTGTCGATGATGGGTCCGTCGTTGTCTTCCGGCAGAACTTCGGGCGTCAGCGTGCGCTGAACGACATCGACCGGCGCTTCATCGGATGAAACGAGCGCCTTCTGCTTCGGCGCCTCTGTGGCACCGGCAACGCGGTCATAGACCGCCTTGTCCTGATTCGGCACGGTCTTGCCGCCCGGATTTTCCGGAACGACCTTGACCGGCTCCTTGTCTGCCACGATCACCCGCGGTTCTCCGCCGGCGATGCCGAGGCCGCCGTCGGTCACAACCGAATAGACGCCATAGGCGCCACCGGCGAAGACAACGATCAGAGCCGCAGCCGCAAGCAGCCGCTTCATGGAACGGGCACGGCCCATGTCCTCGGCCTCAGCCGCGGATTGGATACGGACCTCGGTAGGCGCATCGGCCCGGCGAACGGGTTCGCGAACACTGCGGCGGAAATCCTCCTCAAGCGCACGCTCGAATTCGTCAGAACCACTGGCCGCCTGCGGCCGAACGGCCGCCGGCGCTGCCGCAACAACCGCTGCCGCTGCTGCAGGAGCCCAAGCGGGCGCGGCTGCAGGAGCCCAGGCAGGTGCAGCCGCAGCCGGCGCTTTTTGGGTCGACGTCTCAAAAAGGCTCGCGATTTCCGCGTCGACGTCGAAATCGAAGTCGTTCACCGGCGCAACCGGCGTCGGCTGCTCGACGGGCGGCAGCGAGGGCACATGCATCTCTTCGACGGTCTCTGGATGATGGTCGGCCTCGGTAATCATCGAGGCATCGAAGGGCAGCTCTTCCTCGGCATCGACTGCGGCCGCTTTGCTCTCCACAGCTACGGGATGCGGCGCTTCGTAAACTGAAACGGCGGCAGCATGCCCAACCGGCCGGGCGGCAGCCACGGCAGAAGGCTCCATCGCAACGACAGGGGCAAGCTCCTGCGCTTTTGCAGGCTCGGCAAAATCAAGATCGGCGAGTTCGAGTTCGATGCCTTCGAGATCGAGTTCGAAATCGTGGCCGGCAAACGGATCTTCGCTATCAGCGTCCTGCCTAGCAGGTGCAGCCACATCGGGAACTTCAGCAGCAGCGGCAGGAGCATCAGCTACTGGAGCGGCGACAGACGCAGCAACAGCGGGTGCGAGGACCAGTGGCTCCCACTGTTCGAAAGGTGCCGCCTTCGGCTCCACAGGCGCAGATGCCGCCCGCTGAGGAACCGGATAACGGGAGACGTCCGCCAACAAGTCATCGAAATCAAAGGCGATCGGCTGATCTTCGGGAGGCGCTTCAGTCAGCGCGGCATCCGCCTGTACGACGCCTTCCGTTGCGGCAGCAACCAGATCGAAGGGTTCAGCCTCAACGGAGGGCTCCATCGCAACTGGCGTCTCGACCGGCGCGAGCATTTCCTGCACTGGCGCTTCTTCCACGACCATGTCGTCATGGCGATCGAGTTCGGCGGGGAAGCCCTGCGGAGCTGCCGCTTCAAATTCCTCGGCAGGGTCAAAGGCGACCGGCTCCGCGACAGGTTCGGGCTGGACAATGGGCTGAACCTGCGCAACAGGCTCGGGCTGCGGCTCGGGAGCAGCGACCGCTTCGATAGGCGCAACCGCTTCGACGGGCGCTTCAACCGGCTCGTCACGGCGAGCTGCATGGAAGTTTGCGAGGGGCAGCTTGATGCTGGCGGCCGACCACTGCGGCGCCTTGGCAGGGGTTGCCTGCGGAATTTGAACGGTGGGGCCGCCGATCGAAAGCTCAAGCTCCTCGATCAGATCGCGGGCACCACCAAAAACGGGTTCGGACCCCTGGGGCGCGGCCCAATCGGCGGCGGAAAGAACCTCGACCCCCTCCGAGGCGAGCGATGCGGCGACTGGCGGATCGACAGGCTCGGGTTCGACAATGGCGTCGGCGGCGGGATAGTCATATTCCGCGGTGGCAGGTTCGGCCGGACGATCGAGGGCCGCAAGTGGACGGGGAGCGTCGAAACGCTCGAATTCGCGAAGAAGCTCGTCCTCGAGATTGAATGCCGGCTCCTGCCGGGGCACATCCGGAACCGTATTAGCGGCTACGCGCGGCTCGAAGCCGACGATACGCGCAAGCTCAGCCAGCGGATCGCCTTCATCGAAAAGCTCCGTCTTCTTTCGCGTATCATACGCCAGTTGTTTGTCAGCCATACTCATCCCACCCGTAAACCCACGCGGTCAAATGCCAGCGCAATGTGGGGAAATGGTGACGTTATCGCATTTCATCCGGAGCGGCAGTGCCTGTAACGGCAAGTCCTGCCTTCAAAACCGAAGCGACAGCATACACCAGCCCAAGTCTGGCAATACTCGATTCTCGGTTCTTATCGTTAACAAATCGTAATTCCGTTTGATCTTTACCTTTATTCCAGTGCGCATGGAAGAAACTCGCGAGATCATAGAGGTAAAACGCGATGCGATGAGGCTCGTGGGACTGGGCCGCAGATTCGATGATACGTGGGAATTCCGCAGCTTTCGCAACCAGCTGCAATTCCGTGGGATCCGAGATGCCGACGACCGCTTCGGCAAGGTCTGCGGGCGACAGGTCGAGATCGGGAAACGCCTCCTTCGCCTGGCGGAAAACCGACATGCAACGGGCATGCGCATACTGCACGTAAAAGACCGGATTGTCTTTCGAGTGCTCCGTTACTTTTGCGAAATCGAAGTCGAGCGGCTCGGAATTCTTGCGGTAGAGCATCATGAAGCGTACAGAATCGCGGCCGACTTCTTCGACGACCTCGCGCAGCGTCACGAAGTCGCCGGAGCGCTTCGACATCTTCACCGGCTCGCCGTTGCGGTAGAGCTTGACGAGCTGGCAAAGCAGCACGGTAAGCTCCGACTTGCCTTCGGAAACGGCGCGCGCAACGGCCTCCAGGCGCTTCACGTAACCGCCGTGGTCGGCGCCCAGCACATAGATCATTTCGTCGAAGCCGCGATCGAACTTGTTCTTGAAATAGGCGACGTCCGCGGCGAAATAGGTATAGGAGCCGTCCGACTTGATCAGCGGGCGGTCCATGTCGTCGCCGACTTCGGTCGAGCGGAAGAGCGTCTGCTCGCGGTCTTCCCAGTCTTCCGGCACCTGACCCTTCGGCGGCGGCAGCGCCCCCTTGTAAACATAGCCCTTGAAAGTCAGGTCGTTGATCGCCGTGCGGATGGCCGCACCCCCGGCCCCATGCAGCATCCGCTCGGAAAAGAAGATGTCGTGATGCACATTGAGGGCTGCGAGATCCTCGCGGATCATCACCATCATCGCGTCGATCGCGCGATCCTTGACGATCGGCATCCACTGCTCTTCCGGCATGTTGTGCAGCCGCACGCCGTAGTCGATGGCAAGCGACTGGCCGACCGGGATCAGGTAATCGCCCGGATAAAAGCCGGGCGGAATATCGCCGATGCTTTCGCCGAGCGCTTCGCGATAGCGCAGGAAGACCGAGCGCGCCAGCACGTCGATCTGCGAGCCGGCATCGTTGATGTAGTATTCCTTCTCGACGGCGTAGCCTGCGAAGGCGAGAAGGTTCGCAAGCGCGTCTCCGACGACGGCGCCGCGGCAATGGCCGACATGCATCGGACCCGTCGGGTTTGCCGAGACATATTCGACATTGATCTTCTTGCCCGCGCCAAGCGTCGAGCGGCCGTAATCGGTTCCCGCCTCGATGATCGCGGTAAGCAAGCGCTGCCAGTAACCGACGGACAGCCTGATGTTAATGAAGCCGGGGCCGGCGGCTGAGACGTCGGCGACGTCGGCATCTTCCTTCAACTTGGCGATGATGATTTCGGCGAGCGCGCGCGGATTGGTGCCTAGCGGCTTTGCAAGCACCATCGCGGCATTGGTCGCGACATCGCCGTGGCTTGCGTCGCGCGGCGGCTCAACGGCGATGCGGCCGAAATCGAGCTCGGATCGCTTTTCCTTGACGATATCAATCTGTTCAAGGGCGTTCTTAATCCTGGCTTCGAAGTCGGTAAAAAGGTTCATCGCACTCTTCCATGCATAGGCTCTGCCGCAACTCCTGCCGCGGCGACCGCTGCCTATCGCAAATCCGGAGTGTGGTCAAACAATCGCCTGTGGGCGCTGATCGCATAGGTGTCCGTCATGCCCGCCAGATAATCGCCGACATGGCGGGCCTTCGGCGCATCGGCAAGACCTGCGATATGGTCGACCCAGTAGTGGCTCTGCATCTCCTTGGGATTGGCCATGTAGGCGGCGAAGAGATCGGTGACGATCTGCGCAGCACCTGCCCGGATCCGCATGATATCGGGATGGCGGTAGATTCGCTCGAAGAGCATCTGCTTGATCTGCCTGTCGGTCTCCGACATCTCCTTCGAGAAGGTCGCGATCACCCTGCCCGCCTCGCGTATATCCTTGACGCTTTTTGGCTTCACCTCGGACAGGCGCTCCTGGGCAACGGCAATGACGTCCTCGACCATACGCGTGACCTGCCGGCGCATGATCTCATGCGTGAACCGGCTCTTCTCAAGATGAGGGTAAAGCCCCCGGACCTCGGCCATCAATCCAGCAAGGAACGGAATTTCCTCCAGCATCTCGAACGTCAGGTAGCCCGAACGCAGACCATCGTCGATGTCATGCGTGTTATAGGCTATGTCGTCGGCGATCGCCGCCACCTGTGCTTCGAGGCTGGCGAAAGTCGCAAGCTCAAGGTCGTGGATTTCGCAGTAATCGAGGATCGGCTGTGGCACCGGTCCGCGCTTGCCCTGCCCGTCCTTCGTCAGCAGCGGCCCATTGTGCTTCACGAGGCCTTCCAGGCTCTCCCAGGTCAGGTTGATGCCGTCGAATTCGGCATAGCGTCGCTCCAGCTTGGTGACGATGCGAAGCGACTGGGCATTATGGTCGAAACCGCCATAGGGCAAGAGAACGTCGTGCAGCGCGTCCTCGCCAGTGTGGCCGAACGGTGTGTGGCCGAAGTCGTGGACGAGCGCAACGCCCTCGGCCAGATCCTCGTCGAGCTTCAGGGCCCGCGCCAGCGCGCGGGCGATCTGGGCAACTTCGATCGTATGCGTGAGACGCGTGCGGTAATGATCGCCGTCCTGCGCGATGAAAACCTGCGTCTTATGCTTCAGACGGCGAAAGGCCGTCGTATGGACGATGCGGTCGCGGTCACGCTGGAATTCGGAGCGAGTCGGGCTGGAACTTTCGGCGTAAAGCCTTCCGCGCGTCGTCCAGGGGTCTGACGCATAGGTCGCCCGCTCCCCATTTCCGAAACCCAATGCCTGCCTGTCGATCTTCATTTTTCACCGTCATTCAACATCGCGCAGCACCTCGCCCATTGACGCCGCATTCCGCTCTTCATACCTATAGCCGGTACAAACGGCAAAGAGGCGCTTTCTTAAAAGCTTCGCCGAAGAGTGCGTTTTAGCAACGCATGTGATAAATTCTTTTGATATCAGCCGTTTGACGTTTATCGGCCGGTATCAATTCTCTCCGGATCTTGACCCCGGCAGGAGGAAACATGACGGATACGAGTGTAACCCTTTCCGACGCGGCGGCAAAACGAATCGCGGCGATCGTCGGTGCCGAGACCGGCAAGAGCGCGCTGCGCGTTTCCGTCGAAGGCGGCGGCTGCTCGGGCTTTTCCTACAAGTTCGATCTTACCGGCGATGCCCGGGACGATGACATCGTCATCGAGAAGAACAACGCCAGGGTGCTGATCGACAGCCTGTCGCTGGTCTATATGGCCGGCTCGGAAATCGACTTTGTCGACAACCTTCTCGGCCAATCCTTCCAGATCAAGAACCCGAACGCGGTTGCAAGCTGCGGCTGCGGCACCAGCTTCTCGATTTAAGCTTCCCTGTCTATCCACACCGAACCGGCCGAAGAATGCCTTCCGGCCGGTTTATCGTCTTGTCCGCACGTGGGACGGCACGATAAAAGGTCGGGCACGAAGCGGCAAAGGAACAGCCTATGAAGATCGCGACCTGGAACATCAACGGCGTCAAGGCGCGCATCGACAACCTCACGCAATGGCTGAAGGACTCCGATCCGGATATCGTCTGCCTGCAGGAGATCAAGACTATCGACGAGGCTTTCCCGCGGCTCGAGATCGAAGCGATGGGCTATCACGTCGAAACGCATGGCCAGAAGGGTTTCAACGGCGTCGCAATCCTTTCCAAGACCACGCCGGACGAAGTCACCCGCGGGCTGCCGGGCGATGCTCTCGATGAGCAGGCGCGTTTTCTCGAAGCGGTGTTCTCGATCCCTGGCAATCGCGCACTGCGCATCTGCTGCCTCTATCTGCCGAACGGCAATCCGGTCGACAGCGAAAAATACCCTTACAAGCTCGCCTGGATGGAGCGGCTGCACCAGTTTGCGGTCTCGCGCCTCGCCTATGAGGACATCCTCATCCTCGCCGGCGACTACAACGTGATCCCCGAGCCGCATGATTGCTTCGATCCGAAGATCTGGGAAAGCGATGCGCTCTTCCTGCCGCAAACGCGCGAGGCCTTCCGCAGGCTCGAAAATCTCGGGCTTACCGATGCCGTCCGCGCCTCGACCGACGCCGTTCAGCTCTACTCCTTTTGGGATTACCAGGCAGGAGCCTGGCAGAAGAACAACGGCCTCCGGATCGATCACGTGATGCTTTCGCCGGAGGCCGCCGATTACATGACGTCGGTTGCGATCGAAAAGCACGTGCGCGCCTGGGAAAAGCCGTCCGACCATGTTCCGGTCGTCGCCTATTTCGATTTCCCAGCGTAAGGAGAGCTCTAGGACTAATTCAGTCGCTGCCGGTCGCGATCTTGTGGGAGAGCGAAACAGCCGTGCGGCGATCGCCTTCGGTCGCGACCGAGAAGGCCTGTTCCTGCAGCGATTGCATCCAGCTGCAATCCTTCGGCTTGCAGCGGTCGAGCGCCGCCGTCATCAGCGCCAAGCCGCGTGCCGACTGGCCTTCCTGGAAAAGGATGTTGCCAAAGACCGACATGGCGCCGGGGTGGCCGCTCTTGCGGGCCTGGTTCAGCCACTTCTTCGCCTGCTGCGGACTGCGCGTGCCGCCCTCGCCCGACAGCATCATCTGCGCGAGCTGGAACTGCGCTTCGGCAACGCCGAATGTCGATGCGACCTGGAAATAGAGCTGACGGGCCTGATTGAGATCGGTCCGCACGGGGCTGCGCGGAATGCCGTGTTTGTAATAATTGGCGAGCGACAAAAGCGCATTGATGAAGAAGCCGGTATCTTCGGAGCCGGGCTCCACGCCCTGCTGCGCGATTTCGCTGTAGATCTTAAAGGCTTCGAAATCGTCCTGAGCAACGCCGTCGCCATCGGCATACATGTTGGCGAGCGCCCAGCGCGAACCGGTATGGCCCTTTTCGGCGGCGTATTTATAGGCTTCGACAGCCTCTTCCTTCTGGCCGCTCTTATAGGCCTTGAAACCGAACTTGAAGAGATCGAAAGGACCGGATTCCTTGGTGACGCCGGCATTGATATCGAATGCCTTGGCCGGGGAGGACATCGCCGCGGAAAGCACGATAGACAGCCCCATAAGCGTAAATCTGAAAAGTCTGAACTCGGATGTCAGCATTTCACTCGGTTTCTTTCGCTTCCATCGCAGACCGCCACGGCAGCACATACTCCGCTGCCCGGCTTCCCGGCGTATTCCTCCAGGCGAGCGATCCCGCGGCGGGCTCAATGACCCCTTTGCCCGCGTCGCATCTAGCCTTCGGCCCTTCTTCGAGAGCCTGAATTTCCTGCGCATCGCGATAGACCACCCGGGTTCCGGGCTGGTCCGCCTGCAATGCCTGCGGCGTCATTCCTGCGGAGCGAACAAGCGTCCTTCCGCCTTTCGAATATTCGTAAACACCAAATGTGACCAAACCGGTATCGGCGTGATCGCAGTGCCTGCGTGCGGCGGCAACGGACGCCGTATCATTGTGGAAAAGACAGTTTAGGGACGCGACTTCTGAGTGAATTTTTTCGGCGGAATCGCCTTGCGGGAAAAGCTGAATCGCACATGAAGCGGCATCAAAGCCGACGCTCATACGCTCACCGCACGTCCCGGAAAAAAATCGACCCATCTTGCTTCTTAAACGTACCCTACGCCTGCCATTCCCTCGCCCGCAAATATCGCTGCGCCCTGTTTGTGGCGGGAAATGGACAAATTCGCCCCGCCGCCAACATATGCGAACTGTCGTAAAAATGTGTTGCTGAATCGTCACAAAATGGGATGACTTGGAGCAAGGTTAATACGGCCGGCGCAAAGAAAAGCCCGGCGTTTTTGCCGGGCTCTTCTAGTTCGTTGATGCAAGATCAGAATTTGACTTTGAGCGATGTCGAGAGCGCCGTCACCAAATCATTGTCGAACTCGTAGGTCGCCTCGTCGCCCACAGCAACGCCGTCAATCGTCGTGGGAGATGAATCCCCGCTCGTCAGGATGCCGAGCACCCCACCAAGGCGGAACTCGACGTTCTGGTTAGGCGAATAAGAGACACCAGCACCGAGCAGCCAACTGTCGGTCTGCGAACCGTATTCCTGAGATGTGCCGCGGTCCCAAGTGACGCTGACGGCACCGTTCCACTGATCATTGAACTTGTGACCGACACCGCCGGTGATCGTCCAGCCGTCTCGATAACCTAGATCAAGGGAAGTGATTTCGACGCCGCCATTATAGAACGGGATGCGCTGCAACTGGCTCCAGTCCGTCCACTTGACCGAGCCGAATGCAAGCCAATCTGGCGCAATACCCGACTGGACCTTCAATTCCAGCGCATCCGGCATCGCCGTCGATCCCTCGACCGGAATGACCAGGCCGCCGAGAGGATGAAGGGCGGCCGGCACCTGCGTCATGTCCACCGTTCCAGTGACGTCGTTGAGCTTGACTTCACTGTAGTACATCAAGCTCGCACGAAGCGCATATTCCGGAATTTCGTAAGCAACGCCGGCTCGCCATCCCCAGCCGTCCCCTTCAAGGTCAAGCCGCCCGACGCCAGTCGCTACGAAACCAATCGCTTCAGGCGGCACTAGAAGGCGTTCCTTGAAACCGTCCATTTCAAGGTAATTGGCGCCGCCAATCACGCGAAACTGACCAGGGCCCATGTCGAATTTGTAGGAGCAGGTCAGAGCATAATTGTCGCTGTTGACCTTCGTCTCGATGTTATCGCTTGCGCCCGCCCAGCGAGCACCTGGATTGGTGTGAGCTCCATAGGGCTGCGAATAATCGAACATGCAGTCCGCATCGCTGATCGCAGCCTTGGCACCGATACGAGGAGACCAGTAGTCCTCGCTGTCGTCCGCCGAGGTGGAATATCCCGGGATCGCGTTGAGATCACCGTTCAAGGGATTGATATCGTCCACATTCTTCAGCTTGCGCTGCGGCATCACGAAAGTAGCCGTGGATTCGACCGCAAAGCGCGAAGGATCAAACAGAAGATCAATATTATACCCGCCGCGATCCAAGCCGCCTGCAAACGATGGCGAAGCGATGGACGAAAGAATGGCGAGCGATGCTACGCCTCTGAAAAACATACGAGATGCCAATTGTGTCTCCCCCACTCAAGCAATCTGATGGCGGCACAGTGCAAGCGATCACCACAAATGGCAACTCGTGCCTTCTTGCCGCCATAATGGAGGGGAGGTGTTAAATTGACGTAAGAAATTGACGGACACGTCAATCTTTTTTGTTCATAAAATTTTATCCTAATACCCTAATCATTTATGGGTATTTTTGGATTGCCATTCCACACCGCGGACAAACTGTATCAATCTGACAACAGTCGCGTTTTTCGCCTGAGAGGGCAATTCATTTCATAAACTCGCAAAACTGCGTCTGCGAAATAGCGAATATTCAGCCGGGACGATCGAATCATTCCAACCACCATGAAAAAAACGTCCGGCTAGGCCGGACGCCTCAAGTATTATATCCTCATGGATAGCTTAGGCCTCGACGACGCGCGACAGCGCCACCTTGAGGCTTGCGATCTGGCTCTGGAATTCGGCCAGCCGCTCGCGCTCCGCTTCCACCACGTCCGGATTGGCATTTGCAACGAACTTCTCGTTGGAAAGCTTGCCGTTGATGCGCGCGATCTCTCCTTCAGTCTTGGCGATCGCCTTCTCCAGGCGGGCCTTCTCAACGGAAAGATCGATCAGGCTGCCGAGCGGCAGGCAGGCGGTCGCTTCGGCGATAACGATCTGCGCCGCACCCCTCGGCGCGCTGTCGGCAAGCGAAACCGCATCGACCCGCGCAAGGCGCTTGATCGCCGCCTCATGGCGGGCGAGTCGCTCGCGAGTCAGATTGTTGGCCTTGACGACGACGAGCGGCGCGGTCGCCGCCGGCGGGACGTTCATTTCGGCGCGAACCGAGCGGATGCCGGAGACGAGGTCGATCAGCCAGTTGATCTCGTCGGCCGCAGCATTGTCGGCATAGAACGGCGCCGGCCATTCGGCATGGCAGATCAGCGTGTCGCGCTCGACGCCTTCGCCCGCCGTATGCGCCCAAAGCTCCTCGGTCATGAACGGCATGAAGGGATGCAGCAGCTTGTAGATCTCTTCGAGAACATAGGCGCTGCAGGCCTGAGCCTCCTTCGTCGCGCCCTCGTCTTCACCGCTGAAGACCGGCTTCAGCAGTTCCAGATACCAATCGCAGACCTGGTTCCAGACGAAGCGGTAAAGTGCCGCGGCCGCGTCGTTGAAGCGGTAGGATTCGATCGCTTCCGTAACGTCACGTTCCGTCCGGGCAAGCTCCGTCAGAATCCAGCGGTTGATCGTCAGCCCCGTCGCCTCCGGAACGAAGTTCGGATCGCTTTTGGCACCGTTCATTTCGGCAAAGCGCGTCGCGTTCCAAAGCTTGGTACCGAAGTTGCGATAGCCGGCGATGCGGGCCGGATCGAGCTTAACGTCGCGGCCCTGGGCGGCCATGATCGCCAGCGTGAAGCGCAATGCGTCGGCACCGTATTCGTCCATCAGTTCGAGCGGATCGATGACGTTGCCCTTCGACTTCGACATCTTCTGACCGTTCTTGTCGCGGACGAGCGCGTGGATATAGACGGTATGGAAGGGCTCGATCGGATTGCCGTCCTCGTCCTTCATGAAATGCAGGCCCATCTGCATCATACGAACGACCCAGAACGGTATGATGTCGAAGCCTGTGACGAGGACATTCGTCGGGTAGTATCGCGCCAGTTCCGGCGTTTTCTCCGGCCAGCCGAGAGTGGAGAAAGGCCAAAGCGCCGAGGAGAACCAGGTGTCCAGTACGTCCTCGTCGCGCGTCAGGATTTCGCCCGGCTTGAAGTTTTCCAGGAGGTCCTCGACATAGGCCTTCATCGGGCCCTCGTGCGAGAGGTAGTGCTGTATTGCCGCCTGCAGCGCCTCTTCCTCGGTCTTTTCGACGAAGACCTGGCCATCCGGACCGTACCAGGCCGGGATCTGATGGCCCCACCAGAGCTGGCGCGAAATGCACCACGGCTGGATGTTCTCCATCCACTGGAAGTAGGTGTTCTCCCAGTTCTTCGGAACAAACTTGGTGCGGCCTTCACGGACCGATGCGATGGCAGGCTTCGCAAGCGTTTTGTTATCCACCCACCATTGTTCGGTCAAACGCGGCTCGATCGGCACGCCGCCGCGGTCGCCGTGCGGGACCGTATGTATGTGCGGCTCGATCTTGTCGAGCAGGCCTGCTTCCTCGAAGATCTCGACAATGATCTTCCGCGCCGTGAAGCGATCCTGGCCTTCCAGCCGGTCCCAGGCACCATGCAAGGCGGCTGGATGGTCGAGGCCTTCCAGAAAGTCCTCGTTGTCCTTGATCGTAACCGAAGCATCGGTATTGAGCACGTTGATGGCGCGCAGGCCCGTCCGCTTCGCAACGTCGAAGTCGTTGAAGTCGTGTGCAGGGGTGACCTTGACGGCGCCGGTGCCGGCCGTCGGATCAGCGTAGTTGTCGGCAACGATCGGAATCTTGCGGCCGACGATCGGCAGAATGACGTGCTTTCCGATGATCGGCTTGTAGCGCTCGTCTTCGGGATTCACCGCGACGCCAGTATCGCCGAGCATGGTCTCGGGCCGCGTCGTTGCAACAACCAGGTAGTCACGCGTTTCGAATTCGGTGGGCTTACCCTCCTCGTCGAATGCAACGGGATGCTGATAGGTGACGCCCTCTTCAAGCGGATAGCGCAAATGCCAGAGATTGCCTTTGACCTCCACCTGCTCGACTTCCATGTCGGAGATCGCCGTCAGAAGCCTCGGGTCCCAGTTGACGAGGCGCTTGTCCTTGTAGATCAGCCCCTCTTTGTAGAGCGTGACGAAAACCTCGAGAACCGCCTCCGAGAGCCCGTCGTCCATCGTGAACCGCTCGCGCGACCAGTCGCAGGAGGCGCCGAGGCGCTTCAGCTGGTTGAAGATCAGGCCGCCCGATTCCGCCTTCCACTCCCAGACCTTTTCCACAAAGGCGTCACGGCCCATCTCGCGGCGGCCAGGGAGCTGCCGCTCCATCAACTGGCGCTCGACTACCATCTGTGTGGCAATGCCCGCATGGTCCATGCCCGGCTGCCACAGCACATCCTTGCCGCGCATGCGCTCGAAGCGGATCATGATGTCCTGCAGCGTGTTGTTCAGCGCATGCCCCATATGCAGCGAACCGGTCACATTCGGCGGCGGGATGACGATCGTGAAGGTCTCGGCGCCAGGCTTCTTGTTGGCGCCCGCGCGGAACGCATCGGCTTCATCCCATTTCGCGGCGATTTTCGGTTCGACTGCGGTGGAATCATAGGTCTTGTCGAGCATTTTATGACCAAACTTCGGGGTTTTAGGATGGGGGTTGTAAATAGGATGGCTGACGGCAAGTCAATAAAAAAGCCGCCCCGGAGACCGGAGCGGCTTGTTCGATAAAAAGCGGTTCCAGTCAGCGGCGCGGACCGCGCGCCACGCGTTCGATCTCTTCGCGCACCAGCCGCTCGACGAGCGTCGGCAGGTTGTCGTCCAGCCACTCGCGTAGCATCGGACGCAGCATGTCCTCGGCAATCTCGTCCAGCGACCGGCGCTCGGCGCCATCGATCGCCAGCGCCAGCTCCTCAAACGAGCGCGCGATCTGCTGGCCCGCACTCTGCGAAATCAGGCCCTGGGCCTCTCCGCCAACGCCCGGCAGACGGCTCTCTGCAGATGCGATTGCCGGCGGGACAACCGCCTGCGGCTGCGGCGCCGGTTCTGCGACGGTCGGCTGCGGCATTTCAACTCGTTCTGCCTGCGCAACGGCCGGTGCCGGCATTACTGCCAGCGGCGGAGCAACGGCAGGAGTCGAGTGAGCTTCCACCGGACGGTGGGTTTCCTGCTCCAGGCGTCCGACCGGCTCCGGCTGACGGAAGACCGGCGGCGCTTCGCGCTGCGGCTGCGGTGTGGTACGCTCCGAGGCGGCGCGAACACGGGCTGCGACATCGGCAAGCGACATCGCGCGCGACGGCGCTTCCGCTTCGCGGCTGCCTGCCGAATTCGCCGCAACGAAACGCGGATCGGACGGCATCATAGGCTCGGGGAACTCGACGTCAGCGTAAGTCTCGTCAACCGTCAGATGGATGTTGGAGTCGCTCTCCTCGTCGTCGGCACCGTAGACGGGCGGCAGGGACGGCGAAATCGCCCTGCCCGCACCCGGCTCATTGCTTTCGATGATCTGGCGGATCGACGCCAGAATCTCTTCCATGGACGGTTCACGCACTACGCTTGGCTGAGCCATATCTATCCCCGTTATCCCTGCAACAACGATCGGATTGCGTGGAGTGGGCATCCGAATCACCTCGACCTTAGAATACCCCAGACATGAAAAAAATCAGCGCGAATCAAATGAATGCGCCCGTGCACAGCTTTGTTGCGGCAGTCTACGCCGGCGCCGCCAAGCTTTTGCGACAGGCGGAAAACAAAACGGGCGCCTTAGGCGCCCGTTGCATAAAAGCCAAAAAATACGCTCAGAAGACGAACTCTCGAACCTTGGCAAAGCCCGGCAGTGGCTTGACCGAAGCGTTGAAGAACACATTTTCCGAAACAGCGCCCTTCTCGCTGAAGAACACCTTGGCGCGGGCCGCGTGGCCGTAGCCCTGGACGGTAACGAGGCGGCCGCCTTCGGCGAGCTGGCCGAGAAGCGCTGCCGGAACCTCCTCCACGGAGCCGTTGATGAAGATCAGGTCGTAGGGTGCGCCGGCACTGTTGCCCTGCTCCAGGGCGCCGATGACGACGGAGACGTTCGTGTAACCGGCAAGATTATTCTTCGCTTCGGCTGCGAGCGTCTCGTCGCATTCAAGGGCGACGACCGAACCGGCAATCATCGACAGCAGGGCCGAGGTATAACCCGTGCCGCAGCCGACTTCGAGAACCGCATCATCCTTGGTGATGGCAGCGAGTTGCAGCAGCTTTGCCAGCGGCGAAGCCTCCATGAGGAAGCGCGCCGGCTTGCCGTCCGCTGCCGACGAGATTTCGACATCGTTGTCGACATAGGCGAGAGCCTTGGACTTCTCCGGCACGAACACCTCGCGCGGCACCGTCAGGAAGGCCGTCAGCACCGAATGCGACGTGACGTCCGTCGTACGGATCTGGTTGTCGACCATCTTTGCGCGTGCTGCTTCGAAATCCATCATATCCTCTCGCCCCTTGAACGCGGCATTGTCACCCGTCCTCTTAATCTCCGCGGCGTGCGCTTTCAAGGCACAGTAAGCAACTGCGGCAAGAATCCTCCCGCTTGAACCGGCTGCCCTACGGCGCGGCCACGGCTGCAACTCTTGTTTGGAACAAAGAGGTGGTTTGTGGTATTCTTGCAACCGGAGGAAATGGAGGAGGTGCAGGCCATGTCTGCCTTTTTCGAGTATCTTACGCTGTTCGACTTCTTCATCATCGCAGCGCTCATCGCCATATTCTGCTGCGGGCTGTTGGACAGCGAAACGACACGATAGCGTTCAGTGCGCAGAGAGTTGCGAAGTGCAGCGGCACCTGAACGCCGCCCTATGCGTATAGCCGCACGCAAGCGCCGTGTATCGACCTCGACAGCGCTTCGAACTTGACGGCCTGCCACCGCCGGTAATCTTCGATCAGGCGAGCGGAAATCCAAAAATTGTCGCCATATTGCAATCCGTCCCAGCCGATGTCGCCCAGGGCTTTCGCACGGTTCAGCACGCGCACGATGTGCGTACGCGAGACATGGTAATGGCCTGCAAGCGTCCCCGGCTTCAGTTCACCGACGTAGCATCGTTCCGACAGCGTGCTGCCGGATGGAAAGCGAGCAACCAGATCATGAATCACATTGCTGCCGAGATTGGTAAACGTGAAGGTCTTTACGCTTTCCGGCGGATCGTTCCAGCGCGGATCGGCGATGAGCGCCCGGGCAGCGGGCGGATGAGCGTAATAGAGCAGCCGCGGGTCGGCCTGAGAAACAGCAAGCCGCTCGCCTCCATCCAACAGGTCAAGCGATGCCATGTGGCTGTCGAACCAGTTGCGGATAAGATGCTCCGCTGCCTCGGAAAGCACCAGCGGCCGCAATCGCTTGTCGCGGCTTTCCCGTTCGGTGAAGAGCTTGTACTGGCGCATTTGCGCCATGTAGGAAGCGATCGTATTCCTGCTGGCGAATTCGTGCAGCGGCCCGAACTCGGTAAGGCGCGTTACCGTCAAATCCTCACGGCTCACACCCGTTCTGTTTTCGAAATAAAAGGCCAGTGCCGCCTGAGCGACAAGCCAGCGGCGCAGGTCGGAGGTATAGCGCACCGCGCGCGGCGCCTCATGATAGATGCCGATAAGACGGCTTGCCGCTTCCGTCAGCGACGTTGCAAACAGCGGCGACGCCAGAAGTTCCTGAACGCTGTAGCCGGACGGAATGCGCGCGTCTTGTCGAATTTCCTGTTCAATGGCCGGCATGTCGGATCACAGCGGACTGATTTCGGCAAAGCAGCCAGGCCGCAGAGGCCGGCTTTTACCTTGGAGGTTTGCTCCTGGATGGCCCCCTCATTTTCAAATATATGGTTGTTTGTCAAATAATTACTTGGCGCGCGCTGGATGCATCCGCGTAGAAAACGTCCGGACTGTTACGGTGACGGGCTAATCCGATTGCGAAGGTTCCTTGCATGTCCACTTTCGCTATATATTAACGTTCATGAATATATGGAGGGGACAATGAAACGCATGATAATCATTTTCTTCGCATGGGCAGTTCTGTTCCTGGCTGACTTCGTGCCAGCAGAGGCTGCGACGAAGGTCGTAACGCAAAAGCCGACCGTTTCGTCATTAGCTCCGGGCGAGAACGTTCTGTACGACGACAAGCGGTGCCCGGCCGGTATGATCGCGAGGTACTCCAAACCTAAAAATCGAAATGAAATTAGACGCGGCCAATGCGTCCACCAGTGAGCCCTACCGGTCACTCGCGGCAAAAGCTTGCCAACCGGCTTAGACACCTTCCGAAATTGTGTCTAACGCCGAAATGCTAAAGCATTGAGAAATTTGGAGGCCTCGCCCGGAATTGAACCGGGGTACAAGGATTTGCAGTCCTCTGCGTCACCACTCCGCCACGAGGCCATCCGATTTGCTATATGCAAGGCGAGTGATGGCGGGCGTTTAGAACGAATCCACGAAGCGCGCAAGAGGCCAATCCGGAAAAACGCGCATTGCGAATGCTTGCAGTAAGTGCAGCCGAAAATCGCACTCCGGCAACCTCGCATCCGTGCCTTCGCCCGCCACTTCGCACGATCAACCGGCAGGCTTCCGCCGCCGGTGCCACCAGATGGAGAATCGGCGGCGACATCTGCGAGCGATCGGTAGGTCGTGCGAAAGAACGATGAAACCGAGTGGCAGCATCCAGAAGCCGAGAACCGGCAGAAAACCCAGGATGCCGCACACGATCAGCAGTACGCCAATGAATACGCGCGCAATGCGCGAGCGCGGCAACGGTATGTGAAGGGAACCGAGAACGAGCTTTCCCGTCGTATGATCGATGCCGAAGTGCTTTTCGCGCCGGTTTCTGCTATTGTCTTTCCCGTCAGTCATGCACAGGAGATGGGGACAAACGCCGCGAATACAAGCGGATGTCATTTTTTTGAAAAAACCGCTTGGCAAATCGAGCAAGCATTTGTATTAGCCCACTCACGCCGCCGCAAGCGGTGATCCCTGGTAGCTCAGCGGTAGAGCATTCGACTGTTAATCGACAGGTCGCCGGTTCGAATCCGGCCCGGGGAGCCAGTTTTTCGCTAGAGCGCGCCATTGGTGCGCTCTAGCTGCTTTAAACCCTCCAAACTACGATATCGTTCCCCCACAGCGGCTGATCGGGCGTTGCCGTAGTTTCGGCGGCTCCAGCGTGAAATCAGCATCCTGTCACGATGCTGAAGCGACCATAGCGCTTCGCCAGCACCCATGAACGCGAAATCAGTATCCTTCAGCATATTTCCAAACTCTGCTCGGTTTGCACGTCCAGAAGTCCGGATATGGCCGTGTAGCCTGTCATGCAATCCGCCCAGTGTGCGCTGGATTCTGCGCCCTGCCCGTCCCCGCCCGAACTGCCAAGCGACGTTCAAAACTGAATGTCTGCGCCTGAGGCTGTCGCAACGGCACTGGATCACGCCTTGTCGCGACGCCGCACCGTGGTTTACGTGACTGTGAAAGGCCCTAGATGACAATCGAAGCCGGCGGTGATTCCTGCCGCCGGACCTCCACGGAGAGGCCGAGCATGGATGCCGATACAGTTTGCCTGACCTTCAATGCCGGATCGTCGACGCTGAAGATCGGCATCTTCGATGCCGGCACAGGCGCCGCCCGGCCGATCGGCAAGGGAAAGATCGACTTCGACGACGGCAAGCTTGTCCTGCGCTATTCGCTTGGAGACGACCGCTTCGAGCGCCCGCTTCCGGGCGGCAATGGCGAGCGGTTCGCCGAGGTCATCGAAGGCACGCTGCATCACTTGCTGGCTCATCTGCCGCCCGGCTCCCTAAGGCTCGCGTCGCACCGGGTCGTCCATGGCGGCCTTCGGTTCCATGAGGCCGCAGCGCTCGACGCACGGACGATCGGTGAGATCGATGCGATGGTTCCGCTTGCCCCGCTGCACCAGCCGCAGGCGCTGCGGGTGATCCGCGCGCTAAAGGAGCTGCGGCCCCAGATAGTGCAGACGGCGTCCTTTGATACGGCCTTCCACACGACGCAGGACGACCTCGTCCGACGCCTGGCGATCCCGCGCTCGCTGCATGACGAAGGCGTGCGGCGCTACGGCTTTCATGGCTTGTCCTACAAGTTCATCGCCAGCGCGCTGAAGCGGCAGGCGCCGGAGGTGGCCGGCGGAAGGGTCGTGGCCGCCCATCTCGGCAGCGGAGCGAGCCTCTGCGCCCTTGAGGGCGGCATCAGCCGTGATTGCAGTATGGGGTTCTCGGCGCTTGACGGCATCCCGATGGCGACGCGGCCGGGATGGCTCGATCCCGGCGCCCTCCTCTATCTCATGCGGAAGGGAAAGCGTGATCCCGGGGAACTGGAAGACTTCCTCTATCATGCCTGCGGCCTGCTGGGCGTCTCCGGTATCAGCGGCGACACCCGGGTTCTTCTGAAGGACAAGCGGCCGGAAGCCGCCCAGGCCATCGACCTCTACTGCTTCCGCATCGCCGGCGAGATCGGCCGCATGGCAGTGACGCTCGGCGGCCTGGACGCGGTCGTCTTCACCGCCGGTGTCGGCGAAAATCAACCGGAGATCAGGCGCCGCGTCGCCGCCCATCTCCGCTGGATGGGCCTTCATCTCAACGATAGCCGGAACGAGGCTAACGCGGCGGTCATCAGCGCGGGCGACAGCAGGATCGCCGCGCTCGTCATCCCCACCGACGAGGAGCAGGTTATCGCCGACGAGGCGCTCGCTATTCTCGGTGCAGGGTGATCCAGATCAAGAAACGGCCCGGCGCAGGCCGCTAGAGTTGAACCTGAACACGTTTCGAACAGGGGAAATCCATGGAACAGCACGCCTCGAACACCGCCCCTTCCACGCTTTCTGACGCCGACCTCAAGCTGCTCGACCGCTACTGGCGGGCCGCCAACTACCTCTCCGTCGGCCAGATCTACCTTTTGGACAATCCGCTGTTGCGCGAACCGCTGGAGCCCGAGCATATCAAGCCGCGCCTGCTCGGCCACTGGGGCACGACGCCGGGACTGAACTTCATCTATGCGCACCTCAACCGAATGATCCGCGCCCGCGACCTCGACGTCATCTACATGTGCGGACCCGGCCATGGCGGGCCGGGCATGGTCGCCAACACCTATCTCGAAGGCACCTACAGTGAGATCTATCCGGATATTTCCGAGGATGCGGAAGGCATGCGCAAGCTCTTCCGCCAGTTTTCCTTTCCTGGCGGCATTCCGAGCCATGCAGCACCCGAAACGCCCGGCTCGATCCATGAGGGCGGCGAGCTCGGCTATGCCCTCGTCCACGCCTATGGCGCCGCCTTCGACAATCCGGAGCTGCTCGTCGCCTGCGTCGTCGGCGACGGCGAGGCCGAAACCGGCCCGCTTGCCGCCAGCTGGCATTCGAACAAGTTCCTAAACCCCGCCCGCGACGGCGCGGTGCTGCCGATCCTCCACCTCAACGGCTACAAGATCGCCAACCCCACGATTCTCGCCCGCGCCAGCAAAGATGATCTCCGCGATCTTTTCCAGGGGCATGGCTATGAGCCCTTCTTCGTCGAGGGACACGAGCCGGCCGACATGCACAGGAAGATGGCGGCAGTCTTCGACGCGGTGTTCGACCGGATCACGGACATCCAGGCGAAAGCGCGCTCAGGTGGCTCCGGCATGCCGCGCTGGCCGATGATCGTGCTGCGAAGCCCGAAAGGCTGGACAGGGCCGAAGGAAGTCGACGGCAAAAAGGTCGAGGGATTCTGGCGCGCCCATCAGGTGCCGGTCTCCAACTGCCGCGGCGACGACGGCCACAGGAAAATCCTCGAAGACTGGATGCGCAGCTATGATCCGCAAGACCTCTTCGATGCGGACGGGCGCCTGAAGGATGATCTGCGCGCGCTGGCGCCCAAAGGCCGCCGCCGGATGGGAGCCAACCCGCATGCCAATGGCGGTCTGCTGCGCAAGGAACTCTCCGTTCCCGATATCCGCAATTACGAGATCAGGATTGGAGACCGCGGCAGCCAGGCCGTGCAGTCGACCGAAATTCTCGGCCACTATCTGCGCGATGTGCTGAAGCTCAACGCCGCGAACGCGAATTTCCGCATCTTCGGCCCCGACGAGACGGAATCGAACCGCCTCGGCAGCGTCTTCGAAGTGACTGATCGCGTCTGGATGGAAGGCATCGAGCCCTATGACGTGCACCTCTCCCCCGACGGCCGCGTGATGGAGGTCTTGAGCGAGCATCTTTGCCAGGGCTGGTTGGAAGGCTATCTGCTGACCGGCCGGCACGGCCTCTTCTCGTGCTACGAAGCCTTCATCCACATCATCGATTCCATGTTCAACCAGCATGCCAAATGGCTGAAGGTCACCCGCGAGCTGGAATGGCGAAAGCCGATATCCTCGCTCAACTACCTGCTGACCTCGCATGTCTGGCGGCAGGATCACAACGGCTTTTCCCACCAGGATCCGGGCTTCGTCGATCTCGTCGCCAACAAGAAGGCCGATACCGTGCGCATCTACCTGCCGCCGGATGCCAATACGCTGCTCTGGGTGGGCGACCATTGCCTGAAGACCTACGACCGCTGCAACGTCATCGTCGCCGGCAAGCAGATGGAGCCGCAATATCTGACGATGGATGAGGCGATCGAGCACTGCAAGGCCGGCATCGGCATCTGGGAATGGGCGAGCAACGAGGACAACACGATCGCGCCCGACGTGATCATGGCCTGCGCCGGCGACGTGCCGACGATGGAAACACTGGCGGCCGTCAGCCTCCTTCGCGAGATGATCCCCGATCTGAAGATGCGCGTCGTCAACGTCGTCGACCTGCTCGCGCTGCAGTCCAAGGAGCAGCATCCACACGGGCTGGAGCACGATGAATTCGACCGGATCTTCACGAAGGACAAGCCGGTGATCTTCGCCTATCACGGCTATCCCTACCTCATCCACCGGCTGACTTACAAACGCACCAACCACGAAAACATCCACGTGCGCGGCTTCATCGAGGAAGGGTCGACGACGACGCCTTTCGACATGACGGTGCTGAACGAGCTCGACCGCTTCCACCTCGCCATTGAAGCCATCCAGCGCGTCCCCGAGCTGAAGGAGAAGGTGCCGGAGATCCTCGACCGGCTGCATGCGAAACTCGCCGAACACCAAGCCTATGTCCGGGAATACGGCGAGGACATGCCGGAGGTCCGGAACTGGAAATGGCCGGTCAGGAGCAAGCCATGAGCACCAACGAACGCAATCATCGCTTCAGCCGATCGCGACGCGAGTTCGTGGGTGTCCGGGGGCGGATTCGATCTTAGCTTCCTCGAACAGATTGCCGTCCGCATTTTTCAGTCTATCCTTCTTACATAAACAGAGGAGGACCACGCATGCCCTTCATCCACACCCCCGATGCATCCGCCAGCGAGAAGACCGCGTCCATGTACGCGTCCGCCGAGTCGAATTACGGCTATCTGCCAAACATGTACCGCACCTTCGGGCACCGGCCCGAGGTTATGGAGCACTGGGGCACGCTGCTTTCGAGCATCCGCAGCCATATGAGCCCCAGGCGCTACGAGCTCGTGACGCTGGCGGCGGCAAAGGAGCTCAAGTCCTCGTATTGCATGCTGGCGCACGGCTCCGTGCTGTTGCGTGAAGGCTTCACCAATGACGGACTGGCAGCGGTCGCGAACGAGACGGAAAAGGCGCCGATCGATGCCGTCGAGCGCGCCGTCATGGCATTTGCCGCCAAGGTGGTGCGCGACGCGACCTCGGTGACGCAGCAGGATGTCGACGGGTTAAAAAAACATGGGCTCACCGATGCCGAGATCTTCGACATCACCGCGGCGGCGGCAGCCCGCTGCTTCTTCTCGAAGATGCTGGATGCGCTGGGCGCGGCACCGGACCATGTCTACGCCGAACGGCTCGACCCCAACCTGCGCAAGGCCCTCACCGTCGGTCGCCCAGTCATGGGACTTGCCTGACGCAGCCCTGCAATCGCCCCGGCGCTTTCCACCACCTGCCGGCTGCAGCCGTTTCGTGGAGCGGCCGGGGAATATCGCCTGGCTTCCTGCCTGCGCGTCGAGGAGGAAACGGTTGCGCTCGAACGGCAGCTTGCTGGCAACGTCCTCGAACTGGAAGGCATGCTGCGTATTTCTTGCTCCGAATGGTTCGGCCTGCACGTTCTCTCGCCAATCCTTGCGGAGTTCTCGCTTGCCCATCCGAAGATCGTTGTCGAACTGCTCACCGCCCGCAACCTTTTCCGCCGCGAGGCTGAGCTCGTCGCCCTTATCCGCCCGTTCACCGAACCAGACATCATATCGCGAAAGCTGATGCACATCGAATATGGGCCCTATGCCGCGAAGGACAGCCGGCCACCCGTTATGGGCGACGGCCGCGGCTTCAATATAGTGGCGATGGACCAAGCTTCTCCGCCACGCCGGACGTTGATTGGCTCAAGCACCAATTTCCCAACGCCAATATCGTGATGCGAAGCAACAGTCGCCACGTCCAGTCCGTACTCTGTGCCCGCGGTGCAGGCGTGGCGTCGCTGCCCGTCCCCTCGGCGACGGTTTCCCCGGCCTGAAAAGACTGGAGCTTAACGACTCGCCGCCGGGCCGGGATACCTGGCTCGGCTATCATCGCGCCGCGTCTGAGGGCGCTGCTCGATCTGGTGCTCCACCGTCCTGCGGCAACGAGTTGAAGGCCTTTGCCGACCGCACTTTAGGAGATCGACCTCCGATTGATGGTCGCAACCGAAATGGCCATGCTGCAAAGCCAGGCGAAGCGCCCAATCGCCTATTGAAGCGTGCGCGTATGGACCTGCTGAGCGACGGCGTCCGGTGCCGATGCGGAGAGCTCAGCGTCGAGACCCGTTGCGACGACGGAGACGCGGAACTTGCCGTCGAGATTACGGTCGAAGATCGCGCCGACGACAATGTCGGCGTCGTCCTGCACCTCGTCACGGATGCGGCTTGCGGCCTCGTCCACCTCGAAGAGCGTCATGTCCGAACCGCCGGAGATCGAGATCAGCACTCCCCTGGCGCCCTTCATCGAGATGTCGTCGAGCAGCGGATTGGCGATCGCCGCTTCGGCGGCCTTCAGCGCGCGCTCGTCGCCGGATGACTCACCGGTTCCCATCATCGCCCGGCCCATGCCGCGCATCACCGACTTGACGTCGGCGAAGTCGAGATTGATCAGGCCTTCCTTGACGATCAGGTCGGTGATGCAGCCGACACCGGCGAAGAGCACACGGTCGGCGGTCATGAAGGCGTCGGCGAAGGTGGTCTTCGCATCGGCGATGCGGAAGAGGTTCTGGTTCGGAATGACGATCACGGTGTCGGCTGCCTGCCTGAGCGCTTCGATGCCGATATCCGCCGTTCTCAGGCGCCGGTTCCCTTCGAAGGTGAAGGGCTTGGTGACGACGCCGACCGTCAGGATGCCGGCGGAGCGCGCCGCATGCGCGATCACCGGCGCTGCGCCCGTGCCCGTGCCGCCGCCCATGCCGGCGGTGACGAAGCACATGTGCGAGCCCGCCAGATGATCCATGATCTCGTCGATCGATTCTTCGGCCGCCGCACGACCGACTTCCGGCAGCGATCCGGCACCCAGTCCCTCGGTCACATGCGCGCCAAGCTGGATGCGGCGCGACGCCTTGGACGTCGCAAGCACCTGCGCATCCGTGTTGGCGGCGATGAAATCGACGCCCTCCAGATTTTCGGAGATCATGTTGTTGATCGCATTGCCGCCGCCGCCGCCGACGCCGATCACCGTTATCCGCGGCCGCAATCCCGAAATCCCGCTCTTGGCGTCCGTCATCATATTCTCCTTTGTGCCAGCTCTCGTCCCCGCCCTCGTTGCGGCAAACCGAATCGCGTGTCAGGCTAAGCACGCAACAAGGCAGAGGCAGGGCGAAAGCACAAGATGTGCGCTTTCTGAAATGTCGTGTGGAACTTTTTTGCCGTTCGCGCATTTACAATGATTCTTGGGGGGAAAACTCTGATGCCCTTATCGACAGCACGCCAGACCGTGGCCTCGCCGCGCGAGCATATCCTCACCGTCCAGGAAGCGCTGGAGCCGCTCTTTCTGGCGCTGGAGCAGGAGGTCGAGGTCAAGATGATCGCCGCCGCGCTCCGCGCCGGATGGCCGGCAGAAGATGCCGTCGCCGCGATCGACGAGCTCCGCCGCAATGAACTTGTAGCGGACGCTACGGCGCATTGACGCGGGTGTTGAAAATCGACTCGCCATCCGGCGAACGCGACCTAGGTCTAGCGCGACAGCAATGATCGCGGAGCGTTCTTTCATGACTTTCAGAACCATCTGCATCTATGGCGCCGGCGCGCTGGGCGGTGCCATGGCAGTAAAGCTCGCTGCCGGGCTCGGCGCTGAGGCAACGGTTTCCGTGGTGGCGCGCGGCGCCCATCTCGATGCGATCAGAAAGAATGGCCTTGACCTCTTCGAGGCCGGCTCCGAGACGCCGATCAACGCCCGCCTCACCGCGACGGACGACCCGTCTGCGCTTCCGCCGCAGGATCTGATCGTCACGGGCCTCAAGGGCCACCAGCTTGGCCCGGCCGCCGAAGGCATCACGAAACTGCTGAAGGACGGCACGCGCGTCGTCATGATCCTGAATGGCATTCCGTGGTGGTATTTTCACCGCGACAGGCAAAGCCCGCATGCCGAACTGCAGTTGCAGGAACTCGATCCTGGCGGCCGTCTCTGGCGCCTGATCGGCCCGGAGCGCGTCATCGGCTGCGTTGCCTATCAGGGTGCGGAAGTGATCAATCCTGGCCAGGTGAAGCTCTCGAACAATGGCCGCTTCATCCTGGGTGAACCATCAGGAGAAACATCCGCCGACCTCGAAACCATCGCTGCGCTCTTCACCCGTGCTGACCTCAACATTACAGCGACGGACCGCATCCGCGACGAAATCTGGAACAAGCTTACTGGCAATGCCGCCTTCAACCCGATCAGCGCCCTGACGCGCGCGTTGATGAGCGACATCATGGCCAACCCGGCGCTTTGCGATATCGCCGGCAAGGTGATGAACGAAGTGCGTGCCGTCGGCACCGCGCTCGGCGCCCGTTTCGATGTCACCGTCGAGGAGCGCCTCGAGCAGTCCCGGAATTTCGGCCCGGTGCGCACATCGATGCTGCAGGATCTGCTGGCCGGAAAGCCGCTGGAAATCGTGCCGCTCACGGGAATGGTCGTTTCGCTGGGGCGGCTTGTTGCCGTGCAGACACCGGTATCCGAGGCGGTATTTGCACTGGTCTCACAGCTCGATCGCGAAAACCGGCAATAGCTTTTCCGTCTCCGGAAATATCACTATCGCCGCCACCGCAAACTCATCAGACGATGGCCGTGAGCCGATCGCTGTTTGTCAAGTACGCTTTTAGCGGCGCTCGAGGCCCTTTGCCGCCAAGATGTCATCAGCGGCTGTTGACATCAGAAATTCAGACAGCTGCTTGGCAGCTTCTGCGTCCCTTGAATCGGCGCTGATGCCAATGGCGAAGTCAATGTAACTTTGGAGTTCTGCCGGAAACTGACCGACAAGCATGACCTCGGGAGCGGCGGCGAGAATCGAAGTCACGGGAACAACCCCCAGCTCGGCTTCCCCACGGCCTACGGCCGGCGCTGTCTGCCCTCCTGGTACGGCCACCAGCTTGGGCTTCACCTCGTCTGCTATTCCCAAGCGTTCCAGCAAACTGGAGAAGTAGCCGCCGCTGGTTCCTTCACTGGCGTAGGCGATTGATCTGGCGCTCTTCAACGCATGTTCGAATGCTTCCACGGACCCGATGTTGAGCGGTCGACCGCCTGCCTTGGCCGCCACCCCCATTGCTATCCGGCCGAACGCTACCTGGCTCGCCGCCTTGATTTTTCCCAAGGCGGTCAGATCCTCAATCAGGTCCGGATTGATGATGACGAGGTCAAAAGGTTCCCCAGCTTCAATCTGCTTCTTTACCGTCGGATTGAGCTCCCACTTGACCGCAACTGTGAATCCTGTAGCCGCTTCGAACTGGGATATGAGAGCAAGGATGGCGGGTCGGACCGCAATAGCGCCAAAAAGCCGGATTTCCTGGTTCATGGCCTCACCTGAATTCGGTCGAAACGACCTTTCTTATAATACGCATCTAGCCTGCATTCCACGGCTGCCCGGCCATTCTATGCCCAGCGTCCCATCGTGTCGGCCCCCGATCAATCCGATACCCAATGAATCACACCAGAGTCATGCTGGGAATGCACTTCTCAAACACGCTCTCAGACATCGGCTATCTTTATGAGATTCCTATATCTTCAGCCTTTAGCGCGAATGGATTTCCTATCCGCACCGGCAGTAATCTTTGACATCCATGCAAAGGTGAATGCCATGCGTCTGATGTTTCCGCCCTTTTCGTTTCCTCCGCCGCGTCACAAGACCGGAACGAGCCAGATGCGCGAACGCCGTACGGCGCAGATCCTGATGATCTTCGGCGTCGTGCTTGCCTGCGTCGAACTCTACGTCATCGTCGGCAATCTCTGGCAGCTACCGTAAGGTAAGATGCCCTGACCGCGCTGCTCGCGCTGTCCCAGAGCGGGAGCGCCCGATGCGCTGCGACCTCATGCAGCCAAACTCTTCCTTAACCGGCATCCCCTAAAATTAGCGGCTATAGAGATTCTATCCGCAAAGACCGATGCCGAAACCGAACTTCCGCTTTACCCATTACGATCTTCACGAGCAGCGCGCCGGAACCGTTATCGAGGTGACGCTGAACGCGGTGAACAATGTGCGGTTGATGACAGCGCCGAACTATCAGCGCTTTACCGAAGTTCTCGACTTCAAATATGTCGGCGGCGTCGCCAAGAAATCCCCCGTCAGGCTCGCCGTTCCGGAGAGTGGCCACTGGCATCTGGTCGTGGATATGGAAGGCCATCATGGGCTTGCCGAATCTTCGGTGAAGCTGATCACGGCGCCGGCGGGCCAGAAGCGTGCCTCATAGCATGTCACCGCACGGCGACTAGCGCGGATTGCGCTCTTTTCTGAGCTTCGCCCAATATTCCAGCCGCTTGCGGATATCCCGCTCGAAGCCGCGCTCCGGCGGATCGTAGAAGGTCTGGCGGCCCATCTTCTCCGGGAAATAATCTTGGCCCGAAAAGGCGTCGGGCTCGTCGTGGTCGTAGCGATAGCCCTCGCCGTAACCCTCGCCCTTCATTAACTTGGTCGGCGCGTTCAGGATATGCTTCGGGGGAAGCAGCGAGCCGTTCTCTTTTGCCGCCTGCGTGGCCGCCTTGAAGGCCGTGTAGACGGCATTGGATTTCGGAGCGGTCGCCAGATAGACGCAGGCCTGCGCCAGTGCCAATTCACCTTCCGGAGACCCAAGGTAATCGTAGGCGTCCTTGGCCGCATTGCAGATCACCAGCGCCTGCGGGTCCGCAAGGCCGATATCCTCCACCGCCATGCGCACCAGCCGCCGCCCGAGATAGAGCGGGTCTTCGCCGGCATCGAACATCCGGGCGAGGTAATAGAGCGCCGCATCCGGATCGGAACCGCGCACCGACTTATGCAGCGCGGAGATCAGATTGTAGTGGCCGTCCTGCGCCTTGTCGTAGACCGGGGCGCGGCGCTGCACGATGCGGGTGAGAGCCTCGGTATCGAAGCTCTCGCCATCGCGGGCAGCACGCCAAACCTCCTCGGCAAGCGTCAGCACGGCACGACCGTCGCCGTCCGCCATGCGCAGGAGGCTGGCGCGTGCATCTTCCGTCAGCGGCAGCGCCTTGCCTTCGGCCGTCTCGGCGCGCTTCAGCAGCACTTCCAGGCTTTCTTCATCGAGCGACCTGAAGGTCAGCACGCGGGCGCGAGACAAAAGCGCGGCGTTGAGTTCGAAGGACGGATTTTCGGTGGTGGCGCCGACAAGGATGACGGTGCCGTCTTCCATGACCGGCAGGAAGCTGTCCTGCTGGGCGCGGTTGAAACGATGAATCTCGTCGACGAAAAGCAAGGTCTGGCGGCCGTCCATGCGGCGCAGGCGCGCCGCCTCGAAAACCTTCTTGAGGTCGGCGACGCCGGAGAAGATCGCCGAGATCTGTTCGAAGGCGAGACCCGCTTCACCGGAAAGCAGCCTGGCAACGGTCGTCTTGCCGGTGCCGGGCGGACCCCAGAAGATCATGGAACCGAGCGAGCCGCTCGCGATCATCCGGCGCAGAACGCCGTCTTCGCCCGTCAGATGTTCCTGGCCGGTGACGTCGGCAAGCGTCTGCGGCCGAAGCCGATCGGCCAGGGGCCGCCTGTTGGCGACATCCTCAGGAATGCGCGGCGCGAAGAGATCGTCGCTCATCGGAAGAACTGCCGTATCCGCTCGCCGTCGCGCTCGATCTCGACGCGCCAGAAGCCGGGATCCGTGTCGGCCATCTGCACCAATTCCTCCGTTGTCTTCACCGGCGCGCCGTTGATCGAAACGATGATGTCTTTGGGCTCGAAGCCGAGACGCGCCGCGGGCGAGCCGTCCTTCACGTCGGCGACGACGACGCCGGTCGATTCGGTCGGCATGCGCAGTTCGTCGGCCACGCGCGGCGAGAGGTTCTCGACGACGGTGCCGGTGAATGGTGTGCGCCCGCCGATCGTGCGCTGGTCACGTGGCGAGGTTTCCGGAGCGCGGTCGAGCTTCAGCGCCACCTGCTGCTCGCCGCCGTTTTCGACCACAGTCAGGTTGACGGAATTGCCGAGGCCTGCCGTCGTCAGTCGATAGAGGAGCGCATCGGGATGCTCGACCGGAACGCCGTTTACGGCTGTCACGATCTCACCGGTCCTCAGCCCGGCCTTGGCCGCGGGACCGTCATCCGTCACCTTCACGATCAGCGCGCCACGCGCCTTGTCGAGGCCGAGCGCCTCGGCCACCTCGGAGGTCACCGCATCGAAAGTGGCGCCGACATAGGGGCGCTCGAACGACTTCAAGCCTGCATCAGCCGATGCCAGGAACACCTTCACCAGGTTGGCAGGGATTGCAAAGCCAATGCCGTTCGAGCCGCCGCCACGCGAGAAGATCGCCGTGTTGATGCCGATCAGTTCGCCCTTCATGTTCATCAGCGCGCCGCCCGAGTTGCCCGGATTGATCGAGGCGTCGGTCTGGATGAAGAAGCCGAACTCGTTCTTGACCACCTGGTTGCGCGCCAGCGCCGAAACGATGCCGCTCGTCACCGTCTGGCCGACGCCAAAGGGATTGCCGATCGCAAGCACCAGATCACCGACTTCCACTGCATCCGAATTGCCGATCGCAAGCGCCGGGAAGTTCGCCTTTGTTTCGATCTTCAGCACTGCGAGATCGAATCGGTCATCGCGGAGCACGACCTTGCAGGGAAACTCGCGGCCGTCCGACAGAGCCACCTTGATGTCGTCCGCGCCTTCGATGACGTGGTTGTTGGTCACCACCGTGCCGTCGGCCTCGACGATGACGCCGGAGCCGAGCGAGGATTGCTTCTCGGTACGATTCGGCATCTGCTGGCCGAAGAACTGCTCGAAGAAGGGGTCGCCTGCGAAGGGAGATCGGCGCTGGATGATCTTCTCTGCGTAGACATTTACCACAGCGCCTGACGTCTGCTTGACGAGCGGCGCGAAGGAAAGCTGCATTTCCGTCCGGCTCTGCGGTACGGTCTTCGCATCCTGCGCATATGCGCCAAGCGGCACAGCGACGACCAGCGCAAAGAGCGAGATGGAAGCGCGTTTCAACAGGCCTTGCATTGAGATCCCTTTTGAACTTCGTATTGAGAAAGTGTTGTAGCGCTGGACGCTAGAAAGGAAAGAGGGCGGAAGCATGGAGGAATAAGACGGGTTTGAAAGCACATGAGGAACTTGCGGCATGGAACTGATATCAAAAGCGAAAACATGGGCGACGTCACTGAAGCGTGACATCGCCGCATTATGGCTTGCCGCTCGTGACCCACGCGTTCCATGGCTTGCCAAGGCGGCGGCTGCAGCAGTGGCCGCCTATGCGCTTTCACCTGTCGACCTGATCCCGGATTTCATCCCGGTCCTCGGCTATCTCGACGACCTCGTCATCCTGCCGCTCGGCATTCTGCTCGCCGTCAAGCTCGTCCCGCCGCAGATCATGGCCGACCTCAGGAAGGAGGCCGCATTGCGCGCCAGCCGTCCGGGCCGTAGCAGAGCGGGGCTTCTTTTCGTCCTTGCCGTCTGGGCCTGCTGCTTCATCTTTCTGGTGTTGGCCTTCCTTTGAGGCGCCCCGCATCCCCGAGAACAGGAAGAGTTGCATGAGATGTTCCCTCACCCTCGCCATCCTTGCCATTTCCGCAACTGGCTTGGGCTCTGGCGCGACCTGGGCCGCGAGCTTCGACTGCGATGCGAAGGAACTGAAGCCGGATGAGAAAGTGATCTGCGACAACCGCGCGCTCAACGACGCCGACGTGCGAATGACGACGACGTTCAATCTTCTTTCGGGCCTCCTCGCGATGGGCTCGCGCGGCACGCTGCAGGACGAGCAGACGGCCTGGCTGAAAAAGCGCCAAGAATGCAAGGCTGATGCTGCCTGCATCAAGGCCGCCTATGACGAGCGGATGAAGCAGTTCGAAGAGACCTACAAGAACATCAACCGGCCGCTGTAGCTGTATCTGGTCAGCCCTCGATCAGAGCCCGCACGTGGGTCAGGACTACCCCCACCGTCGAGTCCGACAATTTGCCGATCGTTTCGACATGGCGGCTTTCCACCGTGGCGATTTTCACCGGACGGACGACCGAGGGAGCGGGCAAACCAGAAGCGACGTAATCGGGAATCGCGACATCGCCATTCCAGGGTCGGTTCTCCGCTGAAGTGATCATCACGACCCAGAGCAGCGCAGCGTTTTCACCGATCTGACCAGCCGATACGACGAGCGCCGGCCTGCGCTGGCGGGTGTCGCGATCAGTGGAGGGAAAAGGCACGCGAACGATGTCGCCCTGCTTAAAGATCGGCATAGGCTCTGCGATCCGCCTCGCTGTCCCATTCGGAGAAAGTGCCGAATGGATCTTCCAATGGCGTCTCATGTGGAGCGCGCGATATCGTCACCCGGCCGTTGGCCTCCAAAGTATAGATGATCGAGTCCCCTTCCTTCAGATGAAGGGCCGTGCGGACAGCTTGCGGTATCGTCGTCTGTGCCTTGCTCGTCAATTTGCTGGCAATCATAGGGTCTCACCTCCATGCGGAAGGTAAGGAATTTCCTTACGGAATGCAAGGTGCTCCATATTTGTCCGAGCATACAAACAAAAACGGCGCCCGCATTCCAGCGGCGCCGTCGTTCGATTAAATCTTGCAGCCTTTTCAGCGGCCGCCGAGGTCCCGCACCGCACCGCGGTCCGCGCTCGTCGCGAAGGCCGCGTAGGCCTTCAGTGCCGTCGTGACGTTGCGCCTGCGGTGTTCGGCCGGGTGCCAACCCTTCTCTTCCTGCTCGGAACGGCGGGTCGCAAGCTCGGCGTCGCTGACACGCAGGCTGATTGTTCGGTTGGGAATGTCGATATCGATCATGTCGCCGGGACGCACGAGGCCGATCGTGCCGCCGTTTGCCGCTTCAGGCGAAGCGTGGCCGATCGAGAGGCCGGAAGTGCCGCCGGAGAAGCGGCCATCGGTGATCAGCGCGCAGGCCTTGCCGAGACCTTTCGACTTCAGGTAGCTGGTCGGATAGAGCATTTCCTGCATGCCGGGGCCACCCTTCGGGCCCTCGTAGCGGATCACGACCACATCGCCCGCCACGACTTCGTTGCTGAGAATGCCCTTCACGGCCGCATCCTGGCTTTCGAAGACCTTGGCCGGACCGGAGAATTTCAGGATCGATTCATCGACGCCCGCGGTCTTGACGATGCAGCCGTCGAGCGCGAGGTTGCCCTTGAGGACCGCCAAGCCGCCATCCTTCGAGAACGGATGTTCGACCGAGCGGATGACGCCATTTTCGCGGTCGGTATCCAGCTCGTCCCAGCGGGCACTCTGGCTGAAGGCGACCTGGGTCGGGATGCCGCCGGGGGCCGCGCGATAAAAATCGCGAACCGTCTCGCTGCTGGTGCGGGTGATGTCCCAGTGGTCGATGGCATCGCCCAGCGTCTCGGCATGAACGGTCGGGCAATCGCGGTTCAGCAGGCCGCCCTTGTCGAGTTCGCCGAGGATCGACATGATGCCGCCGGCGCGGTGGACGTCTTCCATGTGCACGTCGGCCTTGGCGGGCGCGACCTTGGAGAGGCAGGGCACGCGGCGCGACAACGCGTCGATGTCCGCCAGCGTAAAATCGACCTCGCCTTCATGGGCGGCAGCCAGAATGTGCAGAACGGTGTTTGTCGAGCCGCCCATGGCGATATCGAGCGTCATGGCGTTTTCGAATGCCTGCTTCGAGGCGATCCTGCGCGGCAGGGCCATTTCGTCGTCCTGTTCGTAGTAACGGCGGGCGAGATCGACGATCAGGTGGCCGGCCTCTACGAAGAGGCGCTTGCGGTCCGCATGGGTTGCAAGCGTCGAGCCGTTGCCGGGCAGCGACAGGCCGAGCGCTTCTGTCAGGCAGTTCATGGAATTGGCCGTGAACATGCCGGAGCACGAGCCGCAGGTCGGACAGGCCGAGCGCTCGATCGTCTGAACATCCTCGTCACTCATCTTGTCGTCGGCTGCGGCAACCATGGCATCGACCAGATCGAGCGCATGCGTCTTGCCCTGCAGAATCACCTTGCCGGCTTCCATCGGGCCGCCGGAAACGAAGACAGTCGGGATGTTGAGGCGCAGCGACGCCATCAGCATGCCGGGGGTGATCTTGTCGCAGTTCGAGATGCAGACCATGGCGTCGGCGCAATGGGCGTTGACCATGTACTCGACGCTGTCGGCGATCAGTTCGCGCGACGGCAGCGAATAGAGCATGCCATCATGGCCCATGGCGATGCCGTCGTCGACGGCGATCGTGTTGAACTCCTTGGCAACACCGCCGGCCGCTTCGATCTCGCGGGCGACGAGCTGGCCGAGGTCCTTGAGGTGCACGTGGCCGGGCACGAACTGGGTGAAGGAATTCACCACCGCGATGATCGGCTTGCCGAAGTCCGAATCCTTCATGCCCGTCGCGCGCCAAAGGCCGCGCGCGCCCGCCATATTGCGGCCGTGGGTCGTGGTTCTGGAACGGTAAGCTGGCATCGGTTTCTTCCTCGATCTGCGGAAATTGCGCGGACGATGCGGGACGGCAAGAAAGCTTGCAGGCCGGCAGTCGCTGCACTTTGGAATTGTCCTAATCCAATCGGCGAGGGCTGTCACTACCGGCAAGGGCAAATCCGGTACGCCGCCGGTTTGCGCCCATCGGACATATACGGCGGGTCGCAGCCTTTTGTTACAAGCTATTCCATCACACCCGAACACAAAAAATTGGCTTCCCGAATGCAATCTTCAAGGCCTACACAGTCATCCAAAGACGCTGCTGATGCGTTTATTGAGATATCGGGCCGTTCCTGCCCAGGAGGATTTCGAAATGCCGGCTTATTATCCGCCAAAGATCCCGTCTTCGGAGATCACGCCGCGCCAGGTCTATCTCCGCCGCCGCGAGTTTCTCGGGGCTGCAACACTCGGCGCCGTGGCGCTCTATGGGGCCGGCAAGGCAAGCGCCGCGGCACTTTCCGTCATCGAGAGCAAGTACAAGGTCGACGAGAAGACGACGCCGCTGAAGGATGTGACGACCTATAACAACTTCTACGAATTCGGCCTCGACAAGGGAGACCCCGCAGCGCTTTCCGGCGACTTCAAGCCCCTGCCCTGGACCGTCGAGATCGACGGAATGGTCGCCAAGCCAGGGTCCTTCGACATCGAAGCGCTCATCAAGGAATTCCCGATCGAGGAGCGCATCTATCGCATGCGCTGCGTCGAGGCCTGGTCGATGGTAATCCCGTGGGACGGCTTCCCGCTCGCAGCCCTGCTCGACAAGGTGGAGCCGCTGGGCAGCGCCAAATACGTCGCCTTCGAAACCGTCGTCCGTCCGGACGAGATGCCGGGCCAGAAGGGCATCTTCCAATCGCTCGAATGGCCCTATGTCGAGGGCCTGCGCCTCGACGAAGCCCGTCATCCGCTGACGCTGCTTGCCGTGGGGCTCTACGGCCAGACGCTGCCGAACCAGAACGGCGCGCCGATCCGCCTGGTCGTGCCGTGGAAATACGGCTTCAAGGGCATCAAGTCGATCGTGAAGATCACGCTCACCGACCAGCAGCCGAAGAACACCTGGCAGGTTACCAACCCGCAGGAATACGGCTTCTATGCCAACGTCAACCCGGCGGTCGACCATCCGCGCTGGAGCCAGGCGAGCGAACGCCGCATCGGCGAAAGCGGCTTCTTCGGTGCCAGCCGCCATCCGACGCTGCCCTTCAACGGCTACGCCGATGAGGTCGCGAGCCTCTATGCCGGCATGGACCTGAAGGCGAATTTCTGATGGCTGAATTTCCGCTCGCGCTACCGAAACGCTGGCAGCCTGCCTCCGTCTGGGCGCTCTATGTCGTGGGTCTCCTGCCTGCCGCCTGGTATTTCTACCTCGGCGCCACAGGCGGGCTCGGCGCCGATCCGGTGAAGATCTTCGAGCTTTTCCTCGGCCTCTGGGCAATCCGCTTCCTGATCTTGACGCTTGCCGTCAGCCCTGCCCGCGAGCTCTTCGGTTGGAACTATTTGCGCTACCGCCGCGCCCTCGGTCTGCTCTGTTTCTACTATGTCGCGATGCACTTCACCGTCTACATGGTGCTCGACCAAGCCTTCATCATTCAAGCTGTCATCGACGATGTCGTGAAACGCCCCTTCATCATGTTCGGCATGGCGGGCATGACGCTGCTCATTCCGCTTGCGTTGACATCCAACAATTTCTCGATCCGCCGTCTCGGCCCGAACTGGGTCCGCCTCCACCGCCTCGTCTATATCGTGGCCGCCTGTGGCGCGCTGCATTTCGCGCTGTCGACCAAGGTCCTCAGCCTCGAGCAATATATCTATGTCAGCCTGCTGATCTTCTTGATCCTCTACCGCTCCTGGCGGCCGATCGCGCGCAGCAGGAAGCGCGGGCAACAGAAGGCACGAACCGGAGTCCCCGCAGCGGTTTCCTGACCTTGGAGCGACATCTTTGCAGCCGACCTCAACAAGGCTTGACGCTACGGTGCCCCCGTGTGACCGAGCAGTCAGTTCCGAAAATAGCCGTGCATGGGGCCGAGCACCGCGCTTGGACTTGATCTTCCTTGTACTCGTCGTCGTCCTATTTCCGTTCGATCGCAGTTGCGCTTCTCTTCGCTCGCTATGACCAGCTTACGGTGGGACTTGCACCCGCAAGAATGCGCCCATGCTGGGCGCATAACAAAAACAGCCGGGCTTCTCAGCCCGGCTGTTCTGCTTCCGGCGAACCGGGCAATATTAAGCGGCGACGGCCTGCTCTTCGGCAGCGGTGCGGGCCTTGTCGGCTGCGCCCTTGGCGAAGGTGTCGCGGTCAACGAATTCGATGACGGCGAGAGCGGCGTTGTCGCCCTGGCGGAAGCCGGCCTTCATGATACGCAGGTAGCCGCCGTGGCGGGTTGCGTAGCGCGAAGCGATCGTGTCGAAGAGTTTCGCAACGACAGCGGCGTCCTTGATCTGCGAGATCGCCTGACGGCGGGCGTGCAGGTCGCCGCGCTTGCCGAGCGTGACGAGCTTTTCAACGATCGGACGGATTTCCTTTGCCTTCGGCAGGGTCGTCACGATCTGCTCATGCGTGATGAGCGAAGCCGCCATGTTGGCGAACATCGCCTTGCGGTGGCTTGCGGTTCTGTTCAGCTTGCGGCCGGCTTTACCGTGGCGCATGGCTATTCTCCTTCACATGCAGGCATCTCGCCCGCCGTTTGATGGTGTTAGTACTGGTCTTCATACCGCTTGGCGAGATCTTCGATGTTCTCGGGCGGCCATGCCGGCACTTCCATGCCGAGGTGCAGCCCCATGGAAGCGAGAACTTCCTTGATTTCGTTCAGCGACTTGCGACCAAAATTCGGCGTGCGGAGCATTTCTGCTTCGGTCTTCTGAATGAGGTCGCCGATGTAGACGATGTTGTCGTTCTTTAGGCAGTTTGCCGAGCGGACCGACAGTTCGAGTTCGTCTACCTTCTTGAGGAGCGCCGGGTTGAAAGCGAGTTCGGTGACTGCTTCTTCTTCGGTTTCCTTCTGCGGCTCGTCGAAGTTGACGAAGACGCCAAGCTGGTCCTGGAGGATGCGAGCCGCAAAAGCGACGGCATCTTCGCCGGTAATCGAGCCATCGGTTTCGATGGTCATCGACAGCTTGTCGTAGTCGAGAACCTGTCCTTCGCGGGTATTTTCAACCTTGTAGGACACCTTCTTGACCGGCGAATAGAGGCTGTCGACCGGGATGAGACCGATCGGAGCATCTTCCGCACGGTTGCGTTCGGCCGGAACGTAGCCCTTGCCGTTGTTGACGGTGAATTCCATGCGGATTTCGGCGCCCTCATCGAGCGTGCAAATCACATGCTCGGGGTTGAGGATTTCAATATCGCCGACCGTCTGGATGTCGCCAGCCGTCACAACGCCCGGGCCCTGCTTGCGGACGACCATGCGCTTTGCGTCATCGCCATCCATCTTGATGGCGATTTCCTTGATGTTGAGCACGATATCCGTCACGTCTTCGCGGACGCCCGGAATCGAGGAGAATTCGTGCAGCACGCCGTCGATCTGCACGGCCGTCACAGCGGCACCGCGCAGCGACGAGAGCAGAACGCGGCGAAGCGCGTTGCCGAGAGTCAGGCCGAAACCGCGCTCCAGCGGCTCTGCAACGAGCGTCGCCTTGATGCGCGAGCTCGAAGCGAACTCGACCTTGTTCGGCTTGATCAATTCCTGCCAGTTCTTCTGAATCATTGTTTTGCCTTCCGTTCGTTGCCACCATCCAATCGTGGCAACCGAGCTTGAGAAGCACCGGGAGCGTCAACAAAACGCTCACCGGTGTTGTGAGTGGCGATGATCAGACGCGGCGCTTCTTGCGCGGGCGGCAGCCATTGTGCGGGATCGGCGTCACGTCGCGGATGGACGTGATCATGAAACCGGCAGCCTGGAGCGCGCGCAGAGCCGATTCACGGCCAGAACCCGGACCGCAAACTTCGACTTCCAGCGACTTCATGCCATGTTCCTGCGCCTTCTTGGCAGCATCTTCAGCAGCGATCTGGGCCGCGAACGGGGTCGACTTGCGTGAACCCTTGAAGCCCTTGGCACCAGCGGAGGACCAGGCGATCGCGTTGCCCTGCGCGTCAGTGATGGTGATCATCGTGTTGTTGAAGGTCGAGTTGACATGAGCCACACCCGACGAGATGTTTTTACGTTCGCGACGGCGAACGCGGACGGCTTCCTTGGCCATTGTATCCCTTTCCTGGATATCTTCACCGCCGTAATGCCAGCGGCTACACCTTCGAGCCAATAGGATTTAGGCAGTAGGCAATAGGGACTCCCCTCATGCCTGCTGCCTATTGCCTACTGCCTCAAAATTACTTCTTCTTACCAGCGATCGCCTTTGCCGGGCCCTTGCGGGTGCGGGCATTGGTGTGCGTGCGCTGACCGCGAACCGGCAGGCCGCGGCGATGACGCAGGCCGCGGTAGCAGCCGAGGTCCATCAGGCGCTTGATGTTCATCGAGGTTTCGCGACGAAGATCACCTTCGACCTGATAGTCGCGGTCGATCGTTTCGCGGATCTGAAGAACTTCAGCGTCCGTGAGCTGGTGCACGCGGCGATCAGCCGGGATGCCGACCTTCTCGACGATTTCCTGTGCGAATTTCGAACCGATCCCGTGAATGTAGGTCAGCGCGATAACGACGCGCTTCGCAGTCGGGATGTTGACGCCAGCGATACGTGCCACGCCTATTCTCCTTGAGTTCCAGTTGCCATCCGGCAAGAGGGCTTCGATTATGCCGCCCTCCGAAGGGCCGCTCGTGCAAATTTGGGTTCGTAACATGTCAAAACGACCGAACCCGGACTTCCTTGGGAAATCCGCGCCGATCGCATTGAATGTCGCGAGTTGGCGCGGTGTTTAGCGGAATCAGCGCCGAATGGCAACTGGTCCCGCCAAGTTTATTTTCAAAGCTTTACAGCTTCGAAAGAATGGCTTCGATCTCGCGCGTGACGTGATCCATATCGGCCATACCATCCACGCTCTTGAGCTTCCCCTTGGCGTGGTAATAGCCGATCAACGGCGAGGTTTCCTTGTAGTAGACCTGAAGTCGCGCCGTCATCGTCTCCGGATTATCGTCCGGCCGGCGCTTGAAATGCGTCGAACCGCACTTGTCGCAGACGCCTTCGCTGGCCGGAGCCTTGTCGGTGTCGTGGTACACGCTGCCGCACTGCGCGCATGAATAGCGCCCTGCAACACGGCGAATGAGCTCGTCATCGTCGACCTTCAACTCGATGACGACGGACAGGTCGAGACCCTTTGCGCGAAGCATCGCTTCAGTGGCGTCCGCCTGGACCAGCGTCCGGGGAAAGCCGTCGAGGATGAAGCCTTTCGCACAGTCCGGCTGGTCGATGCGTTCGGAGACGATGGCATTGACGACTTCGTCAGGAACCAGTTTGCCCGCCTTCATCAAGGCATCTGCGCGTTTGCCGACCTCGGTTCCGGCGTGAACGGCTGCACGAAGCATATCACCCGTGGAAAGTTGCGGAATGCCGTACTTTTCCACGATCCGCTGGGCCTGGGTTCCCTTGCCCGCACCCGGCGGCCCCAAAAGTATGAGTCTCATCGCCCCCTCTTTCCTCCACGCAACTTCGATTTCTTGATCAGGCCTTCGTACTGCTGTGCGATCAGATGACCCTGGATCTGAGCCACCGTATCAAGAGTTACGCTAACCACGATCAAAAGCGAAGTACCACCAAGGGCTAATGGGATGCCGGTTTGCGACACCAGGATCTCAGGCAGGATGCAGACGAAGACGAGATAGATCGCGCCGATGACCGTGACGCGGGTCAGGACGAAATCGATATACTCGGCGGTGCGCTCGCCCGGACGAATGCCGGGGATGAAGCCGCCGTGCTTCTTCAGGTTATCGGCCGTGTCCTTCGGATTGAAGACGATGGCCGTGTAGAAGAACGCGAAGAAGGCGATCAATGCCGCATAGAGCAGCATGTAGAGCGGCTGGCCATGGCCGAGCGCTGCAACGATCGTGGTTGCCCAGGACGGGAGGGACGTCGTATTGGCAAAGCCCGCCACGGTTGCCGGCAGAAGCAGCAGCGACGAAGCGAAGATTGCCGGAATGACGCCGGAGGTGTTGAGCTTCAGCGGAAGGTGCGACGTATCGCCCTGGAACATGCGGTTGCCCACCTGACGCTTCGGATACTGGATCAGCAGCCGGCGCTGGGCACGTTCAACGAAGACGATGACGGCGATAACGGCGATTGCGATCAGGATGACCGCGAGAATCAGCGACGTCGAAAGCGCGCCGGTGCGGCCGAGCTCGAGGGTACCGGCAAGCGCGCTCGGAAGGCCGGCGGCGATGCCCGCGAAGATGATCAGCGAAATGCCGTTGCCGATGCCGCGCGAGGTGATCTGCTCGCCGAGCCACATCAGGAACATCGTGCCGCCGAGCAGAGTGATGACCGTGGAAACGCGGAAGAACCAGCCCGGATCGACCACGAGGCCGCTGCCGCTTTCAAGGCCGACCGCGATGCCGTAGGCCTGCAGCGCGCCGAGCAGCACCGTTCCGTAGCGGGTGTACTGGTTGATGATCTTGCGGCCCTGTTCGCCTTCCTTCTTCAGGTTTTCGAGCGCCGGCACGACCGAGGTCATCAGCTGCACGATAATGGAGGCGGAGATATAGGGCATGATGCCGAGCGCGAAGATCGCCATGCGCTCGACGGCGCCGCCCGAAAACATGTTGAAGAGGCCGAGAATGCCGCCTGCCTGGCCGCGGAAGGCCTGGGCATAGGCTTCAGGATTCAGGCCCGGAAGCGGAATGTGCGTACCAAGGCGATAGACGAGGAGAGCTGCCAGCGTGAACCACAGGCGCTTCTTGAGATCCTCGGCTTTGGCGAAGGTCGAGAAATTAAGGTTGGAAGCCAACTGTTCCGCTGCAGACGCCATGCGATTCTCCGCGCTACCAATTCGGGCGCTTCGAGCGAGTGCCGGACCCGGAATCGGTATTCAAATTATTCACAACCGGGCTTCGGATGGATTGCTGGCGCAACCTATGCCTCACCCTTGATTTCGTCGAAACCGGCACGCTGCTGTGTGCAACGATGCTGATTCTTGTGAGGCCCACATATGGGAGCAAAATCGCCCGGTGTGAAGCCACCCCGGGCGACATATCATAAGATTATTATTCTGCCGCTGCGGCAGAAAGAAGCGTGATCGAACCGCCGGCCTTTTCGATCTTCTCGACGGCAGGCTTGGAAGCGCCTGCGACTTCGAGCTTGATCTTTGCCTTCAGCTCACCGTCGCCGAGAACGCGAACACCGTCCTTGGCGCGGCGGATCACACCGGCCGCCTTGAGGGCAGCGGCGTCGACAGTCGCCTTGGCGTCTAGCTTGCCGGCGTCGATCGCAGCCTGGATGCGTGCAAGCGAGACGACGGCGAAGTCGTCCTTGAAGATGTTCGTGAAGCCGCGCTTCGGCAGACGGCGGTAGATTGGCATCTGGCCGCCTTCGAAACCGTTGATGGCGACGCCGGAACGGGACTTCTGACCCTTCACACCGCGACCACCGGTCTTGCCGGAGCCCGAACCGATACCGCGGCCGAGGCGCTTACGGCTATGGGTCGAACCTTCGTTATCTTTGATTTCATTGAGTTTCATGATGATAACCTCCGTCTCACTTCTCGTCGACGACGCGAACGAGATGCTGGACAGCACGGATCATGCCGCGAACGGAAGGCGTATCTTCCAGGGTGCGGGTCCGGTGCATCTTGTTGAGGCCGAGGCCGATCAGCGTCTGACGCTGTACTGCCGGCCGACGAATCGGGCTGCCGATCTGCTCGACGGTAACCGTCTTCGCTTCGGTCTTCTTGGTAGCCTTAGCCATGGGTCAGACTCCTCTTATTCTTCAGAGGCGTTGCCGGAGGCGGCACGGCGAGCCTGAAGCGTAGCATACTTGATGCCGCGCTGAGCTGCGATGTCCTTCGGGTGAACCTGGTGCTTCAGGGCGTCGAAGGTTGCGCGAACCATGTTGTACGGGTTCGAGGAACCGGTCGACTTGGCGACAACGTCGTGAACGCCGAGCGTTTCGAAAACGGCGCGCATCGGACCGCCGGCGATGATACCGGTACCGACCTTGGCCGAGCGCAGCAGAACCTTGCCGGCGCCATGGCGGCCATGGACGTCGTGATGCAGCGTGCGGCCTTCACGCAGGGGAACGAAGATCAGCTCGCGCTTGGCGGCTTCTGTTGCCTTGCGGATGGCTTCCGGCACTTCGCGTGCCTTGCCGTGACCGAAGCCTACGCGGCCCTTCTGGTCACCGACGACGACGAGAGCGGCAAAACCGAAACGGCGGCCGCCCTTGACGACTTTGGCGACGCGATTGATCGCGACAAGCTTGTCGACGAATTCGCTGTCGCGCTCTTCGCGGCTCTGGCGATCGTCGCGAGAGCCCCTTCTTTCCTGTGCCATTGTCCTCTTCCTTTTTCTTTTCCGGGTGCAATCGGCAAACAAAACGAGGACCGCATCGGCCTCCCCTGCGGGAGCGTTTGCGGTCCGGTGAAAATCCGGCCGCCGTCAAAGACGTGCGGCCGGAAATCTCTTTAGAAGGTCAGACCGCCTTCGCGGGCTGCATCTGCCAGAGCCTTGATGCGGCCGTGATAGATGAAGGCGCCACGATCGAATACGACTTCGTTGACGCCGGCCTTGGAGGCGCGCTCTGCAACGAGCTTGCCGACGAGGGCAGCTGCTGCGGTGTCGGCACCGGTCTTCAGAGAACCGCGCAGATCCTTGTCGAGCGTGGAGGCAGACGCGAGCGTCTTGCCGGCCACATCATCGATGACCTGAGCGTAGATGTTCTTCGAGGAGCGATGAACCGACAGGCGCGGACGGCCATTGGCCACCGACTTGATTTGACGGCGCACGCGGTTGGCACGACGTGCAAGTGCTTCTTTCCTGCTAGCCATTTCGCGTGATCCTTACTTCTTCTTGCCTTCTTTGCGGACGATACGCTCGTCAGCATACTTCACGCCCTTGCCCTTGTAGGGCTCGGGGCCGCGGTACTCGCGGATTTCCGCTGCAACCTGGCCGACCTGCTGCTTGTTGATGCCCGTGACGACGATTTCCGTCGGCTTCGGAACAGCGATCGAGATACCGACCGGCGGCTCATAGACCACGTCGTGGCTGAAGCCGAGAGCCAGCTGCAGGTTCTTGCCCTGCAAGGATGCACGGTAACCGACGCCGTTGATTTCGAGCTTGCGCTCGTAACCGTCCTTGACGCCCTTGAAGATGTTCTCGATCATCGTGCGGGACATACCCCACTTTGCGCGAGCATCCTTGGTCTGGTTGAGCGGCGTGACCACGACCGCATTATCTTCGAGCTTTACGCCGACTTCGTCGTTTGCGACGAAGAACAGCTCGCCCTTCGGGCCCTTTGCAGTAACCTTCTGGCCATCGACCGTAGCCGTGATCCCAGCAGGTACCTGAACGGGCTTCTTACCGATACGAGACATGTTTCAATCCTGTCTGTTCGCTATGGAGATCCCTGCCCTGTCTTAGAAGACAGAGCAAAGAACCTCGCCACCAACGTTCTGTTCGCGAGCCTGGTGATCGGCCATCACACCCTTCGGGGTCGAAAGGATGGTGATGCCGAGGCCGTTCGCAACCTGCGGAATGGACTTGACCGAGACATAAACCCGGCGGCCCGGCTTGGACACACGGCCGATCTCACGGATCACCGATGTGCCTTCGTAGTACTTCAGCTCGATGCTGAGTTCCGACTTGCCATTGCCGAAATCGACAACGGAATAGCCACGGATGTAGCCTTCGGACTGCAGAACATCAAGAACGCGTGCACGGAGCTTGGACGCAGGCGTCGAAACCGACGACTTGCGGCGGGAAGCGCCGTTGCGGATGCGAGTGAGCATATCGCCCAACGGATCAGTCATTGTCATCTAACCTGCTCCTTACCAGCTCGACTTGACGATGCCCGGCACCTTGCCGAGATTGCCCAGTTCACGCAGCGCGATACGCGACATGCGCAGTTTGCGGTAGTACGCGCGCGGGCGGCCCGATACTTCGCAACGGTTGCGAATGCGGGTCTTTGATCCATCGCGCGGCAGGGATGCCAGCTTGATCGAGGCCTTGAACCGCTCGTCGATCGGAAGAGACTGGTTCATGATGATCGCCTTCAGGGCTGCGCGCTTGGCAGCCTGATTTGCGACCGTAGTACGGCGGCGCTTGTTCTTTTCAACTGCGCTTGTCTTCGCCATGTCAGGTTCCTTTTCTACGCTCGTCGTTACGGTTACTGACGGAACGGGAAGTTGAACTCTGTCAGCAGAGCCCGCGCTTCGTCGTCCTTCGTTGCCGTCGTGCAAACGATGATGTCCATGCCCCACATCTGATCAACCTTGTCGTAGTTGATCTCAGGGAACACAATGTGTTCCTTGATGCCCATGGCGAAGTTGCCACGGCCGTCAAAGCTCTTCGGGTTCAGGCCGCGGAAGTCGCGAACGCGCGGAAGCGCGATGTTCACGAGACGGTCCAGGAACTCGTACATGCGGGCGCCGCGCAGGGTAACCTTGGCGCCGATCGGCATCTGCTCGCGGACCTTGAAGCCAGCGATGGAGTTGCGTGCACGGGTGATGACCGCCTTCTGGCCAGCGATCGCTGCCAGGTCGGCTGCGGCAACCGTCGGCTTCTTCGAATCAGCCGTGGCTTCGCCAATACCCATGTTGATTACGATCTTGTCGAGCTTCGGGATCTGCATCTCATTGGCGTAGGAGAACTTCTCCTGCATCGCCTTGCGAATGCGCTCGACATATTCCTTCTTGAGCCGCGGCTCGTATTTTGCCTCAGCCATCGATCACATCTCCAGAACGCTTGGCCACACGGACCTTCTTGCCGTCAACGACCTTGAAACCGACACGAGTCGGCTTGCCGTCCTTGTCGACGATTGCAACGTTTGACAGGTGAACCGAGGCTTCCTTGCTGATGATGCCGGCTTCCTGCGACTGCGTCTGGCGCTGATGGCGCTTGACGACGTTGACGCCACGGACGACCGCGCGATCTTCCTTCGGAAGAACCTGAAGGACTTCGCCGGTACGGCCCTTGTCCTTGCCTGCGAGCATGACGACCTTGTCGCCTTTACGAATCTTCTGCATCGTTCCCGCTCCTTACAGTACTTCGGGAGCCAGCGAGATGATCTTCATGTGGTTCTTGGCGCGAAGTTCGCGCGGAACCGGTCCGAAGATACGGGTGCCGATCGGCTCTTTCTTGTTGTCGATGAGGACTGCTGCATTCGTGTCGAAGCGGATGACACTGCCATCTACGCGACGGATTTCCTTGGCGGTACGAACAACCACCGCCTTCATCACGTCACCCTTCTTCACGCGGCCGCGCGGGATCGCTTCCTTGATCGAAACGACGATGACGTCGCCGATCGAGGCATACTTGCGCTTTGAGCCGCCCAGCACCTTGATGCACATGACACGACGCGCGCCGGAATTATCCGCGACGTCGAGGTTTGTTTGCATCTGAATCATATCAGGTCGCCTTCTTGTTTTACCGGAATGGTTGGGCTTTCGCCCCCTACCCCGGCTCATGAAAATTGTCAGCCCACCGAACCCGCCTCAAGGACGGGTACAGACACGGCAATAGCTTGAATAGCGCGGGAAAAATCGTGCCAAGGTGGTTTCCCGACGGGACCTTCCATGCGCTCAAAGCAAAAGAACGCCCGGCATTCGAGCGTTCTGACGCTGCTTCATACAGAAATTTCAGCGAGACGCAAGGCCTCGCACAAAATTCTGTTACTTGCCCTGGGCGGAAATGACCGTCCAGCGCTTGTCCTTGGAGATCGGTGCGCATTCCTCGATGGATACGGTATCGCCGATCTTATACTGGTTGTTCTCGTCGTGGGCCTTGTACTTCTTGGAACGACGAACGGTCTTCTGAAGCAGCGGGTGAGCGAAACGGCGCTCAACGCGAACTACGACAGTCTTCTCGTTCTTGTCGCCAACGACAACGCCCTGCAGAATGCGCTTCGGCATGTTCTTTTTCCTTTACGCCTTTGCTTCTGCCGCCTTCTGGCGGGCAATGGTTTTCACGCGGGCGATGTCCTTGCGGACTTCGTTGATGCGCGAGGACTTTTCGAGCTGACCGGTTGCCTTCTGGAAGCGCAGGTTGAACTGCTCCTTCTTGAGGTTGGCGAGCTTGTCCTTGAGCTGATCGGCCGTGAGGCCGCGGACTTCTTCGGCTTTCATCTGCCTCTCCTTACTCTGCAATGCGCTGAACGAAACGCGTCTTGACCGAGAGTTTGGCCGAGCCGAGACGAAGCGCCTCGCGGGCGATTTCTTCGGTGACGCCGTCGATCTCGAACATCATTCGGCCAGGCTTGACCTTGCATGCCCAATATTCGACGGAGCCCTTACCCTTACCCATGCGGACTTCGGTCGGCTTTGCGGTTACCGGAACGTCCGGGAACACGCGGATCCATACACGGCCGGCGCGCTTCATGTAGCGCGTGATCGCGCGGCGGGCCGCTTCGATTTCACGTGCGTTGACGCGGTTGGGCTCCTGAGCCTTCAGGCCGAATTCACCGAAGGCGAGGTCGGAACCACCCTTGGCGACGCCCTTGATGCGGCCCTTGAATTGCTTGCGGTACTTGGTACGCTTTGGCTGCAACATTTTCTTATTCTCCGAACTTATCTGCCACCAACGCTATTAAGCGTTGTCGCGGCGACGATCGCGGTCACGGCTTGCCGGACCCTGAGCGTCACCCTCGAGTGCGCGGCGCTCGGAGGCCATCGGATCGTGCTCAAGGATTTCGCCCTTGAAGATCCAGACCTTGATGCCGCAGATGCCGAATGCGGTTTCGGCTTCAGCCGTACCGTAGTCGATGTCCGCACGCAGGGTGTGCAGCGGAACGCGGCCTTCGCGGTACCATTCGGTACGAGCGATTTCCGCACCGCCGAGACGGCCTGCGCAGGTGATCCTGATGCCTTCGGCGCCAAGACGCATTGCAGACTGAACAGCACGCTTCATGGCGCGGCGGAAGGCCACGCGGCGTTCCAGCTGCTGGGCGATCGACTGGGCGACGAGCGTCGCGTCGACTTCCGGCTTGCGCACTTCGACGATGTTGAGGTGCGTTTCCGAGTTCGTCATGTCCGACAGCTTCTTGCGGAGCTTGTCGATGTCTGCACCCTTCTTGCCGATGATCAGACCCGGACGAGCCGAGTGGATCGTGACGCGGCACTTCTTGTGCGGACGCTCGATGACGACCTTTGCAATACCAGCCTGCTTCAGTTCGCTCATGACGAACTTACGCATCTTCAGGTCTTCGTGCAGCAGCTGACCGTATTCGGCATTGTCCGCGAACCAGCGGCTATCCCAGGTACGGTTGATGCCAAGACGGAAACCGATTGGATTGATTTTCTGACCCATTATGCGGCCTCCTCTTGTGCCTGCACTTCGCGGACGACTATCGTCAGGTGCGCGAACGGCTTCTCGATGCGAGATGCACGGCCGCGGCCACGAGCGTGGAAGCGCTTCATGACGATCGACTTGCCGACATAGGCTTCCGCCACGACCAGCGAGTCAACGTCGAGATCATGGTTGTTCTCGGCGTTGGCGATCGCAGATTCGAGCGTCTTCCTGACGGCGCCTGCGATGCGCTTGCGGGAGAATTCCAGCTCAGCGAGTGCACGGTCAACCTTCTTGCCGCGGATGGTCGCAGCAACCAGGTTGAGCTTCTGTGGGCTGACGCGGAGCGTGCGGGCGACTGCTTGCGCCTCGTTGTCCTTCAGCCGGCGTTCGGCTTTTGCCTTGCCCATTGTTACTTCCTCTTTGCCTTCTTGTCCGCACCGTGACCGTAATAGGTCCGGGTCGGAGAGAATTCACCGAATTTGTGGCCGACCATGTCTTCATTGACGCTGACCGGAACATGCTTGCTGCCGTTGTAGACGCCGAAGGTGAGACCGACGAACTGCGGCAGGATCGTGGAGCGACGGCTCCAGATCTTGATTACTTCTGCACGTCCGCCTTCACGAACCTTCTCAGCCTTCTTGAGAAGATAGCCGTCAACGAACGGACCTTTCCATACTGAACGAGCCATTGGAGACTTCCTCTCTTACTTCTTACGCTGATGACGCGAGCGCATGATCATCTTGTCGGTCGACTTGTTCGACCGGGTACGCTTGCCCTTGGTCGGCTTGCCCCACGGGCTAACCGGATGACGGCCACCCGACGTGCGGCCTTCACCACCGCCGTGCGGATGGTCGACAGGGTTCATCACGACACCGCGGTTATGCGGACGCTTGCCGCGCCAGACAGTACGACCGGCCTTGCCATCATTGATGTTGCCGTGGTCCGGGTTCGAAACCGCACCGATCGACGCCAGGCAGCTGCCGTGCACGAGGCGCTGTTCGCCGGAGTTGAGGCGAAGGATAGCCATGCCAGCGTCGCGGCCGACGAGCTGTGCGTAACCGCCAGCCGAACGTGCGATCTGACCGCCCTTGCCCGGCTTCATTTCCACGTTGTGGATGATGGAGCCGACCGGGATGAACTGCAGCGGCATGGTGTTGCCGGGCTTCACGTCGACAGCCTTCTCCGAAGCGATAACCTTGTCGCCGGCAGCAAGGCGCTGCGGAGCGAGGATATAGGCCTTTTCGCCGTCGGCGTAGGTGACGAGCGCGATGAACGCGGTGCGGTTCGGGTCGTATTCGATACGCTCGACGGTGCCTTCGACGTCGAACTTGCGACGCTTGAAGTCGACCAGACGATACGTACGCTTGTGACCGCCGCCGATGAAGCGGGCCGTGATGCGGCCGAGGTTGTTACGACCGCCGCTTTTCGTCAGGCCTTCCGTCAGCGCCTTGACCGGCTTGCCCTTGTAGAGCGAGGAGCGATCGACGATGACCAGCTGGCGCTGGCTCGGGGTTGTAGGATTGAATGTTTTCAATGCCATTTTCTTATTCCTCAGAGACCGGTGGAGACGTCGATCGTCTGGCCTTCAGCCAGAGTGACGACAGCCTTCTTCACGTCCTTCTGCTTGCCGACAAAACCTTTGAAACGCTTGGTCTTGCCCTTGCGGAGCAGAGTGTTGACGGCCGTGACTTTGACGCCGAAGAGCGCCTCGACTGCAGCCTTGATTTCCGGCTTCGTGGCCGCCTTGGCGACATTGAAAACAACCTGGTTGTTTTCCGATACCAGCGTGGACTTTTCGGTGATCGCCGGCGAGACGATCACATCATAGTGGCGAAGATCGGTCACTTGAATCGCTCCTCTAGCGCTTCAACGGCTGCCTTGGAAAGCACGAGCTTGCCGCGGCGCACGATGTCGTAAACGTTGATGCCCTGGATCGGCAGAACATCGATGTTCGGGATGTTCTTTGCTGCAAGCTTGAAGTTGCCATCAAGCTCAGCGCCGCCAATGAAGAGCGCATTGGTCAGGCCCAGCGTCTCGAAAACGGAGGCGAGAGCCTTGGTCTTTGCTTCAGCAGCGACCAGGTTGTCGATGACGATGACATCATCGGACTTCAGTTTTGCCGACAGAGCGAGACGCAGGCCGAGAGCGCGAACCTTCTTCGGAAGGTCGTGTTCGTGGCTGCGAACAACCGGGCCGTGAGCCTTGCCACCGCCGCGGAACTGCGGAGCGCGAGCTGAATGGTGACGAGCGCGGCCCGTACCCTTCTGCTTGTACATCTTGGCGCCGGTGCGCCAGACTTCGGCGCGGCCCTTGGTCTTGTGCGTGCCCTGCTGCTTCTTGGCAAGCTGCCAGCGGATAACGCGGGCGAGAATGTCTTCGCGGGGCTCGAGGCCGAAAATCGCATCAGAAAGAGAAACCTTCCCTGCGTCTTTTCCCTCGAGGGTCTTGACGTTGAATTCCATTGGTCCGGCTCCCTTACTTCGCTGCCGACTTGACGGCATCGCGCACGATGATCCAGGCACCCTTGGAACCCGGTACTGCACCCTTGATCAGGATCAGACCGCGATCTTCATCGGTCGAAACCACTTCCAGGTTCTGAGTCGTTACGCGCGTCTGGCCCATGTGACCAGCCATCTTCTTGTTCTTGAAAACCTTGCCCGGATCCTGGCGCGAACCCGTCGAACCATGCGAGCGGTGCGAAACGGACACACCGTGCGTGGCGCGCAGACCGCCGAAGCCGTGGCGCTTCATGGCGCCGGCAAAGCCCTTACCGATGGTCGTACCCGTCACGTCGACGAGCTGACCTGCAGCGAAGTGACCAGCCTTGATCTCCGTGCCGACTTCCAGCAGATTGTCTTCCGTCACGCGGAATTCAGCAAGCTTGGCCTTCGGCTCGACGTTGGCAACGGCAAAGTTGCCGCGCATCGCCTTGGACGTGTTTTTAACCTTCGCCTGGCCAGCACCGAGCTGAACTGCGGTATAGCCATTCTTTTCGACGGTGCGCGTAGAAACGACCTGGCAGCCTTCCATACGCAATACCGTTACCGGGACATGCTCGCCGGCGTCGTTGTAGACGCGGGTCATTCCCACCTTCTGTGCAATCACACCTGAACGCATCGGTTCAATCCTTCCAAATCCGCTCGAGCCAGGCTCAGAGCTTGATCTCAACATCGACACCGGCGGCGAGATCGAGCTTCATCAGCGCGTCTACCGTCTGCGGGGTCGGGTCTACGATGTCGAGGAGGCGCTTATGCGTGCGCATCTCGAACTGCTCGCGGCTCTTCTTGTCGATGTGCGGGGACCGGTTGACCGTAAACTTCTCGATGCGGGTCGGAAGCGGAACGGGGCCCCGGACACTTGCGCCGGTGCGCTTCGCCGTCGACACAATCTCGCGCGTGGAAGCATCGAGAATTCGGTGATCGAACGCCTTCAGGCGAATGCGGATATTTTGGCCGTTCATTCGACGTTATCCTTGTCTTTGTTACTCCGCGTGCCAGCAAAACGGCACGGGCTGTTCTTCTTTTCCTAAGGCGGACCACCGGTTTCAAAGATCGAAGGGGACACCGAAACGAGGTCCCTTTCCAGTCTCCGGGCCTTAAGGCCCACCTTATCTGTTCATTGCCTGCCTCGAAGCCGAAGCAGAAGCAAATCGCGCTCGCGCGCCATTTGCTACATTTTTATGTCATAAGCAAGCGGCCCTGAGGCCGCTTGCTTAAAAGATTACTCGACGATGCTGGCGACGATGCCGGCGCCGACGGTGCGGCCGCCTTCGCGGATGGCAAAGCGCAGCTTTTCTTCCATGGCGATCGGCACGATCAGCTCGACGTCAACCGTGACGTTATCGCCCGGCATCACCATTTCCGTGCCTTCCGGCAGCGTCACGATGCCCGTCACGTCCGTCGTGCGGAAGTAGAACTGCGGGCGGTAGTTCGTGAAGAACGGCGTATGACGGCCGCCTTCTTCCTTCGTCAGGATGTAGGCTTCGGCCTTGAACTTCTTGTGCGGCTTCACCGAACCCGGCTTGCACAGAATCTGGCCGCGCTCGACGCCGTCACGGTTCACGCCGCGGATCAGCGCGCCGATGTTGTCGCCGGCCTGGCCCTGGTCGAGCAGCTTGCGGAACATTTCAACGCCGGTCACCGTCGTCTTCGAGGTCGGGCGGATGCCGACGATTTCGACTTCCTCGCCAACCTTGACGATGCCGCGCTCGACGCGACCGGTGACGACCGTGCCGCGGCCCGAGATCGAGAACACGTCTTCGATCGGCATCAGGAACGGCTGGTCGATCGGACGCTCCGGCGTCGGGATGTAGGCGTCGACCTGGGCCATCAGCTCGCGGATCGCGTCTTCGCCGATCGTCTTGTCGGAATCTTCAAGTGCGGCCAGCGCCGAACCCTTGACCACCGGGATGTCGTCGCCCGGGAAGTCGTAGGACGACAGAAGTTCGCGCACTTCCAGCTCGACGAGCTCGAGAAGCTCGGCGTCGTCAACCTGGTCGACCTTGTTCAGGAACACGACGATCGCCGGAACGCCGACCTGGCGGGCGAGCAGGATGTGTTCGCGGGTCTGCGGCATCGGGCCGTCAGCAGCCGAGCACACCAGGATCGCACCGTCCATCTGCGCCGCACCGGTGATCATGTTCTTCACGTAGTCGGCGTGACCGGGGCAGTCGACGTGCGCGTAGTGGCGGGCAGCCGTCTCGTATTCGACGTGCGCCGTCGAGATCGTGATGCCGCGGGCCTTTTCTTCCGGTGCAGCGTCGATCTGGTCATACGCCTTGTATTCGCCGAAATACTTCGTGATCGCCGCCGTCAGAGACGTCTTGCCGTGGTCAACGTGGCCGATCGTGCCAATGTTAACGTGCGGCTTGTTGCGCTCAAACTTACTCTTTGCCATTTCCGGCTCTCCATTCTGCTAGTCCCCGAAGGGATCTAATTCTTGTTATCGGTCAATTGGTATTCCGGTCACTTCTGACCGGAATACTTTGCCTGGATTTCAGTTGCGACGTTCGACGGGACCGGCGCGTAGTGATCGAAGGTCATCGTGTACTGAGCGCGGCCCTGCGACATGGAGCGCAGGTTGTCGACGTACTTGAACATGTTCGCCAGCGGAACGTTGGCGTTGATGACGACAGCGATACCGCGGCTCTCCTGGCCCTGGATCTGACCACGGCGGGAGTTCAGGTCGCCGATGACGTCGCCGACGTAATCTTCCGGCGTGACGACTTCGACCTTCATCATCGGCTCGAGCAGCTGAGCGCCGGACTTCTTCGCTGCTTCACGGAAGCAGGCGCGGGAAGCGATTTCGAACGCGAGCACGGACGAGTCGACGTCGTGGTAGGCACCGTCGATGAGCGTCGCCTTGACGCCGAGCATCGGGAAGCCAGCCAGCGGACCAGAGGACAGAACGCTTTCGATGCCCTTCTGGACGCCCGGGATGTATTCCTTCGGAACAGCACCGCCGACGATCTTGGACTCGAACTTGAAGTCGTCGCCTTCGGGGTTCGGTTCGAAGACGATCTTGACGCGTGCGAACTGGCCGGTACCACCGGACTGCTTCTTGTGCGTGTAGTCTTCTTCGTGCTTCTTCGTGATGGTTTCGCGGTAGGCAACCTGCGGCGCACCGACGGTCGCTTCAACCTTGAACTCGCGACGCATGCGGTCGACGATGATGTCGAGGTGAAGTTCACCCATGCCGGCGATGATCGTCTGACCCGATTCCTGGTCCGTCTTCACACGGAAGGACGGATCTTCGGCAGCCAGACGGTTGAGCGCAAGGCCCATCTTTTCCTGGTCGCCCTTGGTCTTCGGCTCGATGGCGATCTGGATGACCGGCTCGGGGAATTCCATGCGCTCGAGGATAACCGGCTTCAGCGGATCGCAGAGCGTATCGCCAGTCGTGGTTTCCTTGAGGCCCGCGAGCGCGACGATGTCGCCGGCGAAGGCTTCTTCGATGTCTTCGCGTGAGTTGGAGTGCATCTGCAGCATGCGGCCGACGCGCTCGCGCTTGTCCTTGACCGTATTCATGACCGACGCGCCCTTCTCGAGCTTGCCGGAGTAGATGCGGGCGAACGTGAGCGAACCGACGAAGGGGTCGTTCATGATCTTGAAGGCGAGCATGGAGAGCGGTTCGCTGTCATCGGGGTGACGCTCGATTTCAGCTTCCGTCTTCACGTCGATACCCTTGATCGCCGGAATGTCGAGCGGCGACGGCAGGTAATCGACAACTGCGTCGAGCAGCGGCTGAACGCCCTTGTTCTTGAAGGCAGTACCGCAGAACATCGGATGGAACTTGACGTCGATGGTGCCGCGGCGAACGAGCGCGCGGATCTGATCGTTGTCGGGCATGTTGCCTTCGAGGTAGGCTTCCATCGCGGCCTCGTCGATCTCAACAACCGTCTCGATCAGCTTTTCACGATATTCTTCAGCCTTGGCCTTCATGTCTTCCGGAATTTCGACGACGTCCCACTGCGCGCCGAGCGACTCGTCGCGCCAGATGAGAGCGTTCATCTCGATCAGGTCGACAACGCCCTTGAATTCCGTCTCCGCACCGATCGGCAGCTGCATGACGACAGCCGTTGCGCCGAGACGTGTCTTGATCATCTCGACCGAGCGATAGAAGTCCGCACCGGTCTTGTCCATCTTGTTGCAGAAGATCATGCGCGGAACATTGTACTTCTCGGCCTGGCGCCAGACGGTTTCCGTCTGCGGCTCGACACCGGCGTTGGCGTCGAGAAGCGCAATGGCACCATCGAGAACGCGCAGCGAACGCTCGACTTCGATGGTGAAGTCGACGTGGCCAGGGGTGTCGATGATGTTGAAGCGGCGCGTCTTGCCGTCACGGCCCTTCCAGTAGGTCGTGGTAGCCGCGGACGTGATCGTGATGCCACGCTCCTGCTCCTGCTCCATCCAGTCCATCGTGGCTGCGCCGTCGTGGACTTCGCCGATCTTGTGCGACTTACCGGTGTAGTAAAGAATACGCTCGGTGGTCGTGGTCTTGCCGGCGTCGATGTGCGCCATGATACCGAAATTGCGGTAGTCTTCGATTTTATATTCGCGGGCCATTGTGGACTGCCTTTCGATACCGTGCGGAATTACCAGCGATAGTGCGAGAATGCACGGTTGGCGTCAGCCATCTTGTGCGTGTCTTCGCGCTTCTTAACGGCACTGCCGCGGTTGTTGGATGCATCGAGAAGCTCGCCCGAAAGGCGGTCAACCATGGTCGTTTCGTTGCGCTTGCGGGCAGCAGCGATGAGCCAGCGAATGGCGAGAGCCTGACGGCGCTCCGGACGGACGTCGACCGGGACCTGGTAGGTCGCACCACCAACGCGGCGCGAGCGGACTTCAACGTGCGGGGCTATGTTGTCGAGCGCAGCATGGAAAACCGTAACCGGCTCCTGCTTCGACTTGCCCTGCACGACGTCGAATGCGCCGTATACGATGTTTTCAGCGACGGACTTCTTGCCGTCGAGCATGATGGCATTCATGAACTTCGTGACAACCAGATCGCCGAACTTCGGGTCCGGGTTGATTTCGCGCTTTTCTGCTCTGTGACGTCGGGACATACTTCTCGTCTCTTCAACTGTTAAGGCGCTTTACCACGCGGAGAACCTCGCGCAGCGCCGGAAAACCAAACCCGAATTACTTCGGACGCTTCGCACCGTACTTCGAACGGCGCTGCTTGCGGTTCTTGACACCCTGGGTATCGAGAACGCCGCGGATGATGTGGTAACGGACACCCGGAAGGTCCTTCACGCGGCCGCCACGGATCATGACGACGGAGTGCTCCTGAAGGTTGTGGCCTTCGCCGGGGATGTAACCAATGACTTCGAAGCCGTTGGTGAGGCGGATCTTGGCAACCTTACGCAGAGCCGAGTTCGGCTTCTTCGGCGTCGTGGTGTAGACGCGGGTGCAAACGCCGCGCTTCTGCGGGTTTTCCTGCAGTGCAGGAACCTTGTTACGCTTTACACTTGCCTGGCGAGGCTTGCGGATCAGCTGGTTTACGGTAGGCATTCAACCATCCCTTACGTTTATCTTTCAAACCCTTGCGGGCGTAACTCGCGCCGTCTCCGGCAAGATCACACGACTGACGTCAATGCGCAAAATGTGGCCCGATCTGCTTGCGCAGATGGACCACCGAAGGCAGAGGACGCAAAAAAGACATGCGTCATGCGTGCAGGCATCATATCTTCAACGTGCGTTTCGAACCTTGTTTGAGGAGAACTCTAAGGCGAGACGCCTCAGACAGCCATGCCTCACATGGGTTCCGATGGCGCGGGTACTACTGGTTTCCCGCAGGTTCGTCAAGGCCGGTTAATAAATAATCTTCGGCGGATCGCCTTGAAACCCGGGCTCCGTGCGCTCTTTGAAGGCTTTTAGACGAAATGGACGCCGCATGCCAAGTTGAACTTGGGCATCGCAGCAAAAACGGCTAAGGAATCAGCGATCGCGGGCTGCACGCCCTGTCAAAGCAGATTCGCGTTTTCGAATCGCCAGAGCCAAAGGACCGATGAATGATCGAAAAGCCTGATAACGACAATAATAGCGTGGGCCCGATGATCTTCATCATCATCGGCAAGGGCTACGAGTCTGACGGCGCCGAGGGTGTTGACCTGCATGTGATGCTGAAGGCGGCCGACGACGACAGCGCGGTGCGCGAGGCGCTGAACGCGCTTGCCGAAGAGGGCTTCATCGAAGCCGACCTCGACCAGATCGGCATGCTGACCGACGCGCCGGACGAAGAGCCGCATGCGTCGGCCTACCAGGGCGCGCTCGACGGCGAAGTCGCGATCATCCGCTTCAACTGAGAGGTGACTATGCCGGATGCGCAAAAGGTGCTGATCTACGCCACCTGGCGCGGCCGGCTCCTGGTTTTCGACGAGCCGGATTTTCCGGAGATCAAACTGCAGGTTCCGGGTGGGACAGTCGAACGCGGCGAAGACCTTGCGCAAGCGGCGGCCCGCGAATTCGCCGAGGAAACAGGTCTTGCGCTGAGCAACCCTCTTCGTCCGCTTGCAATCGACGATTATCGCTTCATCAAGAACGGCACCACCATCTGCCACCGGCGGCATTATTATCATGCAGCTCTCGCAGACCCCTACCCCCACACCTGGCGTCATCACGAAATGACGCCATTCGACGGCGGCAAGCCGATTCTGTTTCGCTTCTTCTGGATGGACATAGCGTCGGCAAAGACCAAGCTCGGTTACGGAATGCAGAACTGCCTCATCCAGCTTCCCTAACTAATCCGCGTCTTAGTTTATCGCACTCTTGAAGACGTGCAGAATATGTACGTCCCACGAGGCGCTCATATCGATCCTTCAACTCTGCAAAAATGTCCTCTGCCGGTCGAACACGACCAGCCTCGATGTCGGCCATCGCGCGGGCCAAAGCGGCATCGAGCAAATTCTCCCGTTCATTGACAAGGCGCGCGCCCTTCTGAGCCATGTGAACTACCTCCATAAGTTACTCTGGTGCCGACCCGGTAATCGTTGCCAACCAAAAGGAGAACCGTCCCCGGCGTTCATGCTCTCGCGAATCCAAACAAAAAACCGCCCGGGGTGATCCGGGCGGTTTTTCAATTCTAGGGCCGAGGCTGCCGGTTATTCGCCAGCAGGGGCATTCTCGCTGGCCATGTCCTGGAGCATCGGGGTTGCGGCATCCGCGCCCGTGCCCTTGCGGCGCTCTTCGAGGATCATCTCGTCGCGCGACGTGGCGATGCGGCGGATCGCCGTCATGGTGCCGCCGGTACCGGCCGGGATGAGGCGGCCGACGATGACGTTTTCCTTGAGACCCTGCAGGCCGTCAGTCTTGCCGGCGATCGCAGCTTCCGTCAGCACCTTCGTCGTTTCCTGGAAGGAAGCGGCGGAGATGAAGGACGGCGTCTGCAGCGACGCCTTGGTGATGCCGAGAAGAACCGGATCGCCATAGGCAGGCTTCTTGCCCTGTTCGATCAGGCCGTCGTTGACGTCCTCAAGCTCGATACGGTCGACATTGTCGCCGACGATATAGGTCGAGTCGCCCGCATCGGTGATTTCCACCTTCTGCAGCATCTGACGGACAATCACCTCGATGTGCTTGTCGTTGATGACAACGCCCTGCAAGCGGTAGACTTCCTGGATTTCGTTGACGAGATAGGAAGCCAAAGCCTCCACGCCCTTGATCGCCAGGATGTCGTGCGGTGCCGGGTTACCGTCGAGGATGTAGTCACCCTTTTCGATATAGTCGCCTTCCTGAAGGTGGAAGGGCTTGCCCTTCGGGATCAGGTATTCGACAGGCTCGACACCGTCTTCCGCCGGCTCGATGATAACGCGGCGCTTGTTCTTGTAGTCGCGGCCGAGGCGGATCGTACCATCGATCTCAGCGATGATGGCATGGTCTTTCGGACGGCGGGCTTCGAACAATTCGGCGACACGCGGCAGACCGCCGGTGATGTCCTTGGTCTTGGCGCTTTCCAGCGGCGAACGTGCAAGCACGTCGCCCTGAGACACCTTCTGGCCCGGCTCGACCGAAAGGATTGCCTCGACCGAGAGCAGGAAGCGGGCATCGCCGCCGCGCGAAAGCTTCGCGACGTTGCCGCTTGCGTCCTTGATGACGATTGCCGGCTTGAGGTCGGAACCACGCGGCGTCGAACGCCAGTCAATGACCTGACGCTTGGTGATACCGGTGGCTTCGTCGGTCGCTTCGAGAACGGAGAGACCGTCGACAACGTCTTCGAACTGAACGGTACCGGCCAGTTCCGTCATTATCGGGCGGGTGTACGGATCCCACTCAGCCAGACGCTGGCCGCGCTTCACCTTGTCGCCCTCATCGACATAGAGCTTCGAACCGTAGGCAACGCGTTGCGAGGAGCGCTCAACGCCACGCTCGTCCAGAATCTGCACGGTCATGTTGCGGCCCATGGCAACGAGGATGCCCTCGGAGTTGCGCAGAAGGTTGCGGTTCTTGATCTGAACCGTGCCTTCATACGACGCTTCCAGGAACGACTGGTCGACCACGGTTGCCGTACCGCCAAGGTGGAAGGTACGCATGGTGAGCTGCGTGCCCGGCTCGCCGATCGACTGAGCCGCGATGACCCCGACTGCTTCGCCCATGTTGACCGGCGTACCGCGCGCGAGGTCGCGGCCATAGCAGACCGAGCAGACGCCCGTCTGGATTTCGCAGGTCAGTGCCGAACGGATGCGGATCGACTGGATACCAGCCTTTTCGATCTCGACGACATCGGGCTCGAGGATCATCCTGCCGGCATCGACGATGCGCTCGCCCGTGACCGGGTGATCGATGTTGTCGAGCGCCGTACGGCCGAGGATGCGTGCGCCGATCGAGGCGACGACCTGACCGGCATCGACGATGGCGGTCATGGTGAGGCCCTTGTCGGTGCCGCAATCCACGGAGTTGACGATGCAATCCTGCGCGACATCGACAAGACGGCGGGTCAGGTAGCCCGAGTTTGCCGTCTTCAAGGCGGTGTCTGCCAGACCCTTGCGGGCGCCGTGCGTCGAGTTGAAGTACTCGTTGACGGTCAGGCCTTCCTTGAAGTTCGAGATGATCGGCGTTTCGATGATCTCGCCCGAGGGCTTGGCCATCAGGCCGCGCATGCCGCCCAGCTGACGCATCTGGTTCGGCGAACCGCGGGCGCCGGAGTGGCTCATCATATAGATCGAGTTCATCGGCTTCTGACGGCCGGTTGCCTCGTCGAATTCGATGGCCTTAATGCGGGCCATCATTTCTTCGGCGACCTTCTCGGTGGCCTTGCCCCAAGCGTCGACCACCTTGTTGTACTTTTCGCCCTGGGTGATGAGACCGTCGTTGTACTGCTGCTCGTATTCCTTCACGAGCGCTTCGGTATCGCCGACGATCTTCACCTTGGTATCCGGGATCACCATGTCGTCCTTGCCGAACGAGATGCCGGCGCGGCAGGCATGCGAGAAACCGAGCTGCATGATGCGGTCGCAGAAAATGACCGTGTCCTTCTGGCCGCAATGACGGTAGACCGTGTCGATCATCTTGGAGATGTTCTTCTTGGTCATTTCCTGGTTGCAGATGTCGAAAGGCACCTTGCCGTTCTTCGGCAGTAGTTCGCCGATGAGCAGGCGGCCAGGCGTCGTTTCATAGATCTTGGAGTACGGCTTGCCGTCCTCGCCGATCGACTTGAAGCGGCCGCGGATCTTGGTGTGCAGCGTCACGACCTTGCTTTCGAGAGCATGATGCAACTCGCCGAGGTCCGAGAAGGCCATCCCTTCGCCCGGCTCGTTCTGGTTCATGATCGAGAGGTAGTAGAGGCCGAGAACCATGTCCTGCGACGGAACGATGATCGGTGCACCGTTTGCCGGGTGCAGGATGTTGTTCGTCGACATCATCAGGACGCGGGCTTCGAGCTGGGCTTCGAGCGACAGCGGCACGTGAACGGCCATCTGGTCGCCGTCGAAGTCGGCGTTGAAGGCAGTGCAGACGAGCGGATGCAGCTGGATCGCCTTGCCCTCGACCAGGATAGGCTCGAAGGCCTGGATGCCCAGGCGGTGCAGCGTCGGTGCGCGGTTCAGGAGAACCGGATGCTCGCGGATAACCTCGTCGAGGATATCCCAGACTTCCGGCTTTTCCTTCTCGACCAGCTTTTTCGCCTGCTTGACGGTCGAGGAGTAACCCTTGGCGTCGAGGCGGGCATAGATGAACGGCTTGAAGAGTTCGAGCGCCATCTTCTTCGGCAGGCCGCACTGGTGCAGCTTCAGTTCCGGACCGGTCACGATGACGGAACGGCCGGAATAGTCGACGCGCTTACCGAGCAGGTTCTGGCGGAAGCGGCCCTGCTTACCCTTCAGCATGTCGGAGAGCGACTTCAGCGGGCGCTTGTTGGCGCCCGTGATGACGCGGCCGCGGCGGCCGTTGTCGAATAGCGCGTCAACGGATTCCTGCAGCATACGCTTTTCGTTGCGGATGATGATACCCGGCGCACGAAGCTCGATCAGGCGCTTCAGACGGTTGTTACGGTTGATGACACGGCGATAGAGATCGTTGAGGTCCGACGTCGCGAAACGGCCGCCATCGAGCGGAACGAGCGGACGCAGGTCCGGCGGAATCACCGGAACGACCTTCATGATCATCCATTCCGGACGATTGCCGGAGTCCATGAAGTTCTCGACGATCTTCAAGCGCTTCATCAGCTTCTTCTGCTTGAGATCCGACGTGGTGTCGGCAAGCTCGGAACGCAGATCGCCGGCGATCTTCTCGAGGTTCATCGAGGCGAGCATCTCGTAGATGGCTTCAGCGCCGATCATCGCCGTGAACTGGTCTTCGCCATATTCGTCGACGGCGAGCATGTACTCTTCTTCCGAGAGGAGCTGATGCTCCTTGAGGGCAGTGAGGCCCGGCTCGGTGACGATGTAGTTCTCGAAGTAGAGGACGCGCTCGACATCCTTCAGCGTCATGTCGAGCAGCGTGGAAATGCGGCTCGGCAGCGACTTCAGGAACCAGATGTGGGCAACGGGCGCGGCAAGCTCGATATGGCCCATGCGCTCGCGGCGAACGCGCGACAGCGTGACTTCGACGCCGCACTTTTCGCAGATGATGCCCTTGTACTTCATGCGCTTGTACTTGCCGCAAAGGCACTCGTAGTCCTTGATCGGCCCGAAGATGCGCGCGCAGAAGAGACCGTCGCGTTCCGGCTTGAACGTGCGGTAGTTGATGGTTTCCGGCTTCTTGATCTCACCGTAGGACCAGGAAAGGATCTTCTCCGGAGAGGCGATCGAAATCCGGATGGAGTCGAAATTCTGTGCAGGCACCTGCGGATTGAAAAGATTCATGACCTCTTGGTTCATGCCTGTCTCCTTCATGGGCGAATGCGCCCTTGGCTTGCGATGGTCGGCGGCAAATCCCGGGAGCCGCGCCAACGCTCAAAACGACAATAACCGCACAATGCGGCAGAAACGTCCCTGCCCGGCCGACACGTTGCGGGGCCTTGGCGGGAACGGTGTGCGCCTCTTAAAGGCGCACACCCTATCAAGTGGTTACTCGGCCGCGTCCGGCAGCTGGTTCGCCTGCTGCAGGTCCTCGACCTTCGAGTTCTCCAGCTCGACCGAAAGGCCCAGTGAGCGCATTTCCTTGACGAGAACGTTGAAGCTTTCGGGAATACCCGCTTCGAACGTATCGTCGCCCCGGACGATGGCTTCGTAGACCTTGGTGCGGCCGGCAACGTCGTCCGACTTCACCGTCAGCATTTCCTGCAGCGTGTAGGCCGCGCCGTATGCTTCCAGAGCCCAGACCTCCATTTCGCCGAAGCGCTGACCGCCGAACTGCGCCTTGCCGCCCAGCGGCTGCTGGGTCACTAGCGAATAAGGACCGATCGAACGGGCATGGATCTTGTCGTCGACCAGGTGGTTGAGCTTCAGCATGTAGATGTAGCCCACGGTCACCTGACGGTCGAACTGCTCGCCGGTACGGCCGTCGTACAGCGTCGACTGGCCCGAGTCCTTGAGACCAGCCAGACGCAGCATGTCGTTTACATCGCCTTCATGGGCACCGTCGAAGACCGGCGTTGCAATCGAAACGCCGCGCTTCCACTGGTCCGCAAGACGCAGAACCGAGTCGTCGTCGAAGTCCTTGACCTGTTCGGCCTTCGGACCGTCGCCGACAACGTCGCCGATCGTCTTGCGCAATGGCTCGATATTGCCGTTCGCCTTGTAGGCTTCGATCAGATCGCCGATCTGCTTGCCCATGCCGGCGCAAGCCCAGCCGAGGTGCGTCTCGAGGATCTGGCCGACGTTCATGCGCGAAGGCACGCCGAGCGGGTTCAGAACGACGTCGACATGCGTGCCGTCTTCGAGGAACGGCATGTCTTCGACTGGTACGATGCGGGACACGACACCCTTGTTGCCGTGACGGCCGGCCATCTTGTCGCCCGGCTGGATCTTGCGCTTCACAGCAACGAAGACCTTGACCATCTTCATGACGCCCGGAGGCATTTCGTCGCCGCGCTGGACCTTCTCGACCTTGTCCATGAAGCGCTGTTCAAGGCGCGACTTGGATTCGTCGTACTGGCCGCGGAGTGCTTCGAGTTCGCTCTGGACCTTCTCGTCCTCGACCGCGAACATCCACCACTGCGAGCGGGGATATTCGGAAACGACTGCGTTCGAAAGCTCCGCGCCCTTCTTGAAGCCCTTCGGGCCGGCGATGGACATCTGGCCGCGGAGCATCTCGATCAGGCGGCCGTAGACGTTACGGTCGAGGATCGCCTGTTCGTCGTCGCGGTCCTTGGCAAGACGCTCGATCTCTTCGCGCTCGATCGCCATGGCGCGCTCGTCCTTTTCAACGCCGTGACGATTGAAGACGCGCACTTCGACGATTGTGCCGTAGGTGCCGGGCGGCATGCGCATGGAGGTGTCGCGGACGTCGGACGCCTTTTCGCCGAAGATGGCGCGCAGGAGCTTTTCTTCCGGCGTCATCGGGCTCTCGCCCTTCGGCGTGATCTTGCCGACGAGGATATCGCCCGGCTGAACTTCGGCGCCGATGTAGACGATGCCTGCTTCGTCGAGGTTCTTCAGCGCTTCCTCCGAAACGTTCGGAATGTCGCGCGTGATTTCTTCCGGACCGAGCTTCGTGTCGCGCGCCATCACTTCGAATTCTTCGATGTGGATGGAGGTGAACACGTCGTCGGCAACGATGCGCTCCGAAAGCAGGATCGAGTCTTCGTAGTTGTAGCCGTTCCACGGCATGAACGCGACGAGCGCGTTGCGGCCGAGAGCCAGGTCGCCGAGGTCGGTCGACGGACCGTCCGCGAGAATGTCGCCGCGGTTGACAACGTCACCGACGGTGACCAGCGGACGCTGGTTGACGCACGTGTTCTGGTTCGAACGCTGGAACTTCTGCAGGCGGTAGATGTCGACGCCGGACTTGCCGGCTTCGAGGTCTTCCGTTGCGCGGATGACGATACGCGTCGCGTCGACCTGGTCGACGACACCGCCGCGGCGTGCGCCGATGGCAGCACCCGAGTCACGAGCAACGATCGGCTCCATGCCGGTGCCGACGAACGGTGCTTCAGCGCGCAGCAGCGGAACTGCCTGACGCTGCATGTTCGAACCCATGAGGGCGCGGTTGGCGTCGTCGTTTTCCAGGAACGGGATGAGAGCGGCAGCGACCGAAACGACCTGCTTCGGCGAGACGTCCATCAGGTTCATGCTGTCGCGCGGGGCGAGCATGACTTCGCCGGCGTGACGGCAGACGACGAATTCGTCAACGAAGGAACCTTCCTTGTCGAGCTCGGCGTTGGCCTGCGCGACATAGTACTTCGCCTCTTCCATCGCCGACAGGTAAAGAACGTCGTTCGTCACCTTGCCGTCGATGATGCGGCGGTATGGGCTCTCGATGAAGCCGTACTTGTTGACGCGCGCAAAGGTCGCCAGCGAGTTGATAAGACCGATGTTCGGGCCTTCCGGCGTTTCGATCGGGCAAATACGGCCGTAGTGGGTCGGATGAACGTCGCGGACTTCAAAGCCGGCGCGCTCGCGGGTCAGACCACCCGGACCAAGTGCCGAAAGACGGCGCTTGTGGGTGATTTCCGACAACGGATTGACCTGGTCCATGAACTGCGACAGCTGCGAGGAGCCGAAGAACTCGCGAACGGCGGCAGCGGCCGGCTTCGCGTTGATCAGATCCTGCGGCATCACCGTATCGATCTCGATCGAGGACATACGTTCCTTGATCGCGCGCTCCATGCGGAGCAGACCGAGGCGGTACTGGTTTTCCATCAGCTCGCCGACCGAGCGGACGCGGCGGTTGCCGAGGTTGTCGATGTCATCGATCTCGCCCTTGCCGTCACGCAGCTCGACGAGCATCTTGACCACGGCCAGGATGTCGTCCTTGCGCAGCACGCGGACGGTGTCTTCGACGTCGAGGTCGAGGCGCATGTTCATCTTCACGCGGCCGACGGCGGAGAGGTCGTAACGCTCCGCATCGAAGAACAGCGAGTTGAACATGGCTTCGGCTGATTCCATGGTCGGCGGTTCACCCGGACGCATGACGCGGTAGATGTCGAACAGCGCGTCCTGGCGGTTCTCGTTCTTGTCTGCGTTGAGCGTATTGCGGATGTAGGCGCCGACATTGATGTGGTCGATGCCGAGAACCGGAATTTCGTCGAAACCGTTGGCGAGGATGACCGGCAGGGTTTTCTCGTCGATTTCGTCGCCGGCTTCGAGATAGATCTCACCCGTCGAGTAGTTGACGATGTCTTCTGCGAGGTAGTTGCCGTAGAGATCGTCGTCCGTCGCCTTCAGAGCTTTGAGGCCCTTGTCGGAGAGAGTGCGGAGCAGACGCGGGGTCAGCTTCTTACCGGCTTCGACAACGACTTCGCCGGTGTCGGCGTCGACCATCTCGGTGATCGCCTTGGCGCCCTTCAGCGTTTCGGGCTGGAAGGGAATACGCCAGCCTTCGCCGTCGCGCTTGTAGAGCGACTTCGTGTAGAAGGTGTCGAGGATTTCCTCGCCATCCATGCCGAGGGCCATCAGCAGCGACGACACCGGAATCTTGCGGCGGCGGTCGATGCGGGCGTAGACGATGTCCTTGGCGTCGAATTCGATGTCGAGCCAGGAACCGCGGTACGGGATCACGCGAGCGGCGAAGAGCAGCTTGCCGGAAGAATGGCTCTTGCCCTTGTCGTGGTCGAAGAAGACGCCCGGTGAACGGTGCATCTGGGACACGATAACGCGCTCGGTGCCGTTCACGATGAAGGTACCGTTGTTCGTCATGAGCGGCATGTCGCCCATGTAGACGGACTGTTCCTTGATGTCCTTGATCGACTTCGCGCCGGTATCCTCGTCGATATCAAACACGATAAGGCGGAGGGTGACCTTCAGCGGCGCGGCGTAGGTCAGGTCGCGCTGGCGGCACTCGTCGACGTCGAACTTCGGCGGCTCGAACTCATAGGACACGAATTCCAGCATCGAAGCGCCGGAGAAGTCCGTGATCGGGAAAACTGACTTGAAGACAGCCTGGAGACCTTCGTCAGGGCGGCCGCCCTTGGGCTCTTCAACCATCAGGAATTGGTCGTAGGACGCCTTCTGAACCTCGATGAGGTTCGGCATTTCTGCGACTTCGGGGATTTTACCAAAAAACTTGCGTACGCGCCTACGACCGTTGAACGAAAGGGTCTGAGCCATCGTCGCTCCTTCAAAAATTGCATCCGGGCCTGCAACGGACGGGAACCGCTGGCCAGGCGATCCCGTCGATCAATGGATAATTCAATCTCGTCCCACTTCCCGAAGCCACATGGCCGGATCGCCCTGCGCTTCGGTTCGAGACTATGCTCTTGAAGAACCCATTACCCAAAAGCCGGTTTCACGCGGCTTTTGGGTAATTCGTTCACAAAAACGGCAAATGGGAGACGGTAAGCACCGCCTCCCAGATGCAGTTCAAGATTACTTGACGTCGGCCTTTGCGCCGGCGTCTTCAAGCTTCTTCTTGAGGTCAGCGGCTTCAGCCTTGGAAACGCCTTCCTTGACAGCCTTCGGAGCGGCTTCAACGAGGTCCTTGGCTTCCTTGAGGCCGAGGCCGGTGATAGCGCGGACTTCCTTGATGACGTTGATCTTGTTTGCGCCGGCATCCGTGAGGATGACGTCGAACTCGGTCTTTTCTTCTTCAACGGCAGCAGCAGCGCCAGCACCACCAGCAGCGGCAGCAACAGCTACCGGAGCAGCGGCGGAAACGCCCCACTTTTCTTCGAGAAGCTTGGACAGTTCTGCAGCTTCCAGAACGGTCAGCGAGGAGAGGTCGTCTACGATCTTTGCGAGATCAGCCATTTTTTCAGTTCCTTTTGTTCGGTTCGAACCGGTTTTCTATAAACAGCGAAAAACCGCCTTAAGCGGCTTCGTCCTTCTTGGCGTAAGCCGAAAACACGCGGGCAAGCTGGCTTGCCGGTGCTGCAACAACGCTTGCGATGCGAGTAGCCGGTGTCTGGATCATGCCCAGTAGCTTCGCGCGCAGTTCGTCCAACGACGGCAGGGTCGCAAGCGACTTGACTGCATCGGCGTTGAGCGTGGTTGTTCCCATGGCGCCGCCGAGCACAACGATCTTGTCGTTGCCCTTGGCGAAATCCACGACGACTTTCGGAGCGGTGATCGGATCGGCGCTGTATGCAATCAGCGTCTGACCGGTGAAGAGATTGGAAATCCCTTCCGCTTCCGTACCCTGAAGGGCGATCTTGGCCAGGCGGTTTTTCGCGACTCTGACGGTGCCGCCAGCAGCGCGCATCTTCGAACGGAAGTCGTTCATCTGCGCGACTGTAGCACCAGCATAGTGGGCCACGACAACCGAGCCCGAAGCCTTGAAGACTTCGTTCAGTTCCGTGACGAATTCGCGTTTTTCCGCTCTTTCCACTGCCTATCTCCAGTTGGCGGGACCGTGAAACGGACCCCACCGGGTTGCCTTTGCCTCCCGGGATCAGAAGCGATCCCAAGCGGCGCTTGAGGATCCTGTCCCCTCGCGCTTCGCGCCAAAAGGCCGAAGGCACAAGGCATCCAAGGCTCGAACCAAATCCATGAAGCCAGGCTTCATCGAAATTCGGGTCTTACCCGTCTCATGCAGGCCAAAGTGATTAAGGGAAAACCACCTGCAATCTCGGACAGGATTCCGGATTTCTCCGGAATATTCCGGCCCCTTTCGAGGCCGGAATTCTTGCCACCGGGCAGAGCCCGATGAAATTCGTTAAGAGGCCGTGACCGACGACGGGTCGATCTTGACACCCGGACCCATGGTCGAAGAGATCGCCACGCGCTTGAGGTAGTTGCCCTTCGCACCAGCCGGCTTCGCCTTGATGACGGCATCAGCGAAAGCCTTGATGTTTTCTTCAAGAGCCTTGGCGTCGAACGAAGCCTTGCCGATACCGGCATGCACGATACCAGCCTTCTCGACGCGGAACTCGACGGCGCCGCCCTTGGAAGCCTTGATCGCGCCGGTAACGTCCATCGTAACCGTTCCGACCTTCGGGTTCGGCATCATGCCGCGCGGGCCGAGTACCTTACCGAGACGACCGACGAGCGGCATCATGTCCGGGGTCGCGATAACGCGATCGAAATCGATCTTGCCGCCCTGGACGATTTCAACCAGCTCTTCTGCGCCAACGATGTCGGCACCGGCTGCCTTGGCTTCGTCAGCCTTGACGCCGCGAGCGAAAACGGCGACGCGAACGTCGCGGCCCGTACCGTTCGGCAGATTGACCACACCGCGGACCATCTGGTCTGCGTGGCGCGGATCGACGCCGAGGTTCATGGCGATTTCGATCGTTTCGTCGAACTTGGCGATCGCACGTTCCTTGACCATCGAGATGGCGTCGTTAAGGGCGACCAGTTTGGTCGGATCCACGCCTTCGCGGATCTTCTGAATACGCTTTGCAAGCTTTACCATGTTACGCCACCACTTCCAGGCCCATGGCGCGGGCAGAACCCTCGATCATGGCCATTGCGCCTTCGATATCCGCGGCGTTCAGGTCCTTCATCTTCGCTTCGGCAATCGCCTTGACCTGAGCCTTGGTCAGCTTGCCTGCGACGGCGCCCTTACCGGGCGTCTTCGAGCCGGACTGGATCTTCGCTTCCTTCTTGAGGAAGTAGCTGACGGGCGGCTGCTTCATCGCGAAGGTAAAGGACTTGTCCTGGTAATAGGTGATGACGACCGGGATCGGCATGCCCTTTTCCATTTCCTGCGTGGCGGCATTGAACGCCTTGCAGAATTCCATGATGTTAATGCCACGCTGACCAAGCGCCGGGCCAATCGGCGGGGACGGGTTTGCCGATCCTGCCTTGACCTGAAGCTTGAGCTGGCCTGCAACTTTCTTAGCCATAACTCTCTGCCTTTCATTGATGACCGGTCGCCCGGCCAGTGATGCCGGATTTCTCCGGCGGCTGCGGTTGCGTGGTGCGGATCTCGAAGGCCCGGCTAAGACCCCTCTCACCTTCCACGCGGTTCGCGGCTTTCGCCGCGCAGAAGCCAGTCAATACCGACTGACTTCCGATCTCAAAAAAATCAGACCTTCTCGACCTGACCGTATTCCAGTTCGACCGGGGTCGCGCGGCCGAAGATCGACACTTCCACCTTCAGGCGCGAACGCTCTTCGTCCACATCCTGAACCGTGCCGTTGAACGACGCGAACGGGCCGTCCGAAACGCGGACCTGTTCGCCGATCTCGAAGGTAATGGAAGCCTTCGGCCGCTCGACGCCTTCCTGGACCTGACCGAGAATGCGCTCGGCTTCGGAGTCCGGAATCGGAACGGGCTTGTTGTCGGAGCCGAGGAAACCAGTGACCTTCGGCGTGTTCTTGATCAGGTGGTAGGCCTCGTCCGTCAGGTTCGCACGAACCATGACATAGCCGGGGAAGAACTTGCGCTCGCTGTCGACCTTGCGGCCGCGGCGCACTTCGACCACCTTCTCGGTTGGCACGAGGATCTTTTCGAAAAGATGCCCGAGACCCTTCTGCCTGGCCTTCTCCTCGATGGATTCAGCCACCTTCTTTTCAAAATTCGAATACGCGTGGACGATATACCAACGTGCCGCCATCTTATATCTCCACCCGATCAGTTGCCGGTGTTGAGCACGTAGCTCAAAGCCCAGCCAATCAGCTGGTCAGCAGCAAAGAAAAACAGCGCGGCAAATACCACCATCACCAGCACCATGATCGTCGAGATCATAGTTTCACGGCGAGACGGCCAGGTAACCTTGGACGTTTCGGCGCGCACCTGCTGCAGGAACGCAAACGGATTGGATTTGGATGCCATCGACTGCCCACGCAATTACGGCGCGTAAAGCTGAATATATCAGCCCCACGCACCGCGTGTCTGTTGAACCCTACATAAACACCGATTCCCAATTGCACAAGAGGGAAACCGCCATTTAGCGAAATTTGCCATATACCCTCCCCAACGAAACGCTGCAAGAACGTTCGCGCTTTCCGTTCGAAGAGGATGGCAGGGGCAGCAGGGCTCGAACCTACGACCTGCGGTTTTGGAGACCGCCGCTCTACCAACTGAGCTATACCCCTTTATGCTTTACATTCAGCCCGTTGACCTTGAGGGTCGAAGCGCTTCCTGCAAGCATGGCGCTCCTTTAAGACGGCGGCACGGGATATGCAAGTGCGATTTTCGATTTTTCCCAATCCGCCGTCGCCCGGCATAGGCTACGATCAGACCTTCACATATTTGCGCCAGTCGTGCTCTTCCTTGAAACCTAGGACCTCGCGGATAGTGCGGTTGGAGAGCAGGCCCTCATATTCGCCGATCTCGCGGGTGAAGGGCACGTTGGGGAAGAAGCGTTTGGCGAGTTCCTTGGAGGGAATGTTGGCGGTCACGGTGTCGTTCACGGCATTGAAGACCCGGAAACCCAATCCGCTCTTTTCGATGCACAGATGGACGATCTGCCCGAGGTCGCGGGCATCGACGTAGTTCCAGGCGTTGCGCCGGCGCGTCTCCGGATGGGCGATAAAGCTGGGAAACCTGTCATATTCATGCGGCTCGATGACATTTCCGATCCGCAACGCGTAGATATCGGCACCGGAGCGCTCGGCGAAGGCGCGCGCCGTCTTTTCGTTCAGCACCTTCGACAGGCCGTAGCTGTCCATCGGATCGACGTCATAGTCCTCCTCCAGCGGAAACTGATGAAAATCCTTCTGCCCCTCGGCGAAGCAGACGCCATAGGTGGTCTCGCTTGACGCGAGGATGATTTTCCGGACGCCAAGCTTCACCGCCGCCTCGAGGACGTTGTAAGTACCCATCGTGTTGACGCGGAACGTCTCGTTGTCCGACTTGATAAGAATGCGCGGAATCGCAGCGAAATGCACGACAGCGTCGAAGCCCTGGACGCCCTTGCCCGTCTCCAGATCGGGAAAATCGCGATGCATGGACAGCGCGTTGAAAACCTGGCCGCTGTCGGTGATGTCGGCAATCAGGTTGGTGACGCCGGGGCTGTCGAGCGACACGAGATCGACGTTGTGGACCTCATAGCCGGCATTCACCAGCCACGGCACGACATGGCGCCCCGCCTTGCCCGAGCCGCCCGTAAAAAGAATGCGCTTCTTCATGAAATCTCCTCCGCGTCATGAAATCGAAGAAATAGATAAAGGCTCCGCAACAGGGTGCAAGGTGAAGGCGCCGCTATTCTCAAGTCACGGCTCAATTCCGCCCATGCGGCTTCCACTTCCGCGATGGCGGAAAGCGCCTCTTTCAGCGCTGGAGTCTTGATGTCGTAAGCCACCTGGAGGTTCATCCAGAACTCGGGCGAAGTCTTGAAGAACTTGGCGAGCCGGAGCGCGGTATCGGTACTGATTCCGATTTTATTCCGAGACGATCCTCTCGATTCTGGTTCGGAGAACACCGTGTTTCTTCGCGAGAGAATAGGGCGTCAGATCCAAAGGCTCCATATAGATTTCTCTGAGAATTTCACCGGGATGAATGGCGGGCGATTTGCTGATGGACATAACCAAAGCCTCCATGCTTACGGTCCTCCCCTCGCCGTCAGTCCCCGGAAGATCGTCCTGCCCACGCTTCCTTCCCACGGTCGCTCACCCTACCGCAGTTGCGCTTCTCTTCGCTCGCTATGACCAGCTTACGGTGGGACTTGCACCCACAAGAATGCGCCCATGCCTGGCGCACCACAACAAAAAGCCCCGCCGTTTCCAGCGGGGCTTCTCCAATCCAAGCTAATCCGAAGATTACTCGACGATGCTGGCGACGATGCCGGCGCCGACGGTGCGGCCGCCTTCGCGGATGGCAAAGCGCAGCTTTTCTTCCATGGCGATCGGCACGATCAGCTCGACGTCAACCGTGACGTTATCGCCCGGCATCACCATTTCCGTGCCTTCCGGCAGCGTCACGATGCCCGTCACGTCCGTCGTGCGGAAGTAGAACTGCGGGCGGTAGTTCGTGAAGAACGGCGTATGACGGCCGCCTTCTTCCTTCGTCAGGATGTAGGCTTCGGCCTTGAACTTCTTGTGCGGCTTCACCGAACCCGGCTTGCACAGAATCTGGCCGCGCTCGACGCCGTCACGGTTCACGCCGCGGATCAGCGCGCCGATGTTGTCGCCGGCCTGGCCCTGGTCGAGCAGCTTGCGGAACATTTCAACGCCGGTCACCGTCGTCTTCGAGGTCGGGCGGATGCCGACGATTTCGACTTCCTCGCCAACCTTGACGATGCCGCGCTCGACGCGACCGGTGACGACCGTGCCGCGGCCCGAGATCGAGAACACGTCTTCGATCGGCATCAGGAACGGCTGGTCGATCGGACGCTCCGGCGTCGGGATGTAGGCGTCGACCTGGGCCATCAGCTCGCGGATCGCGTCTTCGCCGATCGTCTTGTCGGAATCTTCAAGTGCGGCCAGCGCCGAACCCTTGACCACCGGGATGTCGTCGCCCGGGAAGTCGTAGGACGACAGAAGTTCGCGCACTTCCAGCTCGACGAGCTCGAGAAGCTCGGCGTCGTCAACCTGGTCGACCTTGTTCAGGAACACGACGATCGCCGGAACGCCGACCTGGCGGGCGAGCAGGATGTGTTCGCGGGTCTGCGGCATCGGGCCGTCAGCAGCCGAGCACACCAGGATCGCACCGTCCATCTGCGCCGCACCGGTGATCATGTTCTTCACGTAGTCGGCGTGACCGGGGCAGTCGACGTGCGCGTAGTGGCGGGCAGCCGTCTCGTATTCGACGTGCGCCGTCGAGATCGTGATGCCGCGGGCCTTTTCTTCCGGTGCAGCGTCGATCTGGTCATACGCCTTGTATTCGCCGAAATACTTCGTGATCGCCGCCGTCAGAGACGTCTTGCCGTGGTCAACGTGGCCGATCGTGCCGATGTTAACGTGCGGCTTGTTGCGCTCAAACTTACTCTTTGCCATTTGAATGCTTCCTGTGAACGAAATGGGTGACCCCGGCGAACCGGTTTAGTGCCGCCGTTTAAGGCTTTCGGCGGGATTGCGCAAGACCTAATTGTGAACGCCATTCCAGGCCTGGAACCGCATATGGGAACGGATCGTCAATCGGCAATATCAGCCGGCAAAACCAGCATATTTCCGAACAGGGGCACAGCCGCCCGTGCATATGATATTATGCCGTCTTGGCGCTGCTGAAGCGCGATTCCTAGGGGGGAAGAATGGAACCGGCAGAAATTGCAAAACGATCGGCTGGCAACTTTCTGATCTTTGCTGCCTGCGCATTCGTACTCTGGATAATGGCGGGCGCAATCGACTGGGTGGCCCAGATCGTGCATCTGTCGACGCCGGAGCGCCTTACGGCTGTCGCCACGTCCATTACCAGTTCGTCGACGCTGCAGGCGCTCGTCAGCATATGGCTTCTGACGGCTGCCCTTGCGATCGCATTTCCCAGGATACTGACGCCCCTGTCCACGACCACAACGCTGATGTTCGATGTCGGATACGGCATTCTCGGAGCGCTGACGGGCTTCGGCCTAGCGATCGGCCTTTTCGGCGGAGGCTGGACGATCTTCGTTCGCGCGCTCATCTACAGCGCCGTCATCGCGATCGGCTTCTTCGTCTTCCGCAAATGGCTTTCCGTGGCGGAACTCCGTTCCTACGGGCAGGCAAGGTGGATCATCGCCGCGATCGTCGCCCTCGCCTCGCCCTTCGTCCTTTTATGGGGCTGATTGGACCGGAGGTGAAGACCGCGTCAGGTGGCGAAGTTGCATGGCTTACCTTGGCTTAGCTCCAAGTCCTAATTCGGAATCTTGTTATAAAAAGAGTCCGGATCATAGACGCAGGCGTAATCGAGGACGCAGAGCCTTCCTCCGGCATCCCGCAAACTGGTCGTCGAGCGCTTGTCACCCAGCCTGCAGCTGGCCGGCGGGTAACGGAAGCTGCGGCCTCCGATGCCGATTCGCACGAATACCGCTTTGTTTTGCCGGATGATCTGCGCAAGCGCGCTGCAGCTGTGATCGCGGGCTTTGACTTCAAAGGTCTGGGCAGCAAAGGCTGCCGAGGGAAGCAAGAATAAGGCGGCTAATATCAGGTTTCGCATAGGACCTCTCATGAGGGCCATGTTAAGCAGCAGTGCCCACGGCATTCAAACGGAAATTTCACGCCTTTGAATGCGTGCGGCCAACGCGCCGGTCGGACGCAATGCTTAAATCTCTGAGAGCTGGAGCGGGTAGCGGGAATCGAACCCGCGTATTCAGCTTGGAAGGCTGCTGCTCTACCATTGAGCTATACCCGCGGGGTGGTCCGATCCAAGTGACGAATGGTGGAGAGAGTTGGATTTGAACCAACGTAGGCTGAGCCAACGGATTTACAGTCCGTCCCCTTTAACCACTCGGGCATCTCTCCAGTTTTTCGTCTGGATCGTAAGAACCAAGCTCGAAGACCCAGGAGCGTTGCCGCCCCTCGATCTGCGCCGCGTATATGACCGGAGCATTTGCCCATGTCAACATGAAGACAATAGAAAAAATACGAAAAACTTCATCGCCTGTTGAAAGCCGCCGCCGGCAAAGAAACCCTATGCGCGGTGAAGTGCTACCGTTATAAAGCCGCATGAGCAAAGACAACAAATCCGGCGGCAAGTCCGCAACCGACAAGTCCCCCAAGGACACGCATTACGCCACTCTGCGGCGCGCCCATCGCGATGCCAAGCGCGAGCGCGGCGAAATCCCGACGCCGCATCCGCAGAAGCGCAAACGCGGCGGCGACGACTGGAAACCGCCGGCACTCGCGGCCGACCAGGTCCATCTCTACGGCCTGCACACCGTGCGCGCAGCACTTGAAAACCCCGAGCGGAAAAACGTCAGGCTGAGTGCGACGCAGAATGCGCTTGCACGCCTCGAAATCGATGCCGAACGGCTCGGCATTCCCGTCGAGATCGTCTCACCGCAGGATATCGACAAGGTGCTCGGCCCCGAGGCGATCCACCAGGGCGTGATGCTGGAAACCCGCCCCCTGCCCGTCCGGCGTCTGGAGGCGCTGAAGGACAGCCCGTTGCTCCTCGTGCTCGACCAGGTCACCGATCCGCACAATGTCGGCGCCATCATGCGCTCAGCCGTCGCCTTCAATGCCGGCGCCGTCATCACCACGCAGAGACATAGCCCGACCGAATCGGGAGTGCTTGCGAAATCGGCTTCCGGCGCGCTCGAACTCATTCCTTATATACAGATCACCAATCTTGCCGACGCGCTCGGTGAATTGCACCGGCTCGGCTTCTTCTCGATCGGCCTCGATTCAGAAGGGCCAGCGCCGATCGAGGGCACGTTCTCAGGCGAAAAGGTTGCGCTCGTTCTCGGCTCCGAAGGCAAGGGCCTCAGGCAGAAGACGCGGGAGACCGTCAGCGCGCTAGCGCGGCTCGACATGCCAGGCGCGATCAAATCGCTCAACGTCTCGAATGCGGCTGCGATCGCGATGTATGCCGCCCGGCTTCACCTGAAGAAATAAGCAGGCGTCTCAAAATGAACGAATGGCGGCCCTAAGAGCCGCTTGAGCGCAGCAGCAAAGAGAGCAACAGCAAGAGAGAAGGAAAATATCCGGCATGGCAATCCGGCCCCTCCTGTTCGGCATCCTGTTCATCGCGGTCTTCGTCGCCATCGTTCTCAGTATAATATGGGTCGATCCCACCCAGCCGACGCGCCAGCCGGATCCCCTGGCGCCGACAACGCCGGCACCCACACCGACACCGCCTGCGCAATAGCCGCCGGGAATCGCACGCGGCGGCATCGCGTTTGCTGATCGACGTCCGCACCGGCGGCCCACTCCCGGTATCCCGATGATGCCGCCTTTTTGAGTGCCGGTCAGACGAAGCCCAGCGGACGATCACAGATCGATGCGGAATTGCAGGTAATGGTGCGGTCGGTGGTGATGACGCCAATAATGGCGTTCCCTCCATCGCCGTTCGGCGCGCCAGGGCCGGTAGTAATAGCTGCGCTCATAGGCATACGGATCGTGGCGCCAGTCACGACGTTCATGCCGCCACGAATGACGCCAATGGCGGTGATGATCCCGGTAATGCACCTTCACGACGTCGCTCTTTTCGACGGAAGCAACCGGTGTATAGACGGGAGCGGCAACCACGGGCTCACCGGCAACGGCGGCCGAGCCGACCGAGAGAAGCGCTGCAACAGCAAAATGGACAATTCTCATGGCTCACCTCCTTGATGACTGTGAGCGAAATCTGCTCCTCCTGCCCTGAACTTCTCCTGAATCGGTACTTCAGCTTTTGTTCATGAAATGGAGAGCGATTGGGTTATGATCGATCACGAAATCGCGCCCGGGCTGGATTTTCCCTTTACACCCGGGAAGAATCTGCTAGTTGGCACGCATTGCCCTTGTAGCTCAGTTGGTAGAGCACCTGATTTGTAATCAGGGGGTCGCGGGTTCGAACCCTGCCGGGGGCACCATAATCCTCAATAAAATCAATATACTAAAGAAAACGGCATGTTAGCCGGCTACATCGATTTGCAAATTTTGGCGCATTTTTTGGCGCGGCCCGAATCGCAAACGCAGCCACTGCCGGTCGTCAAATCCGCTTTTCGCTTCGTTTGATGATCGCGGTCAGACCGATCAGGCCTTCTCTCGGTCGCCGCCCCACTTCACCATCGGATCGATGCCCTGCTTCTTCCAGTCATCGACCACGTGCCGGAGAAGGTCACAGGAGCCGTCAATGGAGAAGTCGAACGACGGATCGAACTCCGGCTCCCTGACGGCTTCCCACAGATAGCCGCCGAGAGCGTCCGCTGCGGTGGCCCGCGCTTTTGCGCGGGAGGCGTCGCCGTTCGTGAAGTCGAAGTCGCTTACCATCAACACGATTTGGTAGATTAGGGAGCCAGCGTCGATACATGGGATGAACCGGAGATAGTCCAGATCGAGCTTTACCCTCGCCGACCTGTTCTCGGAGAAATTGTTCCGCTTCAGCATCCCGTCGAAGCTCATCATCACTTGCATGGTGCCGACCTTGCAGGCGTTGTACCAGACTTGATATCGCCGACCGAACTCCTGCCCTTCGAAACCTCGAATGCTCGTGTCGTTCAGCTCTTCAATGGCCCAAGGATCCGTGAGTTGCATATTCAGGAGGGCGGCGAACCAGCGGAAATCGTCGAACAGGATTTCGTGCGCTGGAGTGATCCATGATGCAATAGCGCGGCCCGCCGCGAGAGATGCCGGCTGTTTATGCTCCGGCTTGTGACGTTCGCCCCCTAAGGCCGCGATGATGCCGCTGTATTCCTTGCGGACCACTCGCTCCTCAAGCGCCTGTAGCCTGCTTTCCTATCCAGAGAAGCACGACAGTCAGGACACCCAGCCCGATGACGTAATCGGGAATGTTGAATTGCTTCTGGACGGCGACGACGACTGCTGCAATGGCGAAAGCAGCCCACATTCCAATGCGCTTGATCATCCGCCTCCCCGCTCGACTAGCGAAAAATAGCGGTGGCCAGTGCGCGCTGAATGCCGCGAACATCCGTGCCCTTCTTAAGGGTTTTTTGGATGGGATCGGATGTTCCGGAGACCCAAATCTTGAGTTCCGATTCCAGGTCGAACGTGCCCGCAGTTTCTACCGAAAAACGGGTTATCGCCTTATAGGGCACTGACATGTAGTCGACTTTGCTACCGGTGATCCCCTGAATGTCCACCAGAATGAGGCGCCACTGCGTGAAGACAAAGAAATCGCGGATAATCTTGAACGCCAGTTGGGGCTGCTCGCCTTCGATCAAGACGCCATTCAAACGCTTGTTGAGCTCGGTCGGATCGACCTTTGAACCATGACCAAGAAACCCGTCAAACAATCCCATGTCGTACACCCCATCGCTTCTGAAAATATCTCCTATCGATACCGTTTCTCTGTCTCTATCACCAACCATTCCTCTCGGTTGCCGTTGACTCCTGTATTCGGGGCGCAGCAACTGGGGATTACATTGATGTGGGAAAAATATACGGACAAGTACAAAGCTTATAAGCTGGTGGCGCTTCCTATTGCGGCGTTTGGGACTACCGCGTCGATTATGTCAGTTGCATTTTATGGCGACGTCTCTATCAGCGCAAAACAGCTCGCCTTTGGGTGCGCAATGGCCTCGGCAATGGTTACGGCGATCGTCTCATTCTTGGAGTTGGTCGCCGATGCAAGGCAAAAAGAGCGACGTGCAGCGGAACAACTCGCCAGTGATCAGCGGATCGAGCAATTGGAAGTGCGCATCCGCATGCTGGAACAAGGGACAGCCGCCGCAGCCTAATTCCTGGTTTTCCGAAGTCTCCAAACGAGAAACCCGTTTATCGCTACGAATGACGCTAGTAGCTTCTTCATTTTCTGTTCTCTTTTTTGCGGCGCGCCGTTGAACGAGGCTAGATTGCCGCACACTCCAGTTTCGCCTCATCGTTAAACACGCAAGCGGCGCGGATGAAACTCCCTCGATTCCGTCGCTCCGGCGGGTAAAATGCGGCGCAGAAAAGTCATCGGAGCCGACGAACGGTCCGAGAAAACTCTCGCGGGGGTCGCGAGCGACCGCTGTCAGCACAATTCCGATTCCGAGATCGGCGGACGTGCTTTGGCTTCAGCTTGCCCCCCAAAAAAAATACAAGAAACCATCCCACTCCCCGTAGCCGCGGGAGATTTCGTCGGCTTGCAAGCCGCCGCAGTTCCTACAGTTTCCAGTAGTAGACGGCGAATCGTCTTTGGCCTATCGATGGACCCATGCGATCGTCCCTGGAACATCTGCCGGAAGAAAAGCAGCGCGAGCTTGCCCGCGTCGTTGCGATCATCCATGAGGAGTTCGCCGATGCGCTGTCAGGCACATCTGCCGCCTTCAAGAAGCGCGGCCGGATCTTAAAGATTTTGCTCTTCGGTTCGTATAGCCGCGGCACCTGGGTCGACGAGCCGCACACGATGAAGGGCTACCGCTCCGACTACGACATCCTGGTGCTCGTCAATTCCAAACAGCTGGCGGAGCCACAATACTGGGAGAAAGCGCCGACCGGCTGATGTGGGATAGGGATGTGAAGACGCCGGTCGGGCTGATCGTCCATGGCGCCAGGGAGGTGAACAACTTCCTCGCCGACGGCCAGTATTTCTTCGTCGACATCCTGCGCGAGGGCATCGTGCTCTACGAGCTCGACGACCGGCCGTTGGCCGAACCGAGAAAACTCTCCGCTCTCGATTCCTATAGGGTGGCGAAGGAGCATTTCGCGAACAAGTTTCCCTCAGCATTGAGCTTTCTGGATACCACTCAGTATCTGCTTGGGAAAGACCAACTCAGCCACGCGGCATTCGAACTACACCAGTCCGTCGAGTCGGCGTACTCCGCTTTGCTTCTCACCCTGACCAACTACAGCCCGCCATCGCACAATCTGAAATTCCTGCGCGGGCTGGCTGAAGATCAGGACCGCCGGCTGATCGACGCATGGCCGCGCGACCAGCACCGCTATACCGCCTGGTACAACATTCTCAACGAAGCCTATGTCAAGGCGCGCTACTCGAAGCACTTCGAGATCACCGACGAGGCGCTTGGCTGGCTACTTGAGCGGACAGAACACTTGCATCAGATTGTCGCGGCGATTTGTAAGGAGCGTCTTTCCGAACTGGAGCGGGCAAGCGCCGCCAACTGACGGCCAAAATCTGCGCACCACACTCGAAATGCGGCATGGCTGTTAGGAGCGAATTCCACCCTCTCCGCCTTCTGGTACACGTCGGGGTGCCGCCGAGCTCCCGTGTGATCGTCTCGGCTCAATGTCTTCGATGAGTCGGCCGGCCGGATCGTTAAACTTTGCCTTCGACGGTTCACCGATGACACGGCCGGGACAGCCGTTGTACGAATTCGATCCGGCACACTTCCGTCACGGTTACAGCGTTGGCGAATTGCATTACATTCTCCGATCGAGTGAGTGTCAGCGAGGCTTGTCATGCCCGACCAGACAAAATGCCCAAAATGCGGGAGCGCCGACTGTTTGCAATATGTCGATCGGCTGATGCTCGATTCGGTTGTCAAACATGCGGGCAGTCACTTTTTCGTCCCTCCCGATCCTGTCGGCGCCTATGTTCGTTGGCAATGCTCAGCGTGCGGCGGGAACGGAAGTGGGAAAGTGACATGGGTAGGGCCAGGAAGCGTTGAGATTTTCCATTGGAAGATGAAGGAGTCGTAACGGCTCCCGGATCATCGAAAGCCAGCGAGCGCATCGGACCGCCGCTTCGTCGGGCGTGCTGCCTTGAATTCAGCAGCATCATCACGCCATAGCGCAAGGCCGACATCAGATCGTCTCTCAGCTTCACGACCACACCTTCTTTCCGATGGTACAGAGAACACATTGAAGGTAAGCGATGAAACAACCCCATCTAGCGACGGCTAAGCCGAGGGTCTATTCGCGCCAGACGGGGTCAATGCACCGCTTACGATTGGCAAGAGAGCCTATGAATTGGCAAACGTGCTGCGCGGGATCGCAGGCCTACAGCCACCAGATTTCGGAACCATTCTGCAGCCGCTATTTAAGTAATCTCGAACAGGCCATTCGCGTCATTCGAAGATCGCCCCTTTCGTCAACAGCTCTTTCTCTTTGAAGCGGCCAGTAGATTTGTCGATCCTCACGTAGAGCTTGCGCCCGGACCCCCGGACGCTCCCGATCGCATCGTCCGCCGAGAACAGGCTTCCAGCCTACTTCTCAGTTGCTGCCGTCGTTCGACCGCGACTTCCGGGCCTCGTTGTTGGTTGATGACGCCGTCTTCCCGTCGGGCTGCTGGCCGAAATAGGTGCCGCCTAGATGGCCGCCGGCGCTGGTATTTTCGACCTGGCGTTCGGCCCGCTTCACTAGTTTTTTGACGTCTGTCTTGCTCATTTTGTCGCTCCATTGGATGGTGGTGACAGGGGAACAACGACACGCGGCCAAGAGAGTTCCGCCTTTGCGGGGAGCCCGGCGCAACCGCGCGCGGTATTGCTTTTGCATGGCTGTTTCCTTGACAAATCCACCAGGCGCACTTGAAAGTATCCCGCTCGTGCGCGCTTTGACAATTATGGATTGCGATATCGAATGCCCAAGAAGCCGAAACTCGAACATTCGGAACTCGCCGGCGAATTCACAGAGGACGACGTTACCGTACTCGTCGACATCTTCCGGACGGCCGGTTCCAATGAGGACTGGTCGATGGAGGTCGTGACGCAGGATGAGGACCTGATCCGCTGGGACGAGCCTTTTGCGACCGATCGCGAGGCGTTCGACGAATTCCTGGCGACAGTTGCGCGCGACGGCATTCGGTCGTTCCTGGACGACAGTGAGCCATCCGTGCACTGACCCCGGCGCACGTGTTATTCCGCCGCTTGACCAACGCGTTCGCGCTCATGCTAAAATATGGTATGGTCGCCGCGGGAGAGAGGTGATGCGACGGTACAATCTCCGGCATGAAGCCGATGATCGCTGGCTTGTTGTTGATGGAATGACAATGCAGCCGGCCGCTTTGGACGGTATCCCGATCTGCGGCATGCAGTGGGCGGAAGCCTGCGATATGGTCGATCTCATGAATACACTCGACAGCATCGAACGGGCGTCGGATCGCTACGCGACGTCCTCGCGCCGGAGCGCCTGACGGCCTTTTTTTGCGTTTCCTGAAAATCTGCAGTCGAAGATTGATCCTGCCTGTCGGCAACCGGTCGGCCTGCTTCTTCGAAATTGGGTAGATCCTATGAGGAGGGGTGGATAGCAATCAGCGCTGTGGCAAAGTCAAAGTGAGGGTCGCTTAACCACAAACATCCTACCTTGGAGGCAAGCATGCCCGTTGCAGCTCACCGATCCGAAGCGCCGACCACTATCCACCCTCCACCCTCCCTCAGATCTACATTATTGCGTGCTTTTGCCGGAACGGAACAAATCCGTCCTCCGCCGGTTCGAATCATCAAAGGAGGATCAAAGCATGGTTGCAGATTATCTTTGGCTCTTCGCTATCGCCGGCGGCGCCTTCCTTCTCGGCTGCGCGATCGCCTATGGCATGCTCACAAACCGCAAACTCTCGCACAGTGAGCAGGACGCGCAGGACCGCAAGGTGCGGAAACTCTACGAGAAACCGCCGCACGAGGCATCGCGATGAACCGCCGGTTCGCTTGGGGCGTCGCCGTTGCTCTGGCGCTTGCCGCAGTCCTCGCCGCCGAGAGCGCCGGCTATTTCCAGCCGACCGAAACGCCCGGCCGGCCCTCGCCTCACGCGATCGACCAGTCACAGTAGGAGGTCGAGATGGCTGCTCAGGACAAGAGATTTGATTCGGGCACCGATGATGCGCGCTGCTCGGACTCTGCGGCCGCTGCGCAGCGCCGCGAGGAGGCCAAATCGCGGGCCGCGCGCGGGCTGGCATCCGGCATGGGCCATCTGCACGAAGGCTCGCTGGACATCAAGCCCGAGGACGTCAATCGAGCGCGGGACCAGCGCGCAGGGGAAATCGAGCCCGATGAACGCGCGAAACAGTCCGCCGTGAAGGAACACGCGCGCCTGCACGGCGACGCCTACATCGTCGAATCCGACCTGGAAGACCAGGATCAGCGCGAAGCAGCGCCGGGCACGAGAGAACAGAAATAGCGGTCTCCATCGTCTCTCCGGCGGCGCGCGCAGCGCAGGCGGAGCTATTTGCTTGCGCGCAAAAAACCTTGTCGCAGAAGCCCTTTATCCTTTAGCTAGGCGAAGATCATAAAGGGCATCGCATGGGCCGTTCATTTCAGACACTTTGTTTCCTCGCTTCATCGGCAACGGAGGCGCTTGCTGCGCGGGAGGAGTTGATTCGCCTTTATGGGGATGTCCCCGCCGAGGAAGCCGATGTCATCGTGGCGCTCGGAGGCGACGGCTTCATGCTGCAGACGCTGCACGGCACAATGAATTCCGGCAAGCTCGTCTATGGCATGAACCGCGGCTCCGTCGGTTTCCTGATGAATGACTACCGCACCAAGAAACTGCACGACCGCATCTGCTCGGCCGTCGAAAATGCCTTCCATCCTTTGCAGATGACGACGGCCAATGCGGACGGCACCAATTCCACCGCGCTCGCCATCAACGAGGTTTCGCTCTTCCGCCAGTCCTATCAGGCCGCCAAGCTGCGCGTCGAGGTCGACGGGCATGTGCGCCTCGCGGAACTGATTTGCGACGGCCTGATGGTGGCAACGCCCGCAGGCTCCACCGCCTACAATCTTTCGGCCCACGGCCCAATTCTGCCGCTCGAAGCGCCGCTGCTTGCCATGACGCCAGTCAGCGCCTTCCGTCCGCGGCGCTGGCGCGGCGCGCTGTTGCCGAACAAGGTGACGGTCGACATCCATATTCTCGAGGCCGAAAAACGCCCGGTGAATGCGGTTGCCGACAACGCCGAGGTGAAGTCAGTGCTGCATATCCGCATCGGCCAGTCGGAGCACATGACGGCGCGGATCCTTTCCGATCCGGACCGCTCCTGGTCGGATCGCATCCTTGCCGAACAATTCGAGGATTGAGGCCATGCAGCTTCGAACCGCTCTCCTCGCCGCAATGCTCTTCACCGGCCCGGCAGACCTTGCGAAGGCCGCTTCGCCGGGCGACACCATCCTTCCGCCCGCTGTGATCTTCGCAACCAGCACCGGCTATTGGGAAGAAAGCCGCGCGGATATTGCCATCGAACGTGCACCCGGCGGCGACGATCCAGGAAAGGCGGAACCTCAGCCGCGCCGCGGCTATTACAAGCTCTTTGCCGTCCGCCAGCCGGACAGGACCTCGAAAATCTATCTGCAGCAGATCGCGCAGGCCGAGAGCGGCCCGGAGATCGTCTCCAGCGTCGAGCTGCACGAGTTCACGCCGCTGAAGCCCTATGTCACCGACATCCGTCCGGAAGGTTCCACGGGCATGGCTCAGCAGCCTGGCCTCTTCGCCACCGTCTACCTGAAGACCGATCCGAACGCCGAAGCCGAGGGCTGGACCGTGCTGATCGACGAACTCGGCGAGATCAAGATCGAGAAGTCGACGAACTAGATTAGTCACCTGAATCTAAAGTTCGCGGCATAAGACTTGCTGCGTTCGCCGGCAGAACCGTTTTACGGAAGCGAGGATCTCGTCTGCGGATTTGACTCATTTGCAGGGTTTCGGGTTTTCGTTGTAGGCCTCGATGAAGGCGGCAATGTCGGCCTCCAATTCGGTGGCATGATGCACGTCCGGCCCTCCGGAAACAGCTGCGTGGATGCGCTTGGGAAAGTCGAAGAACTCGGTCGCACGACAGCGTTTGTAGCATTTTCCGATGACTGCGCCCGTCGCGATGTCCAGCGCAGCCACAACCGCTCGTTTCAATGATACGAATTACGACTCCAGAAGATTGCTTGAGCCGGCGGGCCTGCCCGCACAAACCTCCCGGACGCATTCGCGCAGCCAGCGATGTGCCGGGTCGGCGTCCATCCGCGGGTGCCACAACAGCGAGATCGTCGTATCCGGCGGCGAAACCGGCATGGGGAAAGAGAACATCCCGTCGCGCAGGTTCCCGGTATAGCGTTCGGGGACGCTGGCGATCAGATCCGAGGCACGCGCCAGAGCCAGAGCTTCCGAAAAGCCGCCAACGACCGTCACGATCTTCCGTCTCAAGCCGAACGGCTCAAGCGCGTCATCGATGGGTCCCCTGTCGAGCCCGCGCCGCGAGATGAGGATATGCCGGCCGGCAGCGTAGCGGGCGGCCGTGATCGCAGCCTCGCACAACGGATGCCCTATCCGGACGACGCCGACGAAACGGTCGCGGAACAGCGCTTGTGCCCGCACCTCCGGCCCCATGGCCTTTCCGACGACGCCGGTTTCCAGGTCGACACTGCCGTCGCGCAGCGGCGCGCTGTCCCTGTCCGGCTTCGGGACGAAGCGCAACTGCACGCCGGGCGCCTGTTCGCCGGCGAGCGCAATGAGCTCCGGCCCGAAATTCTCGACGAAGCCATCCTGGTTTCTGAGCGTGAATGTTCGCACAAGCCGTGACAGGTCGAGCGTTTCGGCAGGCCGCAGAACGGCTCCGGCGTCCCGCACGAGCTGGCCGACGCGCTCGCGAAGCTCGAGCGCCCGCGGCGTCGGAACAAGGCCGCGCCCGGCCCGCACGAGCAGCGGGTCGCCGGTCGCCTCCCGCAACCGCGCCAATGCGCGGCTCATCGCCGACGGGCTCAGCCACAGCCTTCTGGCGGCGCGGGCGACACTGCCCTCCGTCAGAAGCACATCAAGGGCGACCAGCAGATTGAGATCGGGATGCGACATGGGAGCGACCATAGCACGGCCGGCGCAATATGACATGGCGCCAGACGCACGAATGCAATGCATATGATGCGCCTTCCGCCCTGTCTACCCGCGAGCTATCTCTGCCCAAACGCAATCTTGGAGTAGCTCTTCATGACATCGGTCCGCTCTGCCCGCGCCGCCTTCCCTGACGCCACTGACAAAGGCATACCCTCCGCAGCCTCGGTTCGATGGGCGCTTGCCGGCCTTTGCCTGTCGATGCTGCTGTCTTCGCTCGGCACCAGCATCGCTAATGTCGCCTTGCCGGCATTGGCTCAGATGTTCGCCGCACCATTCCAGCAAGTCCAATGGGTCGTCATTGCCTATCTCCTGACGATCACGATCCTGATCGTCAGCGTCGGGCGGCTTGGCGACATCGCTGGACGCCGGCGGGTGCTCCTGGCGGGGCTGATGGTGTTTACCGCCGCCTCGGCGCTCTGCGGCCTTGCTCCCTCGCTCTGGTGGCTGATTGCCGCGCGGGCCGCGCAGGGCCTCGGCGCCGCCGTCCTGATGGCGCTTACCATGGCCTTCGTCGGCGAGACGGTCCCCCGGGAGAGAACCGGCAGCGCCATCGGGCTGCTCGGCACGATGTCGGCAATCGGCACCGCGCTCGGTCCGTCGCTTGGCGGCGTTTTGATCGCCTGGCTTGGCTGGCGTGCGGTCTTTCTCGTCAACATCCCGCTCGGTCTGCTGGCCTTCTTTCTTGCCCACCGTTTCCTGCCCGTCGACCGCGAAACACCAAGAACGGGCCGCCCCGGCTTCGACGCTCTCGGCACGCTGCTGCTTGCAGGCACGCTCGCCGCCTATGCGCTCGCCATGACGATGGGGCGCGGCCATTTCGGCGCTTTGAATGCGGCGCTCCTGATCGCCGCCCTCGCCGGCGCCGTGCTCTTTGTTTTCACCGAGGCGAAGGTGGCATCGCCTTTGATCCGGTTGGCGGCATTCTGCAATGCGGCGTTCAGCGCCGGCCTGGCTGCGAACGCGCTCGTTTCGACGGTGATGATGGCGACGTTGGTGGTGAGCCCGTTTTACCTTTCCCGTGCGCTGGGGCTTGACGCGGCTCTTGTCGGACTCGTCATGTCGATTGGCCCGATCGTCTCCGCGCTGAGCGGCGCTCCGGCTGGCCGTCTTGTCGACCGTCTGGGTGCGCCGTTCGTGGTCATCGCCGGACTGATCGGAATGGCTCTCGGTGCAGTTGCCCTATCCGTGCTTCCGGCAATGTTCGGCGTTTCCGGCTATATTGCCGCCATCGTCGTCCTGACTCCGGGCTATCAGCTGTTTCAGACCGCTAACAACACCGCCGCCATGATGGATGTACCCGCCGATCGGCGCGGCGTCGTCTCCGGTCTGCTCAGCCTGTCGCGCAATCTCGGGCTCATCACCGGCGCTTCCGTCATAGGCGCCGTGTTCGCCTTTGCCGCGATGACGGCCGACATCACAACTGCGCGTCCCGAAGCCGTCGCCAGCGGCATGCAGGTCACCTTCGCCGTCGCGGCAGCTCTGACCGCCGTCGCGATCATCATCGCCGCCGGCGGCCGCGCCCTTGCAATGCGTCCTTCGCCCCGCGGAGACGGGCCGGTCTAACACAGCCTGAACTCCGCTTGCTTCTGTTTCGGCCAGGCCGCTAGATGCTTGCCTGTACGCTGTGGAGGTTGGCATAGACACCTTCCTGCGCCATGAGGTCGCTATGGGTCCCCTGCTCGATGATGCCATCGCCTGTGAGCACCAGGATGCGGTCGGCATGGCGGACGGTGGAGAGGCGGTGGGCGATCACCAGAGTGGTGCGGCCGCTCGCCAGACTGAGCAGCGCCTTTTGAACCGCCCGTTCGCTCTCGTTGTCGAGCGCGCTGGTCGCCTCGTCGAAGATCAGGATCGCCGGATCCTTGAGGAAGGCGCGGGCGATCGTAAGGCGCTGCCGCTGGCCGCCCGAGAGCTTGACGCCGCGCTGGCCGATATCGGTGTCGTAGCCCCCCGGCAGAGCCATGATGAAGTCGTGCGCGTTGGCGGCACGGGCGGCTGCCTCCACCTCGGCACCTGTGGCGCCTGGCCGGCCGTAACGGAGATTTTCCGCCACGGTGCCGGCGAAGAGATAGACATCCTGCTGCACCACCCCGACATGGCGCCGGAGCGACGCCAGCGTCACGTCGCGAATGTCGGTGCCGTCGATGCGGATCGCCCCGGCCTGCACATCGTAGAAGCGCGGGATGAGTGCGCACAACGTGCTCTTGCCGACCCCTGAAGGGCCAACCAGGGCCACGAACTCGCCCGGTGCGATGGTGAGCGACAACCGCTCGAGCACCTTTGGGCCATCAGCCTCATAGCCGAAGGCGACATCGGAGAAACTGATCTCGCCGCCCGGGACCGGCATGGGACGCGCGGACGGACGGTCGGTGACGTCCGGTGCGATCTCCAGGACCTCCATGGCCCGGACGAAGCCCGTATAGCCCTCCTGCCAGAGGCGCACGAAATTCGCGAGCCGCTGCACGGGATCGACCAGCACCGCCACGCAGAGCAGGAAGGTAAGCATTTCTGCGACGCTCAGCTCCGCCGTCAGGATGCGCAGCCCGCCGATGACAATGACGAGTATGGTGATGAGCTGCGCGAAGGATTCTGTGCCCACCGAAAACCAGGCCTCGCTGCGGTAGCCGTCTGCGCGGCCCTCCAGGAAGCGCCGGTTCAGCTTGGCGAAGCGTTGCTGCTCCAGCGCCTCGTTGGCGAAGGATTGGACAACGCGAATACCCGCCAGGGCGTCCTCCACGCGCTCGTTGACGGCGGCGATCTGCCGCTTGCTGGCTTCGAGTGCGCGGTTCATGCGCCGGTTGAAATGCAGCGCATAGGCCACCGCCACCGGCGTGAGCAGCAGGATGAGGCTCGCCAGAGGAGGATCGATGAAAAACAGCACCACCATCGCACCACCATACTTGAGCACGGCGATGGAGATGTCTTCCGGGCCGTGGTGGAAGAGCTCGCCCAACCACAGGGAATCATTGGTGATGCGGCTCATCAGCTGGCCTGTGCGTTGACGGTCGTAGAAGCTGAACGAGAGCTTTTGGCAGTGTTCGAAGAGCTCCTGCCGGACGGCCGCCTCGATCCGGGCGCCCATCACGTGCCCCTGATAGTCGACGAAGAAGATGGCGGCGATTTGGACCGCCAGGATGGCAAGCATGAAGCCGCCGAAGGCAAGAATCTGCCCGTAGGCCTCCGGCGCGTTGGGCAGAGCCAGAAGGTGGCTTGTCACGAAGTTGGCGCAAAGCGGCAACGCCACCGCCGTGCCAGCGACGAGAATCGCGCAAAGCAGGTCCGCCAGCAGCAAAGGCAGGTGCGGACGATAGTAGGAGAGGAATTTGCGTATGCGCGAACGGCGCCGGGTGCCGTCGGCGGTGCCTGGATAATCGCGGAAGAATTTCAGGAAGCGGTTATGGCGCGGCGGGCTTTTCCTCGCGCGGGGGAACAGAGTGTGCATGAAGCGGAATGTCCTTGTGGGCGATGTTTCCTTTCTGGTTGGACAGGTTCGCTTTCATGTCAGTCTCCCCGGGATCGGACAAATTGAAGGCTCAAGCATCGCGGACAACCGCGACCGATTCAAGACCACCGCGGAAAGAGATCGCCCAGTGTTGTCGACATGCAACAGCAGGATCCGCTGCAGTGGCCAGCGTGTGATTTGTCGGATGCCACTACCAATTGGTCACAACTTGACTTTCAATTGGTCACCACGGACGAACCGATGAAATTTCATTCAGCAACTAAATGATCCTCGGTGGCGCATATTGTCCGAGGTAGAGGCGCGAGGAGAACTGAAAGCAGTTGTCAAGTATTGTCCGCGGAGTGGGATGAGGACGAGCGTGTCTGGGTCGCAACGAGCAACGACGTGGAAGGACTGGCAGCACAATCCGAAACGTTGGAATTGCTCGAGAAAAGCGCTCTCGCTGCAATTTCCGATCTGACCGAACTGAACGGAATTGCGTCCGATCTGCCTGAAATCCCGGTCCGCGACACCTAGAAGAACTCGTCCAGCACCAGGTAATAGGCGACCTTCGCGTCATCGATGCCGGAAAGCCCATAGCAATCGAGGAAATGTCGGACCCCCGCCTCCCCGAGGTTGTACCGTATGCTTCGCATTGCCAGCGCGATATCCTGATATCGATCCGCAACGCCCAGGCGGCCGCAATCAACATACCCGCTGAACCGCCCTTCATGCGTCATGAAGTTCGGCAAGCAAGCATCGCCATGCGCAACGACGGCATCGGTGACGTCAGGCTGGCTGGCTTCCAGGTAGGCAAAAAGGCTCGCAACCGTTTCGCTTTGCCGCTCTTTGTCAAAATCATCCTCGTCTACGGCGCCCGCATCCATCCGCGCCCTGGCAAGCCTCAAGCGAGCCGTCAGCCCGTGGTCGAAAGGGCAGGTTTCCGGATCAAGTTCGTGCAACCGGCGCAAGGCGGCCGCCAGGATCTCAATGCACCGCGCATCTGCCGTTGATTTGGACGAAGCCAGGTCGCTTCCCGGAAGCGCGTTCAGCAGCAGCCAGTTTCTGTCCTCATGGCTTTCCATAGCAACGACGCTGGGGCACGGCATTCCTTGTTTGGCAAGCCACAGCAGACGCTCCGCCTCCAACGGCAATTCCGCAAAAGGACCAGCCATTTCGCCTTTCAGGAAAAATCGCTTCTGGCCACCTTCGGCAAGCACGAACACGTCTGCGGATGAACATCCGAGATCGTCCTGTTTCCACTCGTACTGAGATAGCAGCGCCCGTAGATTGGGAGGTAAAGCAATGTTTTCCATCGGAAAATCATCTCGATAATCGTTTGCCGGGCCGGCTGCAAAAATATTCTGGGCGCGGCAAGCCGCCTGCAACCACCTGCTGCAAGCGGCTATAAGCCAAATCGCCGGTCACACCGTCAATCGACGTCCTCCAGGACAGCGTCCGGTTTGCCGCTGATGCGGTGCGCAAGCGCTGCTTCCATGAACGCGTTGAGATCGCCGTCGAGCACGTCGCCCGGTGCAGTGCTTGTGACGCCGGTGCGCAGGTCCTTTACCAGCTGGTAGGGCTGCAGCACGTAGGAGCGGATCTGGTGGCCCCAGCCGATCTCGGTCTTGGAGGCGGCTTCGGCGCTTGCCGCCTCTTCGCGCTTCTTCAGTTCCGCTTCATACATGCGGGCGCGCAGCATGTCCCAGGCCTTGGCGCGGTTCTTGTGCTGCGAGCGTTCCTGCTGGCACTGCACGACGATGCCCGTCGGGATATGCGTGATGCGCACGGCCGAGTCGGTCGTATTGACGTGCTGACCGCCGGCCCCCGACGAGCGGTAGGTGTCAATGCGGCAGTCGCTTTCATTGATGTCGATCTGGATGGAGTCGTCGACGACCGGATAGATCCAGATCGACGAGAAGGACGTGTGTCGGCGCGCATTGCTGTCATAGGGCGAGATGCGTACGAGCCGGTGCACGCCCGATTCCGTCTTCAGCCAGCCATAGGCGTTGTGGCCCTTGATGAGCAGTGTGGCGGACTTGATGCCCGCCTCTTCGCCGTCATGGACTTCGAGAAGCTCGACCTTGAAGCGTTGGCGTTCGGCCCAGCGGGTGTACATGCGAAGCAGCATGTTCGCCCAGTCCTGGCTCTCGGTGCCGCCGGCGCCGGAATGCACTTCGAGATAGGCGTCGTTGGCGTCGGCCTCGCCGGACAGCATGGCCTCCACCTGCCGGCGCGCCGCCTCGGCCTTCAGGCTCTTCAGCGCGTCCTCGGCCTCGTTGACGATGCTTTCATCGCCCTCTTCCTCACCCATCTCGATGAGTTCGACATTGTCGTTCAGCTGTTGTTCGAGCTGCTTCACGCCGTTGATGCCGTCATCAAGCTGCTGGCGCTCGCGCATCAGCTTCTGTGCTTCCTGGGCATCGTTCCAGAGGCTCGGGTCCTCTGCCTTGTTGTTCAGCCAGTCCAGCCGTCTTACCGCCTGGTCCCAGTCAAAGATGCCTCCTCAGCAGGGTGATAGCCTGCTTGGTTTCATCGACTACGTTTTCGATTTCCGCTCGCATTTTCCTGCTTCTTTGCGTTGTCTTGAGTTGGTCCGTCAAATAGTTGCGGCGGCCGCGGATGTAAAGAGCCGCGGCCGCCGCATCTATTATGGGATTGTTCAGTAGAGGCCGCCCGCGCCGGACTGCACGGCCTGGTTCGCCTGCGGCGAGGTCTTCAGGATCTCCTCCGGCGCCATGGTGCCGTCCATGCCGATGACGGACAGGCTGTCGGCCGGGCCGGTGCCGGGCTTGAAAGCCTCGATGATAGTGTTCGGATCGCCCTCCATCGCCGTCATGCCCGTCTTGCGGTCGATCGGGATCAGGTTCATGCCCTGCGGAATGACGAATTTCGATTCTGGCATGTCTTTGACGGCTGCCTGCATGAACTCGTTGAAGATCGGCGCGGAGAGGCCACCGCCCGTACTGCCGCGGCCAAGCGGCGCCGGATTGTCAAAGCCCATATAAAGGCCGGCCACGAGGTCCGGCGTGAAGCCGACGAACCAGGCATCCTTCTCATCGTTGGTGGTGCCGGTCTTGCCGGCCACGTCGCGTGCGCCGAGATCGATCTTGCCTGCCGCCGTGCCGCGGGTGATGACGCCCTGCATCATCGAGGTGATCTGATAGGCCGTCATCGGGTCGAGAACCTGCTCGCGGTTGTCGACGATGGTCGGTTCTTCCTGGTTCTGCCAGTCGCCGGCATTGCAGCTGTCGCAGAGGCGTTCCTCGTGCCTGAAGATCGTCTTGCCGTAGCGGTCCTGGATGCGGTCGATCAGCGTCGGCTTGATCTGCTTGCCGCCGTTGGCGATAACCGAATAGGCCGAGACCATCCGCAGGACCGTGGTTTCGCCTGAGCCGAGCGACATGGCGATCAGCGGCGGCATCTTGTCGTAGATGCCAAAGCGCTCGGCATATTCGGCAACGATGTTCATCCCGAGGTCGTTGGCAAGGCGCACGGTCATGAGATTGCGTGAGTGCTCGATGCCGGAGCGCAGCGTCGACGGACCGTTGAATTCACCACCATAGTTTTCCGGCCTCCAGACCTGGCTGCCGGAGACGATCTCGATGGGCGCGTCCATGATCACCGAAGCCGGGGTATAGCCGTTGTCCATGGCCGCTGCGTAGACAAACGGCTTGAACGAGGAGCCGGGCTGGCGCATCGCCTGCGTCGCGCGGTTGAATTCCGACTGGCCATAGGAGAAGCCGCCCGCCATTGCGAGAACGCGGCCGGTCTTCGGATCCATGGCGACGAAGCCGCCCTGAACCTTGGGCGGCTGGCGCAGACGGTAGGCGGTCGAGCCTTCGCCGCCCAGGCGCTCGACATAGACAACGTCGCCCGGCGAAAGCACACCTTCCGGCGACTTGGCCGTCTTGCGCTCGCCAGTCGAGGAGCGGTAGGCCCACTGCATGTTTTTCGCCTCGATCACGCCGTGCTCGCGCTCGGCGGCAGCCTTTCCGGCGCCGTCCCTGGCGGGCTGGAGACCGATATCGACGCTTTCAGTGGAGACGGCAAGCACGACGGCGAGGCGCCATTCCGGCACGTCGGAGAGTGTCGGAATTTCCGCGAGCGCCTTGCCCCAGTCGGCCGTGGTGTCGATCGTCTTCAGTGGTCCATGGAAGCCGCGGCGTTCGTCGTAGCTCGTCAGCCCGTCCTGCAGCGCCTTGCGCGCGACAAGCTGCATCTGCGGATCGAGCGAGGTGCGAACCGAAAGACCACCTTCGTAAAGCGTCTTTTCGCCATATTGGCCGATGAGCTGGCGGCGGACGGCCTCGGCGAAGTAGTCCGAGGCAAAAAGCGAGGGACCGTTGCTGCGGACGGTTACGCCGAGCGGCTGCTTCTTGGCTTCTGCGCCGTCGCTCTGGCTCACATAGCCGTTTTCGACCATGCGGTCGACGACCCAGTTGCGGCGCTCGACCGCGGCATCCGGATGACGGAAGGGATGATAGTTGGCCGGGCCCTTCGGCAGCGAGGCGAGATAGGCGGCTTCGGCGACAGTGAGTTCGGTGACCGACTTGTTGAAGTAGGTGAGTGCCGCACCGGCGATGCCGTAGGAATTCAGGCCAAAGAAAATCTCGTTCAGATAGAGTTCGAGGATCTTGTCCTTGCTATAGGCCTGCTCGATGCGGAAGGAGAGGATCGCTTCCTTGATCTTGCGGTCGATCGTCTGGTCGGACGTGAGCAGGAAGTTCTTCGCCACCTGCTGCGTGATCGTCGAGGCGCCGACCGGACGGCGGCCAGAGCCGAAATTCTGCAGGTTGACGACGATGGCGCGCGCAAGGCCGCTCAGGTCGACGCCGGGATGGTTATAGAAATTCTTGTCTTCGGCCGAAAGGAACGCCGCTTTGACACGATCCGGGATCGCCTGGATTGGCAGGAAAAGACGCTTCTCCTTGGCATATTCGGCCATCAGCGCGCCGTTTCCGGCGTGAACGCGAGTGGTGACCGGCGGCGCATAGCTGTTCAGGACAGCGTAATCGGGGAGATCCTTCGCGACGCTTACCAGGTAGACGGCAACGACGGCTGCAGCGCCAAGAAACAGGACGCAAGCAATTCCGAAGAAATATCCAAGAAGTCTGATCATATTGAGCTACCGGTATTCCAAATCTTCAATCGGCGCAGGCGCTATATTTGCATGGAAGCGGGCGATTTGCACGCCGCGCGGCTTACTCCATGAGTGGCATCGCGACAAGCTGAATCCAACCCGCCTATTGAAACATAGCGGCGAGTAACGGCCTGAATGTGAGCAAAATAGGGCCCGCCTGCCCCATTCACATGCGCCGCTTTGCTTTCGCAGCAGGTGTCACATCTCGGCCACGGCCTCAGCCGCCATTGGCAACCACGGAAGAGCGGTAGCGCTTGACGGCGTCGGTCAGAAGTTCTGCCATCTTGCCGCGCCATTTCTCATCGAGCAGCAGCTTTTCGTCTTCGGCATTGGAAAGGAAACCGAGCTCGAGCAGGATCGAGGGCACGTCCGGCGCGCGCAGAACCTGGAAGCCCGCATGCCGGTGTGGATTGTTGATCGTGCTGATCTGGTCCTTGAATGAGCCGAGCACGCTTTCGGCCAGCGAGATCGAGAAGGCCTGGGTCTCGCGGCGCGTCAGATCGAGCAGGATATCGGCGACTGCCGGCGGCTCGGCCACCGTTTCCTTGCCGGCGATCTGATCCGACAGGTTTTCGCGCTCGGCGAGATCGGCGGCGAGCTTGTCCGAGGCCCTGTCCGAGATCGTATAAACCGTCGCGCCACGGATGTCCTTCTGCTTGAGCGTGTCGGCGTGCAGCGAGATGAAGAGGCCCGCGTGGTTCTGCCGGGCGATCTGCACGCGTTCGGCAAGCGACAGGAATTCATCCTCGCTGCGGGTGAGGAACGCCTTGATGCCGTGCTCGCGGTTCAGCCGGTCGGTGAGAGCCTTGGCGAAGGCGAGCGTCACCTGCTTTTCCTCGGTCTTGGTATCGACGCCAATCGCGCCGGTATCGATGCCGCCGTGGCCGGCGTCGACGGCGATGATGAAATCGCCGGGCTTTGCCGCCTCGGGCGCCGGCATGGCGTTCGCTGGCTGCGGACGGTCTGCCGGATCGCTCCAGGATTGCGCCTTGACGAGGGCTGCGAACTCCTCCTTGCCGGTCATCTCGGCGTCGAGCACAAGGCGATAGCCCTTGTCGTCCTCGTCCGCCTGTACCTTGGCCGCCGCCAGCTTCACCGGCTTGACGGCCGTCAGCACGATGCGGGCGCTGCCTTCATCCATCGTGCCGTAGCGAATGTCCTTGAAAAGCCCCCTCGCCGCCAGATCCTTAGCCTGGAAGCCGAAGGCGGTCGCCGGCAGATCGACGACGATGCGCTCGGGATTGGCGATATAATGAACGGAGAAACTTGGCTGCCGGTCGAAATCGATGACGACGCGCGTGCGGGCGTCGTCGCCGATGATGCGTGCGCCATAGGCAAGCAGTGCCTCGGGCTTCTTCGGATCGGCACCAAGCGCGATGGTGGCCTGGAGCGAAACCGCCGCCGCGAGCACGCCTACGAATCTCATCTTCCGCTTGCCGGATTCCCCCGCTGCGGGCCGCACCCTCTTAAACAATCGACCGCCACATCCTATCTGTTATTGCATGGATCCCTGCGGCTTGATGCACGCATCGCCTGGCCTTCAGCGTTTGTCGCGCCGCCACCGAATCAGGACCGCTGATTCCCCGAATGTCTATGCGTTTCGAAATCCATCAATATTATGGCGCATTTGGCTTTTCCCTTGCTATTGTGACAGAGAAACCATACAACGATTTTCAGGTTAGAAGTGTTGACGGGATAGAGTCGCCGCGCGGCTGCCAACCCCACGAGGACCTGGCGCCACAACCGGCAATCGTCCGCCGTCGTACACACTTCTCTCCAAGGTAAACTGGATCCTGAATTTTCCGGCGTATGCGGAAACTTCATCGGTGGATAGCCACCAAACGCTCCGAGGAGCAAACTCATCGGACCCGAAGGGGTCTTAAGTATTGTCGATCTCGCTTGGTCATAATGGTTTCGCAGCAGGTTTTATCCAAAGTCTACAGGCTCCGGGAGAATGATTTCCCCGCTGTTGCCTGGCTGCTGCTGTCCCGCCCGAACCAAGCGCGACTTTCATTATCCGGCGCACCCACGTTCGGCCGCATGCCCCCTGTTACAGATACAGGCGGGAATGTGAGTCTTCGGCTGCGCCGAGGAGCACACCTTACATGGCAGACAAAATGCTTATCGACGCGTCTCACGAGGAAGAGACACGTGTCGTTGTCGTTCGCGGGAACCGCATAGAAGAATTTGACTTCGAGTCGCAGCACAAGAAGCAGATACGCGGCAACATCTATCTCGCCAAAGTAACGAGGGTCGAACCTTCGCTGCAGGCTGCTTTCGTCGATTACGGCGGCAACCGGCACGGCTTCCTGGCCTTTGCCGAAATCCACCCCGACTATTATCAGATCCCGCTGGCCGACCGTCAGGCGCTGCTGCGCGCCGAGGCCGAGGAGCACCGCCGCGACGAGGATGTCGAGCACGTCGAAACCGCACCGGTAAGCGACCTGTCAACCCAGGAACAGCCGGACATCGGCATCATGCCCAAGGAACAGCCGGCCGCTGCCGAAGCTTCCGGGGACGCCGCTCCGGCCGAAGAGGCTGCTCCGGCCGCCGAAGAGGCTCCGGCCAAGAAGGCCAAGCCGCGCCGCAGCCGCAAGAAGGTCGTCGAAACCACCGCAACGGAAGATGCCGTGCCCTCCGACGTGGAAGCGCCTTCCGCTGCCGTCGCCGATAACGATGACGAAGGCCCCGTCGGCGGCAGCATGGCCGCTGCCGTTGAGACCGATTCGATCTCCGAAGACGTCGATTCCCGCCGCCGCAGCAATGACGACGATGACGACGACGACCATGAAGAGGAAGTGATCGAATCCGTCGGCGCCGAAGACGCGATGGAAGAGGTTCCGGACCGCGTGCAGCGCAAGCCGCGCAAGCAGTACCGCATCCAGGAAGTCATCAAGCGTCGCCAGATCCTGCTCGTGCAGGTCGCCAAGGAAGAGCGCGGCAACAAGGGCGCAGCACTCACCACCTATCTCTCGCTCGCCGGCCGCTACTCGGTTCTGATGCCGAACACCGCGCGCGGCGGTGGCATTTCCCGCAAGATCACCAATCCGCAGGACCGCAAGCGTCTCAAGGAAATCGCCCGCATGCTCGAAGTGCCGCAAGGCATGGGCGTCATCCTGCGCACGGCCGGTGCCAACCGCACCAAGGTCGAGGTCAAGCGCGATTTCGAATATCTGATGCGCCTGTGGGAAAACGTCCGCACGCTGACGCTGGCGTCGACGGCCCCCTGCCTCGTTTACGAGGAAGGCTCGCTGATCAAGCGCTCGATCCGCGACCTCTACAACAAGGACATCAGCGAGATCATCGTGTCCGGCGAGGAAGGCTATCGTGAAGCGAAAGACTTCATGAAGATGCTGATGCCGAGCCACGCCAAGGTGGTTCAGCCCTACCGCGACATCCATCCGATCTTCTCGCGCTCCGGCATCGAGGCGCAGCTCGACCGCATGCTGCAGCCGCAGGTAACGCTGAAGTCCGGCGGCTACCTGATCATGAATCAGACGGAAGCGCTGGTATCTATCGACGTCAACTCCGGCCGCTCGACCCGCGAGCACTCGATCGAGGACACCGCGCTTCAGACGAATCTCGAGGCGGCCGATGAAGTCGCCCGCCAGCTTCGCCTGCGCGACCTGGCCGGTCTGATCGTCATCGACTTCATCGACATGGAAGAGAAGCGCAACAACCGCGCCGTCGAGAAGAAACTGAAGGAATGCCTGAAGAACGACCGCGCACGCATCCAGGTCGGCCGCATCTCGCATTTTGGCCTGCTCGAGATGTCGCGCCAGCGCATCCGCGCTTCGGTGCTTGAATCCACGACCCAGGTCTGCTCGCATTGCGGCGGCACCGGTCACGTCCGTTCGCAGTCCTCCGTCGCGCTGCATGTTCTGCGCGGCATCGAGGAATATCTGCTGAAGAACACAACGCACGACATCACCGTGCGCACCACCCCGGAGATCGCGCTCTACCTGCTCAACCACAAGCGCCAGTCAATCATCGATTATGAGAGCCGCTTCGGCGTCGCGATCGTCGTCGATGCCGACAGTGCGGTCGGTTCGCAGCATTTCGCGATCGATCGCGGCGAGCCGGTCGAAAACCCGGTCAAGATCGAAACCCTCTTCAACTTCGCTGCCATTCCCGAGGATGACGACGACGATGTCGTCATCGAGATGGAGGAGGAAGAAGACGAGGAGCTCGACGAAAAGCCCGCAGCCGCCGAGCGCGCGCCCCAGCAGCGCGCCGAGGCTGATAGCGAAGGCGGCCGCAAGCGTAAGCGCCGCCGCCGCCGCCGTGGCCGCAGTGGTGCCGGTGAACCGCTCACCGCCCAGGATGCCGTTTCCGGCGAAGCTGGCGACGAGGATGAAGGCGACGACGAGGGCAGCGAGGGCGATGAGGCAGCCGCAGCAGCCTCCGAAACCCAGGCTGAAAGCGAAGAATCCCAGCGCCGCAAGCGCCGCCGCCGCGGCAAGCGCGGCGGCCGCCGCAACCGCGAGGAAGGCGGCGAACTGAGCGCCGGCGACGAAACCAACGCCGATGCAGAGGGTGGCACCGAGGCAGAAACGCAGGCTGAAATCGTCGAAGCCGTTGCTGAACAAGCCGGCGAAGGCCAGCCCGCAATGGCAGCCATCGAAACCGGCCCTGTCGCCGCTGAAGACGTAAAGCCAGCCAAGCCCCGCGGCCGCCGCAAGGCCGCCGTGTCGCCTGTCGAAGAGCCGGTCGCCGAAGCAGCGCCCGTCGTGGAAGCGGAGGCCGAAACGGTCGAAGCCTCCGCCGACCTCGCAACGCCGGCGCAGGACGAAGCAAAGCCGGCTCGCGCCAACCGCGAATCGAACATCTCTTCTTCGGCGATCCCGACGGTCAAATCCACACGCAGCGAGCCGGCCGAAGCCGACAATGACGGCAAGCCGAAAAAAGCCGGCTGGTGGCAACGCCGCGGCTTCTTCTGAGAAGCGCTCCTAGCGATCAAATAATCAATCCGGCTGCGGCGACGCGGCCGGATTTTTTGTTTTGGGCGAGAGGCAAATGCTATTCGCCAGCATCCCGCAACTGATCGAGTGTAGCCAAGCAGACGAAATCCAGATTTCTCTCGAACTCGTCATTCCAGAATCGCAGAACGCCCTGCGCTCTGAAATGCGCATCCCGTGCCTTGTTTGAGGTATTGTCGGCATGTTGTGATCCGTCGAGGTGAACGATGAGTTTCGCGTTGAGCCAGACGAAGTCGAGGATATACCGTTCTAGAGGCACTTGCCGCCGGAACTTGCGACCTTTCAGCTTCCGGGCACGTATAACCTGTCAGAGCATATTCCCAGCCCGGGTCGAATCCGCCCGAATGACTTTCGCACGCACTCCGTTGATTGCTGGCGGCTGATAACGCATCGCTTCCCCTCGGCACTTCAATCCTGCAGTGGACAGAGGAACCTCGCGGCGCGCTTGGCACCCTTCCTCTCCACCTGTGGGAGAGCATACGAAACCTTACCCTTGGCCACCGGCCAAGTCTGATATTTCGTTGGTGAGGGGGAAATGCGGCAGATCCCCGCGCATAACAAACGCCGAAAACCCAGCACTGCCGAACGGGGCGCTGGGATGCGCCATATATTTTCATCTTAACGCGGCAATTCCCAGCGCCCGTCCGAGGTGAAATAAAAGATCAAACCACCGGTGAGCTTGTCGCGTGAACGGGAAACCATGCGCTCTGGTATTCCGATCAAGAACGTTCGAAAATGCTTTCAAAAACCCCGCCAAGTCCCGGAAATCGGAGCCTATTTCAGCCAGCCGGCAATCCGCTCCGCCGCCTCGGCGATCTCGGCCTCGGAGCCCGCATAGGACATGCGCATCGTCCGATTGCCCTCCAGTGGATCGAAGTCGAATCCCGGCGTGGCGGCGACATCGATCTCCGACAGCATGCGCTTGGCGAAGGCCATGCTGTCGTTGGTGAAGCGGGTGACGTCGACATAGGCATAGAAGGCGCCGTCCATCGGCGAAGCGATCGACAGGCCGATCTCGGGAAGACGCCGCATCAAGAAATCGCGGTTCCTGGCATAGCTTGCCTTGTAGACGTCGAGCTCTGCGGTAGCGCCAAGCGCCGCCGTTGCGGCGATCTGGGAAAGCTCCGGCGGCGAGATGTAGAGGCTTTGCGCCACGCGTTCGATCGGCCGGACCAGACGGTCCGGCAGCACCATCCAGCCGATGCGCCAGCCGGTCATGCAATAATATTTCGAGAAGGAATTGATGACGATCGCCTCGCCGGTCAGCTCCAGGGCGCTCGTCTCCTCGCCGGAAAATGTCAGTCCATGGTAGATTTCGTCGGAAATGAAGGCGATCGAGTTGGCGGCACAGTAATCCGCAAGCGCCTTCAGTGCCTTTCTGCCCGTCACCGTGCCAGTCGGGTTTGCCGGGCTTGCGAGCAGCACGCCTTTCAGCCTGACGCCGCTTTCGTGCTGCGCCGCCTCCAGGCTTTCCGGCGTCAGCGTGAAATGCGTCTCCGCCGTTGCCGGCACTTCCAGGATTTTCAAGCCGAGCGCGCCGAGGATGTTGCGATAGGCCGGATAGCCGGGCCTGGCGATCGCCACGGCATCGCCGGCGTCGAAGAGCGAGAGAAAGGCAAGGTTGAAGCCCGCGGACGAGCCGGTGGTGACGGCAATCCGCAGCGGGTCGATGTCGAGCCCGCGCCGATTGCGGTAGTATCCGGCGAGCGCCTGCTTCAGCCGTGCGGTCCCGAGCGCATCCGTATAGCCGATCCTGCCCTCGGCGAGTGCTGCGCGTGCCGCCTCGAGCGCTACCTGCGGCGCCGGATGGGAAGGCTGGCCGACGGCCATCGAAATGACCGGATGTCCGCTTGCGCGCCGTCTGGTCGCCTCTGCAAGGACATCCATGGCGTGGAAGGGTTCGACTTCGCTGCGTCTCGATACGGAAAACAAGGCTGCATCTCTCCGGAAGTTCACACTTGGCGCCAGACAATTGCCGCAATAATCGGGTCATCACAATCCCGCGATTGCGCCGCGCCTGCGAAAAATCCTGTTTGAGGACCGGACCACGCGCCGTAATTTGGTGCTTTGCAGTTCTACCTGTTAACACGGCGATGATAAGATGCGGCAAATATTGCGCCCCATCTGTAGTAGACGAGGATAAAATGACCTTCTTCCCGAAAGCCTTCACCGCCCTTGCGCTCGCAGCGAGCGTTGCCCTGCCGCTTCCGGCAGCAGCCCTCGATGACGCGCAGAAGAAGGAGTTCGGCGCGTTTATCAAGGAATACCTGATCCAGAACCCCGAGATCATGATCGACGTGCAGAATGCCCTGCAGAAGAAGCAGGAAGAGGCGCGTCTCGTAAAAGCCAACAGGGCTATCGAAGACAACGAGAAGGAAATCTTCGACGCGAAATACGACGCGACGGTCGGCAATCCGAAGGGCGACGTCACCATCGTCGAGTTCTTCGACTACAATTGCGGCTATTGCCGCCAAGCGCTTGCCGACATGCAGACCCTGCTCGAAAAGGACAAGAACGTCCGTTTCGTGCTGAAGGAATTCCCGATCCTCGGCCCTGAATCGGCGGCCGCCCACAAGGTGGCGGACGCCTTCCGCAAGCTCGCGCCGGAGAAGTACTGGGATTTCCACGTCGCCCTGCTTGGCAGCGGCGGACGCGCCGACGAGGATACGGCGCTTACCGTCGCCGAATCGCTGGGTATCGGCAAGGAGCAGATCCGCGCGGAGATGAAGAAAAGCCCGAACGACGAGAGTGTTCAGAAGACCTATCAACTGGCGCAGAACCTCGGCATCACCGGCACGCCGTCCTATGTGATCGGCAACGAGCTGGTACAGGGGGCGGTCGGTGCCGCCGACCTCGACACCAAGATCAAGAACATGCGCGCCTGCGGCAAGACGAACTGCTGAGGGCCCGCCCATCAATTCGCCAAAATCCAAGTGTTTCAGCCATGTGGACAAAGATGGCACGATTCGGGCTGCCCTCCCCAAAGGGCTTTCAATCAAGGCATGGGGAGTCTATAGGTGGCCCTCGTGCTTTTGACGGAACATTCGATGACGCAGACCATTTTCGTCCTGAACGGACCTAACCTGAATTTGCTGGGCACCAGAGAGCCCGGCATTTACGGCGGAAAGACGCTCACGGATATCGAGACGGATTGTAAGGCGGCGGGCCGCGAACTCAGCCTGGAGGTCGACTTCCGCCAGAGCAACCACGAAGGCGTCCTCGTCGACTGGCTCCACGAGGCAAACGGCAAGGCAGCGGGTGTCGTGCTCAATGCCGGCGCCTATACGCATACCTCGGTCGCGCTGCACGATGCAATCCGCGCTATTTCCATTCCGGTGGTGGAACTCCACATCACCAACGTTCATGCTCGGGAAGAATTCCGCCACAAGTCGATGATCGCGCCCGCTGTGAAGGGTGTCATCTGCGGTTTTGGCCCCCATAGCTATATCCTGGCGCTGCACGCGCTGAAGAACCTCACGGCATAAGAAGAAGACAGGGCACACTCATGGCTGAGACGAAAAAAGGTATCGATCAGGCGCTGATCCGCGATCTCGCGAACATCCTCAACGAAACGGACCTGACGGAGATCGAGGTCGAGCAGGACGAGCTGCGTATCCGCGTTTCGCGCGCCGGCAACACGCATTACGTCCAGGCTCCGATAGGGGTTCCGGCCTATGCTGCAGCCGCTTCTTCCGCAGCCGCATCGCAGCCCGCCCCCGCTGCTCCGGCCGCCGCAGTGCGCAACCCGGCCAACACCGTCAACGCGCCGATGGTCGGCACTGTCTACATGGCTCCGGCTCCCGGGGCCCGCGCCTTCATCGAAGTCGGCGCTACCGTCAAGGAAGGCCAGACGCTTCTCATCATCGAAGCAATGAAGACGATGAACCAGATTCCGTCTCCGAAGTCCGGCAAGGTCACGGAGATCCTCGTCGAGGACGGCCAGCCCGTCGAATACGGCCAGCTCCTCGTCGTCATCGAATAAGGCGGACGTCATGGTCTCGAAAATCCTCATAGCCAATCGCGGGGAAATTGCGCTGCGCGTACTGCGCGCGTGCAAAGAGCTTGGCATTCCCTGCGTGGTGGTTCACTCCACCGCCGATGCCGATGCCATGCATGTGCGCCTAGCCGACGAAAGCGTCTGCATTGGCCCGCCGCCCTCGCGCGATAGCTATCTGAACATCCATCAGATCGTTGCCGCCTGCGAAATCACCGGTGCGGATGCCGTGCATCCGGGCTACGGCTTCCTTTCGGAAAACGCGAAATTCGCGGACATCCTCGATGCCCACGACATCACTTTCATCGGTCCGACGGCGGACCATATCCGCATCATGGGTGACAAGATCACCGCCAAGACGACCGCATTGGAACTCGGCATCCCCGTCGTTCCAGGCTCGGACGGCGAAGTGAAGACTGCGGAAGATGCGATCAAGACGGCAGCCTTGATCGGCTATCCGGTGCTCATCAAGGCAACGGCAGGCGGTGGAGGCCGCGGCATGAAGGTCGCGAAGACCGAAGCCGACGTTATCGAAGCTTGGTCGACGGCCCGCACGGAAGCGGCAGCCGCTTTCGGCAACGACGCCGTCTACATGGAAAAATTCCTCAGCAAGCCGCGCCACATCGAAATCCAGGTATTCGGCGACGGCGAAGGCAATGCGATCCACCTTGGCGAACGCGACTGCTCGCTGCAGCGCCGTCACCAGAAGGTCTGGGAAGAAGCAAACTCTCCGGCACTCAACGTCGAGCAGCGCATGAAGATCGGCCAGATCTGCGCTGACGCCATGAAGAAGCTGAAGTACCGCGGCGCGGGCACGATCGAGTTCCTCTACGAAAATGGCGAGTTCTTTTTCATCGAAATGAACACCCGCCTGCAGGTGGAGCACCCGATTACCGAAGCGATCACCGGAATCGACCTCGTGCACGAGCAGATCCGCGTCGCCTCTGGCCGCGGCCTCTCCGTCACGCAGGAAGAGGTCACCTTCGAGGGCCACGCCATCGAATGCCGCATTAATGCCGAGGATCCGCGCACCTTCGTGCCCTCGCCCGGGACGATCACGCATTTCCATGCGCCGGGCGGTCTTGGCGTGCGCATCGACAGCGGCGCCTATCAGGGCTACAAGATCCCGCCCTATTATGATAGCCTCATCGGCAAGCTCATCGTGCATGGACGCACCCGTGTGGAATGCATGATGCGTCTGCGCCGTGCTCTTGACGAATTCGTCGTCGATGGCATCAAGACGACGCTACCATTGTTCCAGGATCTCGTGTCCAACCAGGATATCGCCAATGGCGATTATGACATCCACTGGCTGGAACACTACCTGGCCCACCATCCGGCATAACGGAAATGGCAGGCTCGCGCAGGAAGTCCCCAGGCATTACCCCGGAGATTCTCCTGCGCGCCTATTCCATCGGACTCTTCCCGATGGCCGAGTCAGCCGACGACCCGGAAATCTTTTGGGTCGAGCCGGAGCTTCGCGGCGTGCTGCCGCTCGATCATTTCCATGTCTCGAAAAGCCTCGCGAAGACCATCCGCAAGCAACCCTTCGATATCCGCTTCGATCATGATTTCGACGCAGTGATCGCGGCCTGCGCGGAGGCAACTTCCGGCCGGCCGAGCACCTGGATCAACCATACCATCAGGTCGCTCTATTCCATGCTTCACCGCATGGGCCATGCCCATTCCGTCGAAGCTTGGGACGGCAATGAACTGGCCGGCGGCCTCTACGGCGTCTCGCTCGGCTCCGCTTTCTTCGGCGAGAGCATGTTCTCCCGCCGCACGGACGCCTCGAAAATCTGTCTCGTTCATCTGGTCGAGCGTCTGCGCGACAGAGGCTTCACCCTGCTCGACACGCAATTCACCACCGAGCACCTGAAGACCTTTGGCGCCATCGACATGCCCAAGGACGACTATGCGGTGATGCTGGCTGCCGCGATGGATTCACCGCATCTGGAGTTTTGAGAGCCGCGAGTTCCCTTCTCCCCACGGAGAGAGGGTGGCGGCAGCCGGATGAGGGGAACCAAGTACTCCACGCTTAAAGGCACAGCGGGTCGCCCCCTCATCGCCTCGCTGGTGCTCCGGCACTTTTCCCCAAAGGGAGAAGAGACTTGCGACAACACCGAGAATTTCAGCTAAGCGGAAATAGGAATGGAGCGCTACTTCGCATCACCCACAGGCGCGGGCACCTCGGACTGCGCCTTGCAGTCCTTCAGCCAGACGTCGTAGATCGGGTGTTCGACGGCGTTGAGGCCTGGGCTGTCGGCGAACATCCAGCCGGTGAAGATGCGGCGGATCTTGCGGTCGAGAGTAATCTCATCGACTTCCACGAAACCGTCGATCTTCTGGGCTTCCGCCTGGTCGCGCGAATAGCAGGCCTTCGGCGTGACCTGAAGCGCGCCGAACTGCACGGTTTCGTTGACGTAGACGTCGAAGGTGGTGATGCGGCCGGTGATCTTGTCGAGACCGGAGAAGACGGCAACGGGATTGTCGATGCGTGCGGCAGACGCCGCCTGCGGCAGGAAGGAAGAGCCAAGCGCCAGGGCCAACCCGGCGGCACGCAGGACATGATTCCGCGTGAAAAGCTTCATATCTACCCGTCTCCAGCGCATTTCAGATCAAAGGCCGCAGCTCGTGCGGCCAATCTGCGGGTAAAGGTCAATTGTGGCCAAAAGCGGGGCCGGACGGCCCGCTTCGCAGAGCGATGTCAGTTGCCGGGCGTCCAGGCGTCATAGTCGCCGGTCACACGCGGGCGCTCGCCGGAAACCGCAAGCGATCCCGGCGGGCGGTAGGCCTGCGGAGAGCCGGTCAGGTTGGGACGATGGGTCTTCTGCCAGTCCTTGGCGGCGTAGCTTTCCTGCGACGGCGGCACATCGGTGCGGTGGTGCATCCAGCCGTGCCAGCCCGGCGGGATGGCGGAGGCTTCAGCATAGCCCTTGTAGATCACCCAGCGCTTCGGTAGGCCGTAGGAAGACATGCCCCCTTCATAGTAGACGTTACCGAATTCATCCTCACCGACGCGCTTGCCGAAACGCCAGGTCGCAAAACGCGTGCCTAACGTCTGGCCGTTCCACCAAGTGAAGATTTGCAAGAGAAGGTTCTTCATGTCTTTTCCTCGTGCTTGCCGAAGGCGAGCGGGACTGGAATTCGATCCCTCGCTTATGGCGCCGGAACGCCGGATTGTCCAGCGATTCTCGTCACGCGAAGCCTCACTTCAAGGCCATCTTGAAGCCGAGATGCGACGGCTTGAAACCGAGGCGCTCGTAGAAACGATGCGCATCCTTGCGCTTGGCGTTGGAGGTCAGCTGGACCATCCGCATGCCGCGGCCTTTTGCCTCGGCGATCGCAAATTCCATCATCCGTGCACCAATCCCCTGCCCGCGCATGTCGCCGCGCGTCTGCACCGCTTCGATGATCATCGAGGACGAGCCGCGGGCGGTCAGAGACGTGGTGATCATCGTCTGGAAGGTGCCGACGACCTCGCTGCCGCGCTCTGCGACGTAGAGCGTCTGGTCGGGCGACGCAGCTACGGCAGCAAAAGCCCTGGCATAACCGGAAAGGGCCGCCGGATCGTTCGTATCACCGTGACCGCCAAGATCATCGGCGGCAAACATGGCGATCAGCTCCGGGAGATCGTCTTCACGGGCTTCGCGAATGAGGAGGCTGGTTTCCACAATCTTTTCCATCAATGACCCGAAAGAGGCTTCTCGAATATCAGTGCTGGAATTCCCGATTGCTCCTGACCGCAATTTTCCGTCCGTCCGGCCTCGGTGAAGCCGTGCGCGTGGTAGAAGGCGACCGCCGCCTTGTTGCCCGGTTCGACTTCCAGCCGCATGATTTCGGCGTCCGGGAAGCATGTCTCGATCTCCGCGAAGATATCGCGGCCGATGCCATGCCGCTGGCAGGACGGGCGGACATAGAGCATGTGCAGCATGACCGTCTTCGGTATTTCGGATGACATGGCGGCATAACCCATGCCGCCGATATCGCGGCAATTGTCGGCAACGAGGAACTCGGCGTCTTTCCGCGCAAGCCGCGCCTTCAGCGCCACAAGGGAATGCCACGTGTCATGCAATTCCCTCACCTTATCGGCGCCGTAGAGCTCATCGTAGGTCGCGTGCCACGTCTCGCCCAGCAGAGCGCGGACCTTTTCCAGGTCGCGCTCGCTCGCCGTGCGCACGAAATACACGATCTTACTCCTCGATGCCGAGCTTGGCCCTGACTAGCGCCTGGACGGCCTGCGGATTGGCCTTGCCCCCGGTTGCCTTCATCACCTGACCGACGAACCAGCCGGCGAGCGTCGGCTTGGCCTGAACCTTGGCGACCTGATCCGGGTTGGCGGCGATGATCTCGTCGACCGCCTTTTCGATGGCGCCGGTATCGGTCACCTGCTTCATGCCGCGGGCTTCGACGATCTCCGCCGGATCGCCGCCCTCATTGAGGACGATCTCGAAGAGGTCCTTGGCGATCTTGCCGGAGATGGTTTCCGCCTTGATGAGATCGATAATCGCGCCGAGCTGAGCCGGAGAAACCGGCGTCTCTTCAATGCTCTTGCCGAGCCTGTTCAAGGCGCCGAGCAGGTCGTTGATGACCCAGTTTGCAGCCGTCTTGCCGTCGCGGCCTTCGGCCACGGCCTCGAAATAATCTGCAATCGCCTTTTCGGAGACCAGCACCGAAGCATCGTAGACCGAAAGGCCGAGTTCGCGAACGAAGCGCTCCTTCTTGTCGTCAGGCAACTCCGGAAGGTGGGCTTCCAGTTCCTTGATGAAGACATCGTCGAATTCGAGCGGCAACAGGTCCGGATCGGGAAAGTAGCGGTAATCATGCGCTTCTTCCTTGGAACGCATGGAGCGGGTTTCACCCTTGTTCGCGTCGAAAAGGCGGGTCTCCTGGTCGATCGTGCCGCCGTCTTCCAGAATGCCGATCTGGCGGCGCGCTTCGTATTCGATCGCCTGGCCGATGAAGCGGAAGGAATTGACGTTCTTGATCTCGCAGCGCGTGCCGAAAGGCTCGCCCGGGCGGCGGACAGAGACGTTGACGTCGGCGCGCATCGAGCCTTCGTCCATGTTGCCGTCGCAGGTGCCGAGATAGCGCACGATCGAGCGCAGCTTCGTCATGTAGACCTTGGCCTCGTCGGACGAACGCATATCGGGCTTGGAGACGATTTCCATCAGCGCAACGCCGGAGCGGTTGAGGTCGACATAGGACATCGTAGCGTGCTGGTCGTGCATCGACTTGCCTGCATCCTGCTCCAGATGCAGGCGCTCGATGCCGATCTCGATATCCTCGAACTGTCCCTGACGGTCGGGACCGAGCGAAATCACGATCTTGCCCTCGCCGACGATCGGATCCTTGTACTGCGAGATCTGATAGCCCTGTGGCAGGTCAGGATAGAAATAGTTCTTGCGATCGAACACCGAACGCTTGTTGATCTGGGCCTTCAGACCGAGACCGGTACGCACTGCCTGCTTGACGCATTCCTCGTTGATGACTGGCAGCATGCCGGGCATGGCGGCATCGACGAGCGAGACGTTCGAATTCTGCGGCTTGCCGAATTCCGTCGAAGCGCCGGAGAAGAGCTTCGAATTGGACAGCACCTGCGCATGGACTTCCATGCCGATGATGACTTCCCAATCGCCGGTGGCGCCGGGGATGAAGCGTTTCGGATCAGGCGTGCGAACGTCGACAATGGTCATTTGATGCTCTTTGAAAGGCTGTTCTTTTCAACAGGTGAGGTAAAGGAAATGGTCTGCCGGTGCAAGGGTTTCGGCACGTCAGAAGCCAGGGCCGTAGCTGACGTCGCCTTCGGCTCCGAGCGCCTTCGTCAATCCGACCGATGGCACATCGCGGTCGAGCTTGGGGCTATAAGCGATCGAAAGCCAGTGGATGGCGTAGCCGTGCTTCTGGAAAAAGCTGATCGCCTCGGTGTTTCCCGAATGCGTCTGCATTGCCGCCTTCGCGAAACCCTGCTCGGCGATGTCCTTTTCGATCTGTTCCAGAAGCGCAGAGCCGAGGCCCTCGCGGGTATAGGCCGGATCGATCCAGAAATCTGAAATCGTCTCGTCCAGATGTTCCCGCGCCGCCCAGCCCGCAATATTGCCGTTGAACTCGATGACGGTGATCGTCAACCATGTACTTCGTGTAAAATTGACGAAAGCGCTCCGCGCTGCATCCAGCAGCGCGTCCGACTCGCCCATGGCCATCATCGCCTTTTGCCAGGCTCTGAGGCCGATCTCACTCAAGAGTTCCGCTTCGCCCTCGCGGGCATTGCGAATGTGTACCAATGGCACCTCCGCTCAACACGTTCAGTAGAGCACCGAGTCGGCGGCTTTTCCAATGATTTGCGCAGCCGTGCCATCGTTATCAGCCGTTTTCCGGAAGCCCGGCACTTGCTTGACCTCGTGTTCGAGGCGAGCTACGAAGTCCTTATGTTGAGCTCTTCTCAGACCCGGTAGAGGCCCTGCCCGCAAGCCTGCTTGCGCGCATGGGCCAAAAAAACGAAACCCCGACGTTCGCCGCGAACGCCGGATCGTTTTTTTACGCGCTCTTACGGCGCGAAGACCGGATCAACATTCAAATGGACATTTCCCGCACGGAGCAGCGCATCCTGCACCTATTGGCCCAGGGCGGCCGCATCGAAATCAGGCGAGACGAACGGAAAAAGCTTGAAGCTGCCAGTTGCTTCACCCGCGACGGCTGGGTTTATCCCGGCTTCGATCTGAAGCTTTTCCGCAGGCTGAAACGGCTGAAGGCGATCAAGTCGAAATCCGGAAAACCCTACCGGATCACCGAACAAGGCCTGAGGCTTGTGCGATCGCAGCTCGACAACCGATAGTTCGCCGTATCACCCTGACCGCGCGTCGTTTCCGGCGCGCGCTCAGGGTGCGATTCAGAGCTGCTCCGAAAGCTCGGCCTTCATCACCGACCACTCTTCAGTCACGGTACCGGCTGCGCGCTTCTTGCCCGCCCGGCGATACCAGTAATCAGCATTCCAGTCCTCGCCTTCGATGCGATGGCAAAGGGCATGACCCCAATCGAAGGGCGTTTCGCCTTCATGGGCCTGGCAGATTTCGTGCACGGCTTGCCATTCAGTGCCCATGGTGAAGCCCGCTGCCGCTAGGCGGCCAAAAGCCTCGACCATTTGAGCAAGATCGGATTTCGACATGAAGCCTCCTCCTCGGTTGGTTACTTGAGAGCCAGCGCCTTCTCAAGATGCACCTTTTCGAGATCGACGCCCACATTCTTAGAATATTCCAAACCGCGCCAGATGATGGTGAAGCCGCAGCGCTCATAGAGCCGGATCGCTTTGAGTTCTTCGCATGCGTATCGAGGCGCACTTTGACGTGACCTTGCGCCGCCATTATGTCGCAAAGGTGCAGAAGCAAGGCTTGGCCGATGCCCCTGCCCTGATGGTCCGGCTTCACCCAGAGGTCGGAGACATAATTTGGCGAACTTTCTCGTGCGCTCCAGCCGACGACATTCCTGTCAAGCTCCGCTACATAGATATCGGCGTCGGTTTGCGAGGGGAAGATCGCGAATTCGTGCTGCACTTTTGCGATGACCCGAGGATTGAGCTAGCTCTCCTCGAATGCGTCGCTTGCAGACCATGCAGCGAAACCGACGGTGCCAACTGCCTCATGGTCGGCGGCCGTCATCTTGCGGATAATGAGCCCCGTTACCACCACTTCGCCGGCGTGAACTTGCCGGCGGCTTGTTCGATGACATGCGCGGTCTTGAAGAGGGTCTCTTCGTCGAACGGCTTGCCGATGAGCTGAAGGCCGAGGGGGAGCCCCTTGCGGTCGAGGCCGGCGGGGACGGCGATGCCGGGCAGGCCCGCCATATTCACCGTCACCGTAAAGATGTCGTTCAAGTACATCTTGACCGGGTCGGAGGCGAGGTTCTCGTCGGCGACGCCGAAGGCCGAGGACGGGGTGGCGGGCGTCAGGATCGCGTCGACGCCGGCGTCAAAGGCGAGTTCGAAGTCGCGCTTGATCAGCGTGCGGACCTTCTGGGCGCGCAGGTAATAGGCGTCGTAGTAGCCGGCCGACAGCACGTAGGTGCCGATCATGATGCGGCGCTTGACTTCCTTGCCGAAGCCCGCGGCGCGGGTCTTCTCGTACATGTCGACGATATCCTTGCCGTCGATGCGCAGGCCGTAGCGCACGCCGTCGTAGCGGGCGAGGTTCGAGGAGGCTTCGGCGGGCGCGACGATGTAATAGGCCGGGAGCGCATACTTGGTATGCGGCAGCGAGATATTGACGATCTCGGCGCCGGCATCCTTCAGCCAGGCGATGCCCTGCTGCCAAAGGGTCTCGATTTCCTCCGGCATGCCGTCGACGCGGTATTCGTTCGGGATGCCGATCTTCATGCCTTTCAGCGACTTGCCGAGGGCTGCTTCGTAATCCGGTACCGGCAGGTCGACGGAGGTCGTGTCCTTGGCATCGACGCTCGCCATCGACTTCAAGAGGATGGCAGCGTCGCGGACGTCGCGGGCGATCGGGCCGGCCTGGTCGAGCGAGGATGCGAAGGCGACCGTGCCCCAGCGCGAGCAGCGGCCATAGGTCGGCTTGATGCCGACGGTGCCGGTGAAGGCGGCCGGCTGACGGATCGAACCGCCGGTATCGGTGGCCGTCGCACCGGCACAGAGATGGGCCGCGACCGCCGCGGCCGAACCGCCGGAAGAGCCGCCGGGAACGAGCTGCTGGTTCGAGCCGGCCGCACGCCAGGGGTTGATGACCGCGCCATAATACGAAGTCTCGTTGGAGGAGCCCATGGCGAACTCGTCCATGTTCAGCTTGCCGAGTATGACGGCGCCGTCGTCCCATAGGTTCTGGGTGACGGTGGATTCATAGCGCGGCTCGAAACCGTCGAGGATATGGCTGCAGGCCTGAGTGTGGACGCCGACCGTCGCAAAGAGGTCCTTGATGCCGAGCGGGATGCCTTCGAGATCACCGGCCTTGCCGGCGGCGATGCGCTCGTCGGATTTCTTCGCCATGACACGGGCGAGATCGGGCGTGATCTTGATATAGGCGTTCAGGCGTTCATTGGCCGCATCGATCGCCGAGATATAGGCTTCCGTCAGTTCGGTTGCCGTGATCTCCTTGTCGCACAGCTTCTCGCGGGCTTCGGCAATGGTCAGGCTGGTGAGTTCGCTCATCGTGTTCGCTCGAATTTTTGAATGGCAACGGGGTCGGAAAGGGGCGCGTCCGGCGCTTATTCGACGACTTTCGGCACCAGGAAGAAATTGTGGTCGGTGACCGGCGCATTGGCGACGATGTCCTCGGCCTTACTGCCGTCGGTCACCTCGTCGGTCCGCTTCTTCATCGCCATCGGCATGACGGAGGTCATCGGCTCGACACCTTCGACATTCACTTCGGAAAGCTGCTCGACGAAGCCGAGGATGCCATTCAGCTCGCCGACCATGCGATTTGCCTCTTCTTCCGAAACGGCAATACGGGCAAGGTGAGCAACGCGCTTAACGGTGGCAAGATCGACGGACATGGCATTCTCCGATAGGATTTTTCCTACCCGCTATAAAGGCCATGTTCGCCGTGCGCAACGGCGTTTTGCTTAGATGAACAGCGTCTCACCCGGCTTTGGCGTCTTCACGGCCGTCTTCGAACCTTCCAGGCCCGCAACGAACTTTTCCGGTGTCTGGTCGATGATCGGGAAGGTTCCGTAGTGGCAGGGGATTGCGGTCTTGAAGTTGAAGTAGCGCTGGCAGGCGAGCGCTGCGACGGCGCCGCCCATGGTGAAGCGGTCGCCGATCGGAACGATGCCGATGTCCGGCTGGTGCAGTTCGTTGATCAGCGCCATATCGGAGAAGATGTCGGTATCCCCCATGTGCAGCAAGCTCGGCTCGTCGTCGAAATGCAGGATCAGCCCGTTCGCATTGCCGAGCGAATGGGAGACGCCGTCCTCGGTGATCTGGGCGGAGGAATGCAGCGCATTGGTGAAGGTCGCAGTGAAGCTATCGAACGAAACCGTACCGCCGGTATTGCCCATCTCGATCTTCTCGACGCCCTTGGAGCCCAGCCAGGCGGCAAGATCGGCGTTAGCAAGCACGACGGCGCCGGTCTCGCGCGCAAGCGAAACAGTATCGCCGGCATGGTCGCCGTGGCCGTGCGTCAGGAGGATATGGGTGATGCCGTTCGCAACCTCCTTGATGTCCTGCCCGGCGAAGGACGGGTTTTGGGTGAGGAACGGGTCGATCAGGATCTTTGCCGCCTTGGTCTCGATGCGGAAGGCGGAATGGCCGAGCCAGGTGATCTTCATGGAATCACTCCAATACGTGATGCAAAAGCAGAGTTGGATGCTAAGGACATATCCGGTATGGCCGCAAGGAAAAGCGGGCAGCGCTTCAATTTCTTTTGACGGGATGAATGACGATGACGGTGCTGACGATCGAGGAACTGGCGGCTGAGCTCGCCCCCGGACAGGCGATCGCCGGGCTTGACCTCGGCACGAAGACGATAGGGCTCGCGATGTCCGATCTCGGGCGGCGCTTTGCAACGCCGCGGCCGGTCATCAAACGGCAGAAGTTCACGATCGACGCCGAAGTGCTGCTGGCTTTTGCCGCGAAGGAAAAAGTCGCCGGCTTCGTGATCGGGCTGCCAATGAACATGGACGGCTCGGCCGGTCCGCGCGTCCAGGCGACGAAAGCCTTCGTGCGCAACATGGAGCAAAAGACCGCCCTACCCTTCGTCTATTGGGACGAGCGGCTTTCAACGGTGGCGGCCGAGCGGGCGCTGATCGAGATGGACGTGTCGCGTGCCAAGCGCGCCGGGCGGATCGATTCGGCGGCCGCCAGCTTCATTCTTCAGGGCGCGCTGGACAGGCTTTCGCTGCTCGGCAGATCGGACGATTTCGAGGCTTGACGCGCCTTCCACCAGGCAATGAGCTTCCTGCGCTTGCGGAAGCCTATAATGGCGAAGACGACGAGGCTGTCGACAGCGATGGCGCGGGCGACGAGCGGCGGGATGGTTTCGGGCGGCACGCCGAGTACATTGCCATAGAGCTGGAAGGTCAGATCATGGACCTGGCGCGTCAGCATGAAGATGCCGAAGTTCATGTCATAATAGGAAAGCCAGTACCAGCCGCCTAGAAAGGCGATCGGGCCCAACCAGAAGACCAGGAACCACTTCATGCGGCCTTCCCTTCATGCCGGCTCAAAGACGCGTCGGGAGTGACCGCCCATGTCGACAATGCCATGACGCTCAGAACCAGCGCAGGCACGGCGATGTCCAGCGCAAGAATCGCGAAAAACATCATCGCGGCAAAGAGCAGCATCGCTTTGGCAGCTTTGGTTCCCATGATCCCGACAGCTAAGATTTAGACTGCGGATACCCTGTCCCGTCCACTGGCAGGGCGCAATGTAAACCATTCGTTAAGGTTAACGGGCGGGGGAACGCCTGTGGATAACGCGACGCCGCGTCAGCCGTAAACACCGCGAACGATGCGCTTCAGAGCGGTTGCGGCCTTTTCCCAGTCCTTGGCGCTCTTCAGTGCTAAGCCCGCACACTGGCCGCCTGCAGAAGCCGAGAGCACGAGATGCTGGATCGCGGCGATGAGAATTGCGTTGACGGCGGCGGCATCGATGCCCTTCGGCGGCGTCAGCGAGCCCTTCATGCGCTCCAGCCATTGCGACAGCGCCTTCGAGCGGGATTCAGCAAGCCGCCTCACCTGCTCGGTATTGTCCGAGACCTCCCAGGCGACGATACGGCGCATCAGCGGGTCGTCGCGAAGCGCCTCCAGGAAAAGCAGCGCCAGGCGCTCCATGAGATCGCCGTAGGTGAGCAGGAACATGCCGCCGGCATCTTCCGGGATGCGGTCCCTAACCCAGGTGCCTAGATCGGCGCCGATCGCTTCGACAAGACCGTTCAGGCCGCCGTAATAGCGATAGATCAGTTGCTTGTCGCAGCCGGCACGGCGGGCGACCGCATTGATGCCGAAATTCTGGAACCCTTCCTCGGCAAGCAGCGATTTCGCCGCATCCAGAATGGCGCGTTCCGTCGCGGCGCGGTCGCGCACCCGCTTTTCCGGCACCGGCGTCGCCAAAGGCGCCTCAGCCGCCGCTTCATCAATCAGCATTGCTTTTCAACCCAACCCTGTCACCCGACGGTGATTAGCAACTCAAGGCGGGACGGACAACGGGCGAGGATGCCTGCGAACCAAAAGCCCTGTGGAGAAAAGCGTTTCCGCGAGTGCATTTACGGGTTGCGAAGATCCCACCAGCCGGTTAACCGGGGCAAGACGTTCCGGAGCCGCCAATGCTGATAATCTTCGAAAGCATCCTCCCGATTTTCCTTCTTGTGGTGCTCGGCGTTGCGCTCCGCCGCAGTCCATTGTTCAACGACAGCCTCTGGCCGGGGCTTGAACAGCTCGGCTACTACATTCTGTTCCCTTCACTCCTCTTCCTCACGCTCGCGAAAGCCGACTTCTCGGGCATGGAGACGGGCACGATCGGTGCAGTATCGATCCTTGCCATCCTCATCATGTCGGGACTTGTCTTCGCCCTATGGCCGGTTTTCGCCCGCGCCGGCGTCGGGTCAGCGACCTATTCCTCCCTTTTCCAGACGGCCACACGTTGGAATGCCTTCATCGCCCTCGCGATAGCGGAAAAACTCGCGGGGCCTCAGGGACTTGCCATCGTCGCGTTGGTGATGGCGGTCGTCATCATTCCGATCAACCTTATCAATGTCGGGATGCTGGTGTGGTTCTCAGGCGCTTCGCGCGACTTGCGGATGTTTCTCGTGAAGATCGTGACCAACCCGCTGATCATCGGCTGCGCGCTCGGACTTCTTGTCAATCTCGCACAAATACCAGTCTATGAGCCGCTGACGGTCACCGTCGACCTGGTTGCCCGGTCCTCCCTTGGGCTTGGACTCATCATGGTCGGTGCTGGGCTCAGAATTTCCGACGCTCTTCGGCCGCGCTCCGTGGCCCTCGTATCCGTGCTGCTGAAGCTTCTCGCCTTTCCTGCGCTCATGTTCGGTATTGGTCTCGCCTTCGGCCTCCATGGCCAGCCGCTCGTGATGCTCGCCTTAAGCGCCAGCGTACCGACCGCGATGAACGGCTATGTCCTCGCCAAGCAGATGGGCGGAGACGCTCCGCTCTACGCTGCGGCCGCAACGATCCAGACCGCGAGCTCGTTCGTGACCATCCCGATCATCCTGACCGGCGCGACCTACGTTGCCGGCGGATAAAGCAGGTCGACAATATACGTAGCGTCGAAGCGGGAATCGAGCATGCCGTAGGTGGCGCGCCAGCCGCCCGCGAGGCGGGTTTCGATGAAGGCGTCGGCGATGCGGCCGGCGCCGAGGCGATAGAGTTCGGCTGCAGCGGCGGCGAGCGCCAGTTGTTCCACTAGCAGGCGGGATGCCCCCTCATCCCGTTCGCAGAGCGCCATTGCCGCACGAAGCACGTCGATCGTCTTCTTGCCGGCCGGGCCGAGATCGCGGGCAAGACCGGTGAATACCGTTTCGAAAAGGTCCTTGCCTCGCGTCAGCACACGCAGCACGTCGAGCGCCATCACATTGCCGGAGCCTTCCCAGATGGCGTTGACCGGAGCTTCGCGATAGTGGCGAGCGATCGGGCGCTCCTCGATATAGCCGCTGCCGCCGATGCACTCCATCGCCTCGTAGATCAGCGCAGGCGCGATCTTGCAGCACCAGTATTTCGCAACCGGCGTCATGACGCGGGCATAGGCCGCCTCTTCCGCATTGCCGCGCGCCTTGTCGAAGGCGTCTGCAAGACGGAAGGACAGAGCCGTCGCGGCAGCGACGTCGAGCGCCATATCGGCGAGCACGCGGGTCATGATCGGCTGATTGACGAGCATCTTGCCGAAAACGCTGCGGCCGCGGGTGTGGTGCACGGCTTCGGCGAGCGAGGCACGCATGATGCCCGACGAGGCCAGCGCGCAATCGAGGCGCGTCAGCGTCACCATATCGAGGATCGTGCGGATGCCGGCATCGGGACCGCCGAGCAGGAAGCCGAAGGTGTCGTTGAATTCGACTTCCGAGGAAGCATTGGAGCGGTTGCCGACCTTGTCCTTGAGCCGCTGGAACTGCAGGCCGTTGGCGGAGCCGTCCTCAAGCAGGCGCGGAACCAGAAAGCAGCCCATGCCCTCTTTTGTCTGCGCCAGCATGATGAAGGCATCGCTCATCGGCGCCGACATGAACCATTTGTGGCCCGACAGGCGGTAGATGCCTTCGCTGACCTTTTCGGCCGCACTCTTGTTGGAGCGGACGTCGGTGCCGCCCTGCTTTTCGGTCATGCCCATGCCGATCGTCACCGCCGACTTCTGCATGGCCGGCTTGTTCGAAGAATCGTATTTGCGCGAGAGAATCTTCGGCGCCCAATCCTTCTGCACGGCAGGCGATGCGGAGAGTGCCGCCACCGAAGCGCTTGTCATCGTCAGCGGGCAAAGGTGGCCGGCTTCGAGCTGGGCGGTCAGATAAAAGCGGGCGGCGCGAATCTTGTGCGCCTGATCCTTTGCGTCGGCATCGGCCTGCGGATCCCAGACGGACGAATGCAGGCCGACGGACATCGAGCGGCGCATCAGCGCATGCCATGCGGGGTGAAACTCGACGACATCCAGGCGCTCGCCGCGCGGACCATGGGTACGAAGCTGCGGCGTTCCCTGATTTGCCATGCGCGCCAGTTCCTGCGCCTCCGGCGAGGTCACATAGCGGCCCATATTTTCCAGGTCCTCGCGCGTGCCGCGCGGCAGCGCCGCCGTCAGGTCGACGATCAGCGGATCGGACCGGTAGGCATTGATGCCGGACCAGAGGCTTGGCTGGTTCAGTTCGGCGAGTTTTTCTTCAGCGGATGTCATGAGTCGCTTCTAGTGCAAGAGGCAGGCAAAGGGAAACCGGAAGTTTAAGCATTTCCGCCTCCAGCTCTAATGGATTTGGGGCAAAATTGCATGGGGACATAAGCCTTTGCCCACAGCACATGCTTGCCCCTCACCTCTCCACTCTTTATAGAGCGCGTGACACAGCAAGAGGCAGGTTCATGGTCTTCTTTCCCCACCGCCACCTCATCGGCATCAAAGGCCTCACGGAGCAGGATATCACCTATTTGCTCGACAAGGCGGACGAGGCCGTCAAGATCAGCCGGCAGCGCGAAAAGAAGACGTCGACGCTGAGAGGTCTGACGCAGATCAACCTCTTCTTCGAAGCCTCGACTCGGACCCAATCCTCCTTCGAACTTGCCGGAAAGCGCCTCGGCGCCGACGTGATGAACATGTCGGTCGGCAATTCCTCGGTGAAGAAGGGGGAAACGCTGATCGACACCGCGATGACGCTGAATGCGATGCGGCCGGATGTGCTCGTCATCCGCCATTCGAGCGCCGGTGCCGCGGCACTGCTGGCGCAGAAGGTTTCCTGCTCCGTGGTCAATGCCGGCGACGGACAGCACGAGCATCCTACGCAGGCACTGCTCGACGCCCTGACGATCCGGCGCGCCAAGGGCAAGCTGTCGCGCATCATCGTCGCGATTTGCGGCGACGTGCTCCATTCACGGGTGGCGCGCTCGAACATCCTGCTTCTGAACGCCATGGGCGCGCGGGTACGCGTCGTCGCACCGGCGACGCTGCTTCCGGCCGGCATTGCGGAGATGGGCGTCGAGGTCTTCCACTCGATGAAGGAAGGACTGAAGGACGTCGACGTGGTGATGATGCTGCGCCTGCAGCGCGAGCGGATGTCCGGTGCCTTCGTGCCTTCGGTGCGCGAATACTTCCATTTCTACGGTCTGGATGCGGAAACGCTGAAGGCCGCCAAGGACGATGCGATGGTGATGCATCCGGGACCGATGAACCGCGGGGTGGAAATCTCCTCCGAAGTGGCGGACGGACCGCAGAGCGTGATTGCCGAACAGGTAGAAATGGGGGTCGCTGTGCGCATGGCGGTGATGGAGACTTTGCTTGTGTCTCAGAACCGGGGGCCGCGCGCATGACGAACTCGATCGTTCTCAAGAATGTCCGCATCATCGATCCTTCGCGCAATCTCGATGAGATCGGAACGATCATCGTCAAGGACGGCATGATTGCTGCTGCCGGAAAGGATGCCCAAAACCAGGGGGCGCCGGAAGGCGCCGCGGTTCGCGAATGCAGCGGCCTCGTCGCAACGCCGGGCCTGGTCGATGCATGCGTCAATATCGGCGAGCCGGGCGCCGAACATCGCGAGACGATCGCTTCGGCAAGCCGGGCGGCAGCGGCAGGCGGTGTCACCTCGATCATCATGATGCCGGACACCGATCCTGTCATCGACGACATCGCCCTCGTTGAATTTGTCAAGAAGACGGCGAGAGACACGGCGCTTGTCAACGTCTACCCGGCAGCGGCGATCACCAAGCATCTGGCCGGCGAGGAGATGACCGAGATCGGCCTCTTGATGGAAGCCGGTGCCGTTGCCTTCACGGACGGCCGCTCCAGCGTGCACGACACGCAGGTGCTGCGGCGGGTCATGACCTATGCGCGGGAATTCGGCGCCGTCATCTCCTGCGAGACACGCGACAAATATCTCGGCGCGACAGGCGTCATGCACGAAGGATTGCTTGCGAGCTGGCTCGGTCTCGGGGGCATTCCGAAGGAAGCGGAACTCATTCCTCTTGAACGAGACCTTCGCATCGCGCAGCTGACGCGCGGCACGTATCATGCGGCGATGATTTCGGTGCCGGAATCGGTGGAGGCGATCGAGCTTGCGAAGCGTCGCGGCGCCAAGGTCACCTGCGGCATCTCGATCAACAACCTGGCGCTCAACGAAAACGACATCGGCGAATACCGCACCTTCTTCAAGCTCTATCCGCCGCTGCGGGCCGAAGACGACCGCGTGGCGATGGTGGAAGCGTTGGCGAGAGGCGCGATCGACATCATCGTTTCCTCGCATGACCCGCAGGATGTCGATACCAAGCGCCTGCCCTTCAGCGAAGCGGCCGACGGCGCGATCGGCCTCGAAACCATGCTTGCGGCCGCCTTGCGCCTCCACCACAGCGGCCAAGTGAGCCTGATGCGGCTGATCGATGCGATGTCGACGCGCCCTGCGCAGATCTTCGGCCTCGATGCCGGAACGCTGAAGCGGGGAGCAAAAGCCGATATCGCGCTGATCGATCTCGACGAGCCTTGGCTTGTCTCGGAAGACATGCTTCTCTCGCGTTCGAAGAACACGCCTTTCGAGGATGCACGCTTCAGCGGACGGGCTGTCGCGACCTATGTCGCGGGACAGTGCGTGCATTCTCTTTAAGAACAGGGGTCCGGGAGGGGACGATGATATCCGATCTTACCACTTGGCAGATTACGCTGCCGCTGGCGCTCGCGGCGGCCGTCATCGGCTACCTTCTGGGCTCCATCCCCTTCGGCCTTGTCCTGACGCGGGCGTCCGGGCTCGGTGACGTGCGCAACATCGGCTCGGGCAACATTGGTGCAACGAACGTATTGCGTACCGGCAACAAGAAGCTTGCGGCAGCGACGCTTCTGCTCGATGCGCTGAAGGCCTCCGTCGCTGCCTGGATCATGACCTATTTTGCTGGTGAGGAAGCGGGCATCATTGCCGGCTTCTTTGCTTTTATCGGCCACCTCTTCCCGGTCTGGATCGGTTTCAAGGGTGGTAAGGGCGTTGCGACATACATCGGCACGCTGCTCGGCATCGCACCGGTCATGGTCCTCCTTTTCGGCGCCGTATGGCTCGCGGTTGCCTTTTCGACGCGTTATTCCTCGTTGTCGGCGCTGGTTGCGATGCTAGTCATTCCGGTTGCATTGTGGATGTTAGGGGCCGAGAAGGTTGCAGCTGTCATGGCGATCATGTCGGCCATCTCCTATTACAGGCACAAGGCCAACATCTCCCGCCTGCTGAGCGGGACGGAAAGCAAGATCGGGGCGAAGGGATAAGATGGACGCGGCAAGCGCAAGGCCACAGGGACTTGCGCTGACGGAACGGCAACGGATTTGCCCGGCTGAGGCTGATCCGCTCCGACAAGGTCGGTCCCGCCACCTTTCGCGATCTTATCAATCATTTCGGCTCAGCGGAAACGGCGCTTTCGATGCTGCCTGCCCTTTCCTCGCGTGGCGGCGCGACGCCCGAAGATGTGGTCGAGACGCTAGCACCGCTGTCGCAGCTCGATCTTTTTTCGGCACCGGTTGCCGGCATACTGGGCTCTCCGCCTCGGCGGTTTATCTCGTTCTGCTCGAGCTCGATATCCCCGGAAGGCGGCACCGGCATCCCGGCGGCCTCGTCTCCCTTGCGATGGGTGACTAAGCCTCTTACATGCGGTTGTGAAGTTCGCCGGCCTCGACATAGGCCATTTCCAAGAGATAGCAGAGCATATCCGCCTTTTCCTTTTCGGCGACCTGGCGCAGCTCGGCAAGCATCTGACCACACTTGAAAAGCGATAACTCAAATATCGTAAATTGCAATGCGTTTATAATCGCCCGCTGGTAGTATCGCGTTGCAACGCCTAAAATTCAGCAAACCCCTTGACCGGAACGATTTCCCTGTCCATGTCGGGGGGCCGGTATTCTTCGAGCGGCAAGTATTACGCTCTCCTCCTCGCCGGGCGCGGTAGTTTTTTAGAGAATCATGATGAATGTTGTAGTGGTGGAATCGCCTGCCAAGGCCAAGACGATCAACAAGTATCTGGGCCCCGGATACAAGGTGCTCGCCTCCTTCGGCCATGTTCGCGATCTGCCTGCCAAGGACGGCTCTGTTCTTCCTGACCAGGATTTCGAAATGCTTTGGGAGGTCGACAGCGCCTCGGCCAAGCGCATGAAGGACATCGCCGATGCGGTGAAGTCTTCCGACGGGCTCATCCTCGCAACCGACCCGGATCGCGAGGGTGAAGCCATCTCCTGGCACGTGCTCGACGTCCTGAACAAGAAGCGCGTGCTGAATGGCAAGCCGGTGAAGCGCGTCGTCTTCAACGCCATCACCAAGAAGGCGGTTTTGGACGCGATGGCCGAGCCCCGGGACATCGACGTACCGCTGGTCGATGCCTATCTCGCGCGCCGTGCGCTCGATTACCTCGTCGGCTTCAATCTTTCGCCCGTCCTCTGGCGCAAATTGCCGGGCGCCCGCTCGGCCGGCCGCGTGCAATCGGTGGCGCTACGTCTCGTTTGCGACCGCGAAACCGAGATCGAGCGCTTCATCTCGGAAGAATACTGGAACATCTCGGCTCTCCTGAAGACACCACGCGGTGACGAATTCGAGGCCAAGCTGGTGGCAGCCAATGGCAAGCGGTTGCAGGCGCGCTCGGTGGGCAACGGCGAAGAGGCCGGCAAGCTGAAGGCGCTGCTCGAGGGTGCTGCCTATGTTGTCGACAGCGTCGAGGCAAAGCCGGTCAAACGCAACCCGGGACCGCCGTTCACGACTTCGACGCTGCAGCAGGCGGCGTCCTCCAAGCTCGGCTTCTCGGCATCGCGCACCATGCAGATCGCCCAGAGACTATATGAAGGTGTCGATATCGGCGGCGAGACTGTCGGTCTCATCACCTATATGCGTACCGACGGCGTGCAGATGGCGTCCGAAGCGATCGATGCGGCGCGCCACGCCATCGTTGATCAGTTCGGCGAGCGCTACATGCCGGAAAAGGCCCGCTTCTATTCCACCAAGGCGAAGAACGCCCAGGAAGCCCACGAAGCGATCCGCCCGACAGATTTCAACCGTTCGCCCGACCGCGTCCGGAAATTCCTCGATGCCGATCAGATCAAGCTATACGACCTGATCTGGAAGCGCGGCATCGCAAGCCAGATGGCGTCTGCCGAAATCGAGCGCACGACCGCCGAAATCACCGCCGACAACAATGGCCAGAAGGCTGGCCTGCGCGCCGTCGGCTCGGTGATCCGCTTCGACGGCTTCATCGCGGCCTATACCGACCAGAAGGAAGACGGCGAGCAGAGCGACGACGCCGAAGAGGGCGGCCGCCTCCCGGAGATCAATGCGCGCGAGAACCTCGCAAAGCAGAAGATCAATTCCACGCAGCATTTCACCGAACCGCCGCCGCGCTATTCGGAAGCGACGCTGATCAAGAAAATGGAAGAACTCGGCATCGGCCGTCCTTCCACTTACGCGGCAACGCTCGCAACGCTCCGCGACCGCGAATATGTGACCATCGACAAGCGCAAGCTGATCCCGCATTCCAAGGGACGGCTGGTGACGGCGTTCCTCGAAAGCTTCTTCACCAAATATGTCGAATACGACTTCACGGCCGACCTGGAGGAGAAGCTCGACCGGATTTCGGCAGGCGAGCTCAACTGGAAGCAGGTGCTTCGCGATTTCTGGAAAGACTTCTTCGCGCAGATCGAGGACACGAAGGAACTGCGCGTCACCAACGTACTCGACTCGCTGAACGAGTCGCTTGCGCCGCTCGTCTTCCCGAAGCGGGAAGACGGCAGCGATCCGCGCATCTGCCAGGTCTGCGGCACCGGCAACCTGTCGCTGAAGCTCGGCAAATACGGCGCCTTCGTCGGCTGCTCGAACTATCCGGAATGCAACTATACCCGCCAGCTCTCCTCCGAAAACGGTGGGGAAGCCGAAGGCGGGGCACAGAACGAGCCGAAGAACCTCGGCACCGATCCCGTGACCGGCGAGGAACTGACGCTGCGCTCCGGCCGCTTCGGTCCATACATCCAGCGCGGCGACGGCAAGGATGCCAAGCGCGCCTCGCTGCCGAAGGGCTGGAAGCCGGAAGACATCGACTACGAGAAGGCGATGGCCCTGATCTCACTGCCGCGCGATATCGGCAAGCATCCCGAAACCGGCAAGATGATTTCCTCCGGCATCGGGCGCTATGGGCCGTTCCTCCTGCACGACAGCGGTTATGCCAACCTGGAAAGCGTCGAGGACGTGTTTTCGATCGGCCTCAACCGCGCAGTGACGCTGATTGCCGAGAAAGCGAACAAGGCGCCGGGCGGCCGTGGAACACCAGCTGCGCTGAAGGCGTTGGGCGAACATCCCGATGGCGGAGCGATCACCGTTCGTGATGGTAAGTACGGCCCCTATGTGAGCTGGGGCAAGGTGAACGCTACGCTGCCAAGGGGCAAGGACCCGCAGGCAATCACGGTCGAGGAAGCGCTGGCGCTGATCACCGCCAAGGCCGGCAAGGCGCCGGTGGCAAAGGGCAGAGCAAAACCGAAGGCAAAGGCCGCCGCGGCCGAAGGCAAGGCGGCGAAGACGGCCGCCAAACCAAAGGCAAAAGCAAAGGCGCCCGCGAAAACGAAGAAGAGCTGAGTGTGAGCAGGATCCCGCGCGAAAGAACGAAGACCATGGGCAAAATCGGCCGCGCGAGCCCGGATGCCCCCGCGGTCGAGCCGCTGAACATCGTGCACGGCGCCTTGCCGTCGCGCGAAGTCGTCCTGCGCTTCATCGCCGAGCATCCGCAAAAGGCGTCCAAACGCGAGCTCGCCAGGGCATTCGGGCTCAAGGGCCATAGTCGCGTCGAACTCAAGCACATGCTGCGGGATCTCGAACAGGAAGGCATGCTGCAGAAGACGCGCAAGTCTCTCATCCGGCCGGGCGCGCTGCCGCCTGTGACGGTGCTCGACATCACGACGCGCGACAAGGACGGCGAACTGATCGGCCGGCCGGCGGAATGGCCGGAGGATCAGGGCGTTGCGCCCGCTGTCGCGATCCGACAGACGTCGCCGGCCGGGCGTCAGGGCAAAGGCAAGGCCCCTGTTGCCGGCATGGGCGACCGCGTGGTGGCGAAGATATTTCCGGCGGCCGACCGCGGCGGGCCGGCCTATACCGCGCGCATCATCAAGATCATCGACAAGCGCCGCGGCGCGACCATGGGCGTCTTCCGCACGGCACCCGGCGGCGCCGGACGGCTGCTGCCGATCGAACGGCGCGGCGAGGAAATGCTGATCGATCCGGATGATACCGGCGGCGCCAAGGATGGCGATTTGGTCGAAGTCGAGATCGCGCGCCTCGGACGCATCGGCCTACCGCGCGCAAAGGTGCTGTCGGTCGTCGGTTCCGTCGCCTCGGAGAAGGCGCTCTCGATGATCGCGATCCACGCGCACGGCATTCCGCATGTCTTCCCGCAGGCGGTGATCGATGAAGCCGAAGCGGCGAAGCCCGCGACCATGTCGCATCGCGAAGACTGGCGCGACGTGCCGCTGATCACGATAGACCCGGCCGATGCGAAGGACCACGACGACGCGGTCTATGCTGAACCGGACCCCTCCCCCGACAATCCCGGCGGCGTGATCATCACCGTGGCGATCGCCGACGTATCCTACTATGTGAGATCCAATTCGGCACTCGACCGCGAAGCGCTGAAGCGCGGCAATTCGGTTTATTTCCCGGATCGTGTCGTGCCGATGCTGCCGGAGCGCATTTCCAACGACCTCTGCTCGCTGAAGGAACGCGTCGACCGCCCGGCGCTTGCCGTGCGCATGGTCTTCTCGAAGGATGGCCGGAAGGCCGGGCATACGTTCCACCGCGTCATGATGAAGAGCGCGGCGAAGCTCTCCTACAGCCAAGCGCAGGCGGCGATCGACGGCACGCCGGATGACAAGACCGGGACGATGCTGGAACCGATCCTGAAGCCGCTCTGGCATGCCTACGAGATAATAAGACGCGGCCGCGACAAGCGCCAGCCGCTCGAGCTCGACATGCCCGAGCGCAAGATCCTGCTGAAGCCGGACGGCACAGTGGACCGCGTCTTCGTGCCGCCGCGGCTCGACGCGCACAAGCTCATCGAAGAGATGATGATCCAGGCCAATGTCTGTGCGGCCGAAACGCTCGAAAAGAAGCGCCAGTTGCTGATCTATCGCATCCACGATAGCCCGACGCTTGCCAAGCAGGAGATCCTGCGCGACTTTCTGGCGACGCTCGGCATCTCGCTTGCCAAGGGCGGCAATGTGAGGGCGAACAGCTTCAACGGCATCCTGGCAAAGGCCGAGAACACGCCGCATCAGACGATGGTCAACGAGATGGTGTTGCGCTCGCAGAGCCAGGCGATCTACAGCCCGGAAAACATCGGCCATTTCGGGCTGAACCTGATGAAGTATGCGCACTTCACCTCGCCGATCCGGAGATATGCGGACCTGATCGTCCACCGCGCGCTGGTCGGCTCGCTTGGTCTCGGCGAAGGCGCCATCACGCCGGAGGAGGAAGCCGCACTCGACGACATCGCCGCCGAAATCTCCACCTTCGAGCGCCGTGCAATGGCCGCGGAGCGTGAGACGGTCGACCGGCTGATCGCCCACCATCTCAGCACGCGGGTCGGCGAAGAGTTCAAGGGGCGCGTATCAGGCGTCACGAAATCGGGACTATTTGTCGCCCTCCCTGACTATGGAGCCGACGGCTTCGTACCTATATCTACGCTCGGTACGGACTACTTCATCTACGACGAGGCGCATCAGGCGCTGTCGGGTGAGAAGACCGGACTGGGCTACCGTCTCGGAGATGATGTCACCGTGAAGCTTGCCGAAGCGATCCCGCTCGCCGGCGCGCTTCGTTTCGAGATGGTCAGCGAAGGACGCAACATGCCGACGGCAGTGCGCTCGTTCCACAAGGCAGGCCGCCGGGACAACCGGCAGGCCCGCAAGATGGCCGGAACAAGGCCGCCAAGAGGGCGGCGATAGGGCGTCCTTCTTTCGGGATGCTCTGCATTTGAAGTAAGGAGCGTCCCTTGCCCGCGAGGCGGGCTTGCGGCGCTCCATGCGTGTAGGGACGCTCGAAAAGGAACGATCATGACCACTGCCTCGACCGAACAACCGGTCCGCTATGGGGATGCAGAAAAGACCGAGCGTCCGCTCGGCCGCTCCATCATTCGCGGCATGCTGAACCGCTGTCCGCACTGCAACAGCGGCAAGCTTTTCAGGGCTTTCCTGAAGCCTGTCGACCATTGCGCCGCCTGCGGCGAGGCCATGCACCACCACCGCTCCGACGACTTGCCGCCTTATCTCGTGATCCTCGTTATCGGACACGTCGTGGTCGGCGGCTACATGATGACTGACATGATCTGGCCGCTGCCGCTCTGGCTGACGCTGGCAATCTGGGCTCCTATCACCGTTCTGACCGCCCTGGCCTCGATCCAGCCGATCAAGGGCGGCGTGATCGGCCTGCAATGGGCGCTGCGCCTGCATGGTTTCGGCGGCCAGAGCGATGACCACGATGATTACGATATCCCCGGCCGCGGGCGCTCATCGTAAGCAGTCCTGCACCTTCACCGTCCAGACATAATTCGCGTGTAGTGGGCAACGCTCGCCGGCGCTGCAAGGTTGCAGCGCCAGTCCTGAGTGAACATGAGCTGGATTATTTGATCTATTGCCATCGGCGCCGGACTTTCCATAAAGCACAGCCCGTCACTTGGATTTGGCACGCATGTGCCTTTCTATGTGCCACAAAACGGGCGATTCGTTTCAGTCATTCAAGGATGGATTCATGTCTCAGCCGAGAAACGGCACACCTGGCGATGTCGAAGAAATCCATTGGCCGTCGCTGGTTGCCGCCGTCTCGTCGATTTCCGCTGTCGGCATCGCGATCGGCCTCGGCCTTCCGCTTCTCAGCATCATCCTGGAAAAACGCGGCATCCCCTCAACGCTCATCGGCCTGAATACGGCCATGGCGGGGGTCGCCGCCATGGCCGCCGCCCCGATCACAACGAAACTCGCGCATCAATACGGAGTGGCCCCTACCATGCTCTGGGCGGTGGTGATTTCGGCGCTCAGTTCGCTCGGATTTTACTACGCCGAGGATTTCTGGCTCTGGTTTCCTCTTCGCTTTGCCTTCCACGGTGCGACGACCACCCTGTTCATCCTGTCCGAGTTTTGGATCAACGCCGCCTCACCGCCCACGAAACGCGGATTCGTGCTTGGTATTTACGCGACGGTGCTTTCGCTCGGCTTCGCGGCGGGGCCTCTGCTCTTTTCGATTCTCGGCAGCGATGGAATTCTCCCATTTATTGTCGGTGCGGCCGCGATTCTGCTTGCGGCCATTCCGATCTTTATCGCGCGGCACGAAAGCCCGATCCTCGAAGAGAAGCCGGAACTGCATTTCATGCGCTACGTCTTCCTGGTGCCGACGGCAACAGCCGCGGTCTTCATTTTCGGCGCGGTCGAGGCGGGTGGCCTTTCGCTGTTTCCAATCTATGCGATCCGCGCGAACTTCACCGAATCTCAGGCGGCACTGCTGCTGACGGTCATGGGCATCGGCAACGTCATCTTTCAGATCCCGGTCGGAATGCTCTCCGATCGGATTTCCGACAAGCGCCCGCTGCTTGCCGCCATGGCCTTCATGGGCCTCATCGGCTCGCTGATGCTGCCGCTGCTCTCCCACAGCTGGATCATGATGGCAGGGGTCTTGCTCTTCTGGGGCGGCTGCGTTGCCGGTCTCTATACCGTCGGCCTCAGCCATCTCGGCTCCCGGCTAACAGGATCCGACCTTGCGGCGGCGAATGCCGCCTTCGTCTTCTGTTATGCGGTCGGCACCGTTGCCGGCCCGCAGGCGATCGGAGTTGCTATCGACGTTGCCGGAAACAATGGTTTTGCATGGGCGATTGCCTGTTTCTTCGGCCTTTATGCCTTGCTGGCGGGCATAAGGCTGCTTTTCCTCCGAAAGCGGGCTTGACTTTTCGGGCTGGATTCGTAGTTTCGCGCCAGAATTTGCCGTGGAGCCCATCCGGCTTTCCACGGCTTTCATTTTCTTAAAGGCAGGACGACCATGGCCAAGGCTACCACAATCAAGATCAAGCTGCTGTCGACGGCCGACACCGGTTTCTTCTACGTCACGACGAAGAACAGCCGTACGATGACGGACAAGATGACGAAGACCAAGTATGACCCGGTTGCTAAGAAGCACGTTGAGTTCAAGGAAACCAAGATCAAGTAACCCTTGATTTCAGGTTCTTTCAGGAAGCGCGCGCCACATGGTTGCGCGCTTTTTTCATTTCTGGATTGTTATTTTCCGCAAAAGCGCAAACAAAAACGCCGTCTTTCCCTATGATGGGAACGACGGCGTTTTTCCGATAAGGGGTCGGCCAGCAGGCAACGCGGCACGAGGAACCGCGTAAGTTGCATGCTAGCCGACCGACCCCACGACCCAGGAGATGCGGCGGACCTGAGCATCATGGGGTATGCGGGCTCCTCAAGAGGGAGCACTTTCTCTTATGAGCCGATAATTTGCGCAAAAAAGAAAGAAAATCAACAAATTCTTAATGATGAGAAATTCCTGCCTGCTCCTATGGTTAAAAGTCCAATTTTGGGGCAGGTGGAGATCAGCCGAATGACTTAGGCGCTCAGGAAATGAACCAGTTTTGCGAAGAAACCTATAGGCACATAGCAGTAACTTTGTCGGATACTGACGTTACGTAATGTCGCAACATTTTCGCTGAGGAAATAGCACTGCTTGCACAGTTACCGGTCGCGATGGGTGTATTCTTTGGCGGTACGCCTTTGTTCTTCCCGCCGCCGGAGATGCACCATAAGAAGGTCACCGAAGGCAGAAATCCATTTCCAGATCTTTTCCACAAAAGAAATATGTCTTTTGCCTGCGCGACGATTACAAATTTGTAAGCTTCACCCTTTTCCGGTGGAAAACGGTGTCCGGAGCCGTTCTTGAAACAGTATTGCCGTCAAGCCGCAGCAGCAACGACGCGGTTCCGGCCGGTGTTCTTTGCTTCATAAAGAGCAAGATCAGCCTGCTTCATAAGCTGATCCGGCGTGATGACCGAAGAGAGGCGCGAAGAAATGCCGAAGGAGGCGGTGACCTTCAGCTCCTGCCCCGCCGATTTCAGCTCGAAAGGAATGCTTTCGACGGAGGCCCGCAGACGCTCGGCAACCGCAGCGGCCACCTCGGGCGACGTATCCGGCATCACCACGACGAACTCTTCGCCGCCGTAGCGGCAGGCGAGATCGGCGCCGCGGACGGTCGAGCGGATGCGATTGGCAAATTCCTTGATCACTTCGTCGCCAGCATCGTGGCCGTGCGTGTCGTTCACCTGCTTGAAGCGGTCTATGTCGGTGATGAGCACGGAAAGCGGCCGGCCCCGCGCCATCGAGCGGTTGAAGAGAACCTTGAGATGATTGTCGAGATAGCGGCGGTTGTTGAGGCCTGTCAGCGGATCGGTGACAGCAAGTTCGATCGTCTGCTTGACGCTCGCGCGCAGACGGTCGTTGAAACGCTTGCGGCGGATCTGCGTCAGGCTGCGGGCGACGAGTTCATTCGGATCGACCGGACGGACGATGTAGTCGTTGACGCCGAGATCGAGCGCCCGGATCACCATGTCATCTGCGCCCTGCTCCGTCATGATCAGGATCGGCAGAAAGCGGGTACGCTCCAGCGAGCGGAACTGGGAGCAGAGCCGCAAGGGATCGTAATTGTCGAAATTGGCATTGACGATCACAAGTTCGAAGGCGTTCTCGGCGGCTTCGAACAGAGCTGCCTGCGGGTCGGAGATGGCGGTCACGTCGGCAATCGGCTTCAGCGCCTTGATGACGCGCTCCTGCGAATTGGCGCGGCTGTCGACCAGCAAAATCTGACCGGCCTCTTCCGGACGTGTTTCGCCGGCGCGGATGAGGTCGTCGATCCCCATCGTCTCAGCCGTTTCGGCGCGGATACGCAGTTCATCGCTCAGCGTCTTCAGGCGCAAAAGGCTCTTTACGCGGGAGATGAGCTGCAGGTCGTTCACCGGCTTGGTTAGGAAATCGTCCGCGCCCGCCTTCAGGCCTCGCACGCGGTCGGCCGGCTGGTCGAGCGCCGTGACCATCACGACGGGAATATGCGAGGTCTTCGCGTTCGCCTTCAGGCGCGCGCAGACTTCGAAGCCGTCGAGCCCCGGCATCATCACGTCGAGCAGGACGAGATCGACCTGGTTGCGCTCGCAAATCGCCAGCGCCTGATAACCGTCGGCGGCCGTCAGCACGTCGAAATATTCAGCGAGGAGCCGCGCTTCGAGCAGCTTCACATTCGCCGGAATATCATCAACCACCAATATGCGCGCCGTCATAAACGTCTTTCAGATGCGCTATGCATCACCGAGATAAGTCTTGATCGTTTCAATGAATTTCGGAACCGAGATGGGCTTGGACACGTAAGCTTCGCAGCCGCCCTGACGGATACGCTCCTCGTCGCCCTTCATGGCAAAGGCGGTCACCGCGATCACCGGGATGACATGCAGTTCGTCGTCTTCCTTCAGCCATTTGGTGACCTCCAGGCCGGAAACCTCCGGAAGCTGGATATCCATCAGGATCAGGTCCGGCTTGTATTTTCGAGCAAGATCAAGCGCTTCCATTCCGTTACGGGTCTGAATCGTCGTATAGCCGGACGCCTCGATCAGGTCGCGAAAGAGCTTCATGTTGAGCTCGTTATCTTCTACAATCATCACCTGTTTGGGCATTGCACGCTTGTCCCTACGTCTCGTCCCTGCAGCCGATCGCGCCGTGACAGAACACTGCGCGCGCGAATCCGGGAAACCGATAGTGGTAAACTACCGGTATTTGGTTGAAGAAAAGGTAACTTACCCAGCGAAATGCAAAGCAACTTCAAGACTTCCAAACATTTAGCCACAGACCCGCAGGAAACGGCGATCGCCGTTCTCGGCTGGCTGGCAAACGAGCCCGACATGTTCTCGCGTTTCCTGGCGCTGACGGGCGTGGAGCCTGCCCAGGTCCGCAACGCCATCAACGATCCGGGCTTCCTTGCCGGCATGCTGGATTTCCTGATGAACCACGAGCCGACGGCGGTGGCTTTCTGCCAAACGACCGGCACGGCGCCTGATACGCTCACTGCCGCGTGGCGGCATTTCTCCTCTCCCGGCCTCGATTCCGGAGAATACTGAGCGCAATGGAGACCGTGACCTTCGACATCTCGCATGTGCGGCTCGGCGACCGGCCGCTGATCGTCTGCGACGTCGATGACGTCGTGCTGCAGTTTATCGATCCTTTCCAGCGGTTTCTTCTCAGCGAAGGGCATGAGCTTTTGCCGCGTTCCTTCCGTCTTCATGGCAATATCGTTTCTAAAGATGGGGTTGCGCTCGAGGATATCCACGTCAGCCGGCTGGTCGAAACCTTCTTCGAACGGCAGGAAGAGTGGCAGTTGCCGGTTTCACTGGCCGCGGAGACGCTCAGCAGGCTCTCCGCCGAGGCCGATATCGTTTTCCTGACCGCAATGCCGCCGGTCTATGCCGATCAGCGGCGGCGGCTGCTCGACCGCTTCGGCCTGACCCACCCTCTTTTGGCGGCGCGTGAGCCGAAAGGGCCGATCGTCAAGATGCTGCATGGCGCTCGCCCCCTGCCCGTCGCTTTCATCGACGACATGGCGGTCAATCTTCATTCGGTGCGCGAACATGTCGATAACTGCCTTCTGCTACATCTGATGCCGGTCTCCGAAATTCACCGTTTCGCGCCTGCGGCGATGGACGGCACTCCACGCGTCAACAACTGGAACGAAGCCGCATCCATGATCGGACGGCATTTTGCCGAAGCCAACGCGGCTCGAAGCCTCACTGCTGCAATTCCAGCCGCATAAGCGGCCGGCCGTCCTTTCGCCGCGCCACCGGCTCGAAGCCCGCCGCATCGAAGATCGCGGTCGAGCCGATGCAGAGCGTGACCGACTTTGATTGCTTCGTATGATCGATGGGGCAGCCTTCGAGATAGCGCGCGCCGTTCTGCCTCGCGTGGTCGATTGCGCCCTGCAGCAGATGGTGGCTGAGGCCCTTGCCGCGCAACGGTGCTGCAAGAAAGAAACAGCTGATCGCCCAGATGGACGCGTCCAGTGCATCGCCATCCTCTAGCGGCCGGGAAACGACGCGCGGTGAGTTGAACTGCGGAACGTCATGGCGCGGACCGATCTGCACCCAGGCGACCGGCCGGTCATCCGCATAGGCGAGAATGCCGGGCGGCGGACCGGCGGCGATGCGGCTTTTGATATGCTCTTTCCGCTCCTCCGGCCGCATTTTGGTGCGCACCGCATGCGGCAGCCTCAGCGCCACGCACCAGCAGTCGCAGAACGCGCCGCGCGGACCGAAGAGCGTCTCGAAATCCGTCCAGCGCTCCGGCGTCACCGGCTCAAAACGCAGATCGATGTCCAAAGCCAAACCTCTCCCGTCTCTTGAGACTCGGAAGCTTAAGGCGTAATCTCTCGATGTTCAATCTTTGTTCTCATCACGATGACGCCAACGCCTGACAAGACACCCGGCTTCTGTCGCGACTGCCTTGCCGAGCAGAAGGGCGAGGCACGCCGCTGCATGGCCTGCGGCAGCCCGCGTCTCGTGCGGCACAGGGAGCTTTACGATCTGACGCTCGCGCATATCGATTGCGACGCCTTCTACGCCGCGGTCGAAAAGCGCGACAATCCGGAGCTTGCCGACAAGCCGGTCATCATCGGCGGCGGCAAGCGCGGCGTCGTGTCCACTGCCTGCTATATCGCCCGCATCCACGGCGTCCGCTCCGCCATGCCGATGTTCAAGGCGCTGGAGGCGTGCCCGCAGGCGGTCGTCATCCGCCCCGATATGGAGAAATACGTCAAGGTCGGCCGCGAGATCCGCACCATGATGCAGGAGCTGACGCCGCTGGTGCAGCCGCTTTCGATCGACGAGGCATTCCTCGAACTCGGCGGCACCCAGCGCCTGCACCACGATCCGCCGGCGCGGACGCTGGCGAAATTCGCCCGCCGCGTGGAAAAGGAGATCGGCATCACGGTTTCCGTCGGGCTGTCCTACTGCAAGTTCCTCGCCAAGGTGGCTTCCGACCTGCAGAAGCCGCGGGGCTTTTCCATCATCGGCCGCGAAGAAGCCGTGGCGTTTCTGGCGCCGCGGCGGGTGACGACCATCTGGGGCGTTGGCAAGGCCTTTGCGGCAACGCTCGAAGCGGACGGCATCCGCACGATCGGCCAGCTTCAGACGATGGAGGAGACCGATCTGATGCGCCGCTACGGCAGTATCGGCCAGAGGCTTGCCCGCCTTTCGCGCGGCATCGACGACCGCAAGGTGCACCTCAACGATCCGGCAAAGAGCGTCTCCTCGGAGACGACCTTCTTCGACGATATTTCGCGCTATGAGGATCTGGTGCCGATCTTGCGCAGTCTCTCCGAGAAGGTCTCCTGGCGGCTGAAGAAGAGCGGCATTGCCGGGAGCACCGTCGTGTTGAAAATGAAGACGGCGGACTTCAAATCCCGTACACGCAACCGCAAGCTGGAGGACCCAACGCAGCTTGCCGACAGGATTTTCCACACCGGCATCGAGCTTCTGGAGAAGGAAACGGACGGCACGAAATTCCGCCTGATCGGCATCGGCGTCACCGACCTTTGCGACCCGGCACGCGCCGACCCGCCGGATCTCATCGACCAGCAATCCACGCGTCGGGCGGCGGCGGAAGCCGCGATGGACAAGCTGCGCGAGAAATTTGGCAAGAAGACCGTGGAGACCGGCTCCACGTTCGGCAGCGGCAAACGCGACGGATAATCTGGCAATCGCAACTACATGCTGAGCCGGCTATAGATCACCAATGCGTGAACGCCGATCCAGCGACCAATGCTCAAGCCTTCCTTAAGCATCGTGCCGTAATATGCCGGTCAAGTATTGCGTATTGGTTGGCTAACATGTTCTCGCGTTTTGTTTTCGGCCTCGGCTTGCTGTCGGCGACCGCACTCGTGCATCACCCCGCTTTTGCGGCGGATGCCCGCACGCTGCAAATCTTCGTTTCAAAGGACAAGCAGTCGCTTGCCGTCTATGACGGCGCGGATGTGATCGCAACGTCGAAAGTCTCGACCGGCAAGGCCGGCCACACGACGCCGAGCGGCATCTTTTCCGTGCTCGAGAAGCAGAAATATCACGAGTCCAACCTCTACTCGGCGGCTCCGATGCCGTGGATGCAGCGGCTGACCTGGTCCGGCATCGCGCTTCATGAATCGAATTCTGTGCCGCGCAATCCGGCCTCCCACGGCTGCGTGCGCATGCCCGCCGCCTTTGCCAAACAGCTCTACCAGATGACGAGCCTCAGCGTGCCGGTCATCATCAGCGATGCGGAAGTGGCGCCCGAGCCGGTTGCGCATCCGAATCTCTTCCGTCCCGATCTGCCGGAACCGCCGCTGCTGCTTTCGGATGCGGCACTGCGTCCGGCGATCGGCGAAACCGGCGGCGAGCCGGTTCGACTGGCGATGAACAGCGCAGTGCCTCCTCCGGTCGCGCGGGCCGCAGTACCGGAAAACACCAATCCGATCCGCATTCTCATCACCCGCCGCACCGAGCGCGAGACGGTGATCAATATCCAGACCTATCTCAACCAGCTCGGCTTTTCCGCCGGCGCTCCTGATGGGCTTCTCGGTGCTGCAACCATTCAGGCCATCAATGCCTTCAAAGCGCTTCGATCCATGCAGTTCAAGGACGACAAGGCGCTCGTCAGCGACACTCTCCTGAGGGAAATTTACGCGGCGGCAGGCAAGGGCGAACCGCCGAATGGCGTCATCATGGTGCGCCAGGATTTCAAACCGGTCTTCGAGGCGCCGATCACGATCGGCAATCCGCGGCAGGCGCTCGGCACGCATTTTTTCACGCTGCACGCCGTCGACGTCGAAAACGGCAGGGCTGACTGGCTGGGCGTGACGCTCAAGAACAATCTTTCCAGGCAGGCGATGAAGCGGCTCGGGATCGTCGCCAACGAGAGCTCGATCGTGACCGGCGGTACGCCGATCGCCGATGCGCTCGACCGCATCACAATACCAGACGGAACACGCAGCCGGATCGACGGCATGCTGGCCAAAGGCTCGACGCTGACGATCTCCGACACCGGCATCGGCCCGGAGACCGGCGCCGGCACGGATTTCATCACGATCACGCGTTAGAGTGCCGCTACACGCAAGATGCGGCGAAGGCGCTCAAACGACCTTCGCTTGAGAGCGAGCGCAGGAAATCTTGATTTATGCACATGGCCCTGATGAGATTCAGCATGAGCAAGCGCACGCCGTTCGATCTCGATGGATACCTGCGTGATATCACGACACGGCCCTGCTTTATCTGCGGTGTGGTGAGCGGAGATCCCGCGTTCTTCCATCATCGCATTTTCGAGGATGAGGAGACAATCATCTTTCTCAGCAAGTATCCAACATTGCCCGGATACTGCTTGGTTTCCCCGAAGAAACACCGCGAAGACTTGGCGCAGGATCTCTCGACCGAAGAATACCTGCGATTGCAAAGGCATATACACGTCTTGTCTCGTGCTCTGAAAAAGCTACTCAAGGCCGAAAGGATCTACGTTCTTTCGCTGGGCAGCCAGCAAGCCAACAGCCACATCCATTTCCATGTGGTCCCTCTGCCCGCAGGCGTTCCGCTCCAGGAGCAACAGTACCACGCACTCATGGCCGAGCATGGCGTGCTGCAGATTCCGGCCGACGAGATGGCACGGCTAGCGGAGCAGATCACCCAAGCTTTCCTTGAAGAACTGAGCGCTTCAAAGTGCAGGTTCAGTTCACGACCTAGACAAGCTCGACATCGACAATGCCGGGGGCGGCGCGCAAGGCGGCGGCGATTTCCGGCGTGATGCGGTATTTCTGCGGCAGCTCCACCTCGACCTCGCGCTTGCCGTCCTCCTTGATGACGATGAAGGAGACGAGGCCGTCGCCCTTGGCGTTCAGATGTGCTGCAACGGCGCGCAGCGGGCCGGAATCGCGAACATAAACGCGCAGCGCCTTCTGCATCTGCAGCGATTTCTCCTCGAGCGACTGGATCGTCTGCAAGCGCAGCCCTACGCCTTCCGGACGCTCTTCGCCGGTGGCGGTGAGCACGAAGGATTTCCCGGCCTCCAGCACATCGCGGTACTGGTTCAGCATTTCGGAGAACAGCACGGCTTCGAACTGTCCGGACGAATCCGAAAAGACGATGATCCCCATCTTGTTGCCGGTGCGGGTCTTGCGCTCCTGCTTCGAAATCACAGTTCCGGCAAGGCGGGCATTGGTTGCTCCCTGCTTCACTGCGGCGGAGAACTCCGCAAAGGTCTGGACCCGCATCTTCTGCAGGATGTTGTTGTAGCTGTCGAGCGGGTGCGCCGTCAGGTAGAAGCCGAGCACCTGGAACTCCTTGAGCAGCTGCTCGGAGGCGAGCCAGGGCGAAAACGGCGGCAGCGCGATCTTCTCCGGACCGGACGACAGCGCGCCGCCGAAGATATCCGACTGGCCGCTCAGCTTGTTTTCCTGCGCGCGCTGGGCATAACCCAGAATTCGATCAAGGCCGGCGGCGAGCTGGGCGCGATCCTGGCCGAAGCAATCGAAGGCGCCGGCATAGATCAGGCTTTCCAGCACGCGACGGTTGACCTGGCGCGGATCGATACGCAGGCAGAAATCCTCGATACTGGTAAAAGGCTTGTCGCCGCGCACCTCGACAATGTGATCGACGGCATTTTCGCCGACGCCCTTCAGCGCCGCCAGTGCATAATAAATGCGGTTGTCGCCCGTTTCAAATTGGCGGAATGAGCTTTGAACCGAAGGCGCAATGACCTCGATGCCTAGGCGCTTGGCATCCTGCCGGAAATCATTGACCTTATCCGTGTTCGACATGTCGAGCGTCATCGACGCGGCGAGGAACTCGACCGGATAATGCGCCTTCATATAGGCCGTCTGATAGGAGACGATGGCATAAGCTGCTGCGTGCGACTTGTTGAAGCCGTAATTCGCGAACTTCGCCAGCAGTTCGAAGATGTTATCGGCCTGCGGTTTCGAAACGCCGTTGCGGATGGCGCCGTCGACGAAGCGTTCGCGCTGCTGGTCCATTTCCGCCTTGATCTTCTTGCCCATGGCGCGGCGCAAGAGATCGGCTTCGCCAAGCGAATAGCCGGACAGGACCTGGGCGATCTGCATCACCTGTTCCTGATAGACGATGACGCCCTGCGTTTCCTTGAGCAGATGGTCGATCATCGGATGGATCGACTCGAGCTCTTCCTCGCCATGCTTGCGGGCATTGTAAGTCGGGATGTTTTCCATCGGGCCCGGGCGATAGAGGGCGACGAGGGCGATGATATCCTCGATGCAGTCCGGCTTCATGCCGATCAGCGCCTTGCGCATGCCGGCACTTTCCACCTGGAACACGCCGACCGTTTCGCCGCGCGAAAGCATCTCGTAGGTTTTCTTGTCGTTGAGCGGGATTGCAGCGAGGTCGATGTTGATGCCGCGCTTGGCGACGAAATCAACGGCGACCTTCAGCACAGTCAGCGTTTTCAGGCCGAGGAAGTCGAACTTGACGAGGCCGGCCTGCTCGACCCATTTCATATTGAACTGGGTAACCGGCATATCCGAGCGGGGGTCGCGATACATCGGGACCAGCTTCGAGAGCGGCCGGTCGCCAATGACGATGCCGGCGGCATGCGTCGAGGCATGGCGGTAAAGGCCCTCGATCTTCTGGGCGATATCGAGCAGGCGCGCCACCACGGGCTCCTTTGCCGCTTCCTCCTGGAGCTTAGGCTCCTCTTCGATCGCCTTGGAAAGCGGCGTCGGATTGGCCGGGTTGTTCGGCACTAGCTTACAGATCTTGTCGACCTGGCCATAGGGCATTTCCAGCACGCGGCCGACATCGCGAAGGGCGGCCCGCGCCTGCAGCGAACCGAAGGTGATGATCTGCGCCACCTGCGCGCGACCGTATTTCTGCTGGACGTAGCGGATCACCTCTTCGCGGCGGTCCTGGCAGAAGTCGATATCGAAGTCGGGCATCGAGACGCGTTCCGGATTGAGGAAGCGTTCGAAAAGCAGCGAGAAGCGCAGCGGATCGACGTCGGTGATCGTCAGCGCATAGGCGACGAGCGAGCCCGCGCCCGAGCCGCGGCCGGGACCGACCGGGATACTATGCTGCTTCGCCCATTTGATGAAGTCCGCAACGATCAGGAAGTAGCCGGGGAACTTCATGCGCTCGATGACGCTGAGTTCGAATTCCAGCCGTTCGCGGTAATCCTTCTCCTCATAACCGGGCGACATGCCGAGGGTGGCGAGGCGCATGTCGAGCCCCTCCTCGGCCTGCCGGCGGAGCTCGAGCGATTCGGCGCGGTCCGCCTCCTCCGGATCGTCGGTGGCGCCGGTAAAGCGCGGCAGAATCGGCTTGCGGGTCTTCAGCACGAAGGAGCAGCGCCGGGCGATCTCGACCGTGTTTTGCAGCGCCTCCGGCAGATCGGCAAAGAGCTTCGCCATTTCGGCGCGACTCTTCAGATAATGGTCCGGTGTCAGGCGGAAGCGGCTGTCGTCCGACACGATGGCGTTATGGGCAACGGCCATCAACGCGTCATGGGCATCGTAGTCGTCGCGTGCCGGGAAGAATGCCTCGTTGGTCGCCACCAGCGGCAGATCGTGCTCGTAGGCAAGCCCCACGACCCTCTGCTCATGACGCTTGTCGTAGGTTCCATGGCGCTGCAATTCGACATAGAGCCTGCCAGGGAAAAGGCGCTTCATGGCGAGCAGCCGGTTTTCCGCTTGTGCGGCATGCCCCTGCTTCAGTGCCACATCGACGGGACCGCCAAGCGCTCCCGTCAGCGCGATCAGGCCCTCCGTTCCCGCCTCCTCCAGCCAGGAGGCGCGGATATGGACCGCCTGATCGTCGCCGCCGCCGAGATAGGCGCGGCTGACGATATCAACCAGGCGCTCGTAACCTGCCGCGGTCGAGGCAAGCACGACGATCGCCGGTAGCTTGGCCAGCGCCTGGTGGCCGCCGCGCCTTTCGGTCTCCAGACCGTCTTCCATGTCGATCGACAGCTGGCAGCCGATGATCGGCTGCAGCCCCTCTTCCATCGCTTTCTGCGAAAACTCGAGAGCGACGAACAGGTTGTTGGTGTCGGTGATGGCGATCGCCGGCTGGCTGTCGCCCGATGCCTTGTAGAGAATCTTCTTCAGCGGCAGCGCGCCTTCAAGCAGCGAATAGGCCGAGTGGACGCGCAGATGCACGAAACCCGGAGTCCCGCTGACAAAGCCGCTCTCCGCATCCGCCATCTTATACCCTTCCAATCGCCCGAATGAATCGATTTGCATTGTCGGTGTTGATGACGGCGATGTCCAGAAGCGGTCCCTTGCGCGGACCACATGAAGCGATGCGGTCCCCTGAAAAATTACATTGCCATGAGAATCAGTGAGAAGCTGGCAACAAACATTGCGATGGAGGTGAATGCTGCGATATCACGGATCATGTCAGTCATCTTGCTCTCCTTACTCGTTATGTTTCCAATTTGTTCCGCTATTGTTCTGTTGTCAACAGGGATCTTTTCCGCATAGTTAACGGCCGAACCGGAGGAGAATCATGAGGACCGCCATCGCATTCATCGCCATTCTCGCTGCAACGGCGACATCGGCTGCGGACATAGACGCTGGCCATATCGTCGATGCCGCGACCGGAGACTGGAACGGCGACGGCAAGCCGGATCTCGCAATCCTCGCCGGACCGGCCGAAGCTGCAAGCGACGAGCAGATCGGCATCTATATCTATTTGCGCGACGCCGATCACGAGCTGCTCAGGCTTTCGGCGAGAGCGCCCGACAAAATCTGGGGCAGCACGGATGCAGACGGCGTCCTCGGTCAGGAACCGTCGATCAAGGCGGCCGGGAAGACCTCCATTGCCGTCCGTTCCCAGAACAGCGCGATCGGCCGCGAGCGCTGGGACCAGACGCTGACGCTCGCCTATCGTAACAAGCAGTTCGTGGTAGCCGGTTACACCTATAATCACTACGACACGCTCGCCAATGCCGGCGGTTCCTGCGACTACAATGCGCTGACTGGCAAGTTGCAGAAGGACGGAAAGGACGTGAAGACCGTGCCGCGCGTCATCGCGATCGAGCAATGGAGCGACGAGACCGGTCAATCGATCTGCGGCCAGTAGTGACGAGTTCTCATTTTGTTCTTTACAGGCATACGTTTTTCGGAGAGGTTCGGCGCGGGGGCCGAGCGCTATGAATCTTGCAGCATTGAACAGCTTTATCGTCGAAGCGAAGGCAAATACCTATGTCGGCGGCGGGAAAACGTTAGGCGCCTGCCGCGCCGGGTCGCACGACATCGGCTACGAGCGCGGAGATTGGCGCTATCTCGACAGCTACTTTGGCGGAACGGATTTCGCCGGACAGGAAGTCGTGTGGCTGAGCGGCGAGCCTATCTGGGTGATGAATTATTTCGGCCGCATCGTCGAGCCGTCGCTGATCGATGGGCAGAAGGCAGGCGTGGTGATCAAGGCTGCGCTTTCGACGATGTATGCCGAGCACCAGCGCTTTCTGGGCGGCATGGAATTTGAACATGCCTTCGGCTTCTACGCCGACGACAGCACCGGCGATTGCGACCACTTCAGCGGGCGGGAAATGATCATCGTCGAGGAGCGGAGAGCCTACGAGCTGGACTATCGCGGCGGCCTCATCCGCCCCTAATCAGAATTCGACGATCTTGCCGTCGCTGATGGTCACGCGGCGGTCCATGCGGCCGGCGAGTTCGTGGTTGTGGGTGGCGATCAGCGCTGCGAGACCGGACTGGCGCACCAGCGCCTCCAGCGCGTCAAACACGTAATGCGCGGTTTCCGGATCAAGGTTTCCGGTCGGCTCATCGGCGAGAAACACGGTCGGCGCATTGGCAACGGCGCGCGCAATCGCGACCCGCTGCTGCTCGCCGCCCGACAGCTCGCCGGGACGATGATTGGCGCGATGGCCGATGCGCATATAGTCGAGCAACTGCTTAGCGCGCTCGGCCGCCTCCTTGCGCGGCAAACCGGCGATCAACTGCGGCATCATGATGTTTTCGAGCGCCGAGAACTCCGGCAGGAGATGGTGGAACTGGTAGACGAAGCCGATCTCGCTGCGGCGGATTGCCGTGCGCTTCTCGTCGTTCAGCCCTTCGCAGGCTTGACCATTGACGGCGACTTCGCCGCCGTCCGGATGCTCCAGCAGGCCGGCGACATGCAGCAACGTCGATTTGCCTGTGCCCGACGGAGCGACCAGCGCGACGATCTCGCCGCTGTGGAGAACAAAATCGGCCCCCTTCAGAATGGTGAGCACGGTATCGCCCTGGCCATAGTGACGCTCGACGCCCGAAAGCTTGAGAACGACATTCCGTTTCATTGAAATCAGCATTCCTTATTCGTAGCGGAGCGCCTGCACCGGATCGAGCTTCGAGGCCCGCCAAGCTGGGAAAATGGTCGCGAGAAAGGAGAGCGACAGCGCCATGACAACGACAGAGACCGTCTCGCCAATGCTCATCTCGGCTGGCAACTGGCTCAGGAAATAGAGCTGCGGATTGAAGAGCACAGTGCCCGTAATCCAGGAGAAGAACTGGCGGATCGACTCGATATTGATGCAGACGACGACGCCGAGCAGCACGCCGGCAATGGTGCCGACGATGCCGATCGCAGCACCGGTCATGAAGAAGATGCGCATGATGGCGCCGGACGTCGCACCCATAGTGCGCAGGATCGCGATGTCGCTGCCCTTGTCCTTCACCAGCATGATCAGGCCGGAGATGATGTTTAGCGCCGCAACGAGCACGATCAGCGTCAGGATCATGAACATCACGTTGCGCTCCACCTGCAGAGCGGAAAAGAAGGTCTGGTTGCGCTGGCGCCAATCGGTGATGCCGATCTGGCGGCCGGCCGCTTCCTCCACCCTGGGGCGGAGATTGTCGATGTCGTCGGGATTGTTGGCGAAGAGCTCGATCGACTGAACGAGGCCCTCGGCATTGAAATAGAGCTGCGCCTCTTCGAGCGGCATATAGATGATCGCCGCATCATATTCCGACATGCCGATCTCGAAGATACCGGAGACGGTGTAGGATTTGACCCGCGGATTGATGCCCATCGGCGTCACGTCGCCTTCGGGGGAAATCAGCGTGATGGTATCGCCTGCCTGCAGGCCGAGTTGCTCCGCCATGCGCGAGCCGACGAGAACGCCCTGCCCCGAAGCGAAACCGACGAGGTCTCCGGACTTGATGTTGTCGGAAACCGTCTTGAGCTTGGTGAGATCTTCAGCGCGGATGCCACGCACCAGGGCGCCGGTCCCGGCACCCGCCTGGCCGGAGGCCAGCGTCTGACCTTCGACCAGCGGCAGCGCCATCCTGATGCCGGGCACCGCCGCGAACTTGTCGGTCAATGCCGCATAATCATTGAAAGGCCCGTCCACCGGCTGGACGATCATATGACCGTTGATGCCGAGAATGCGCGAGATCAGCTCGGTTCGGAAACCGTTCATGACCGCCATGACGATGATCAGCGTTGCGACGCCCAGCATAATGCCGACGAAGGAAAAGCCCGCGATGACCGAGATGAAGGCCTCCTTGCGGCGAGCGCGCAGATAGCGCCACGCCACGAGGCGTTCGAAGGCGGAAAATGGCCTGCCCGCCGGACCGAGGCCGGATTTCGAACCCCGCTGGTCCACCGCCGCATCTGCCATTTCGCCTCCGTTCGGCCTTACGCCAAGAGCTTGTTGATCGCCGCGTCGATCGTCATCGTTTCGCGGGCACCGGTCTTGCGGTCCTTGAGTTCCACTTCGCCGTTTGCGACCGCGCGCGGGCCGGCGATGACCTGCACGGGTATGCCGATCAGGTCAGCGGTGGCGAACTTCGTTCCGGCGCGATCATCGGTGTCGTCATAGAGGACGTCCTTGCCGGCCTTCGAAAGTGCCGCGTAGATTTTATCGCAGACACCGTCGCAGGCGGCATCGCCCGCCTTCATGTTGATTACGATCGCATCGAACGGCGCAACAGAAGCCGGCCAGATGATTCCGTTGTCGTCATGCGATGCTTCGATGATGGCGGGAACAAGGCGGGTCGGCCCGATACCGTAGGAACCCATGTGGACGGTGTGTTCCTTGCCGTCCGGACCCTGCACCTTAGCGCCCATTGGCTCGGAGTATTTGGTGCCGAAATAAAAGATGTGGCCGACCTCGATGCCGCGGGCGGAAAGACGCTCGCCTTCCGGAAGGGCGTTGAACGCAGCTTCGTCGTGCATCTCCGAGGTGGCCGCATAAACAGAGGTCCACTTGTCGAAAATCGCATTCAGGCCGGCGACATCGTCGAAGTCGGTGTCGGCCGGCGGGATATCGAAATTGACGAAATCCTTGTGGCTATAAACTTCGGATTCGCCGGTTTCCGCGAGAATGATGAATTCGTGGCTGAGATCGCCACCGATGGGACCGGTGTCGGCGCGCATCGGAATGGCGCGCAGGCCCAGGCGGTCGAAGGTGCGCAGATAGGCCGCGAACATTTTCTTATAGGAGTGCTCGGCGCCTTCGCGCGTCAGGTCGAAGGAATAGGCGTCCTTCATCATGAACTCGCGCGAGCGCATGGTGCCGAAACGCGGACGGATCTCGTCGCGGAACTTCAGCTGGATGTGATAGAGGTTCAGCGGCAGGTTCTTGTAGGACTTGACGTAGGAACGGAAGATATCCGTCACCATCTCCTCATTCGTCGGTCCATAGAGCATCGGCCGGTCCTGGCGGTCCTTGATGCGCAACATCTCCTTGCCGTAGGCGTCGTAGCGCCCGCTCTCCTGCCAGAGCTCGGCGGACTGCAGCGTCGGCATGGAAAGCTCGATTGCGCCGCTGCGGTTCTGCTCCTCGCGGATAATGGTGTTCACCTTGTCGAGAACGCGCTTGCCTAGCGGCAGCCAGGAATAAATGCCCTGCGATTGCTGGCGGATCATGCCGGCGCGCAGCATCAGCCGGTGGGAGACGATTTCCGCCTCCTTGGGGTTTTCCTTGAGGATAGGCATGAAATAGCGGGACAGTCGCATGACGGATTCCAGAGCAGTTGGGATTCCGCATCTCATGCGGAATCGACAGCAATCGTTGATATCGGGTGCGTTCATAACCGCTTCGCGGCCGGAAAGAAACCCGCGTGACGCGCGAGCAGCCTATCGTAGACGCAAGTTTGCGGCCGAAAAATGCCAATGCAAAGAAAAGCGGGCGTTTCTAAAGGTTTGCATCAAAATGTTGTCAACAGGAATTTTTTTCTGAAGTGTAGCAAAAATGCAAAAAAAGCTGGTGACAAAGCTTATTCTTTGAGCTAGCTTTAGCTCACAAAACAGGCAGGGAGATTAAATTCCTGTCGAATTCGCGGTCAAGTCTTGGGAGGATCAGATCTTAGGCGCGCTCGTCGCAGCCCCGGCAACGGTTACAGATCACGCGATACTTAAAACAAGGCTTTCAGCCTTGTTTTTTTTTGGTTTTTCGACCTGCTCGTTCGCAGAAAAACCGTCTTCATTCCCTCACGGCACGTTTCTCATGCCGTAGCGTGAGTTCCATGCAGCAATTCCATGACACGTGCATGACAGCTCCGAAGCCCTCGGAGTTACACATGCCCAAAGTTTGAGCAAAAGCTCCGCCTCACCGGAAGCTTGGGCCTATCTGCGGGAGAGCGTCAAAACCCCAGCCGAAATAGGTCGAGGAGATATACCAGGCGCCGTAGATGACCGCGGAAACGATGGTCGTCAGCGAGAAGGTGAAGAGCGCCCGAAAACGCGTCGGCGCGCTCGGTACAGTGCCGAGAACCACGTCATTGTCCTCCGCCTGCGTGCGCAGGCCGATCGGCAGCACGGCAAAAAGCGTGATCCACCAGACGATGAAATAGACGGCAAAGCCCTGTAGAAAAACCTGCAGCATTTCCTGTGTCCTAAGACGCCGTTGCAAACATTGCAACAGACGCGCTTATAGAGCGAAATGGCGGATAGCTCAAATGGTGTCCGGCCGCCTTGCGCAGTCGGTTCGCTCTGCCGCAGCATCAATCTTCATGCAGCGCCCGGTCATAAAGCTCTTTGCATGCTGGGAGCCTATCCGTCAGCCGCCGTGCTTCATTATTTTCGGCAAGCTTAATGTATTGGGTGATGCTGGCCTTCATAAGTCTGTCTGCGTCCGTCGCCGCATTGCCGGCGCGCTGCAGGTTACGGCGGCCAACGCTTCGCAAGAGTACATAGCGGTCATTCATGCTTTCGCGTCGTATCGTCTGCCAATTGGCGGGATAAATCTCGACCAGCAGCCGGTATAAGGCCGCACATTCCAACTGCCGTGTGCCCTTCTCCTGAACTGGGGGCAGTCTTTCTTTCGCCGCCGAAAAGGTGGGGCTCCAAACCACAAGCAACATAGCAAGCAAAATGGCTGCTGAACCTCGCATGTCGATCCCTCTGTTCTTCATGAACGGACAGCACCAAGCACTGAAAGCAACCAAGAGTGGTGGATTCTTAGAGAATTCGCCTCAAATCTGTTCCAACTCGATCAGCGTGCCGAAGAAGTCCTTCGGATGCAGGAAGAGCACGGGCTTTCCATGGGCACCAGTCTGAGGTTCGCCGCTGCCGAGCATCCTTGCCCCTGATTTCACAAGTTGCTCGCGCGCGGCAATGATGTCCGAAACCTCGTAGCAGATGTGGTGCATGCCGCCAGAAGGATTTTTTTCGAGGAAGGCGGCGATCGGCGAATATTCGCCGAGCGGCTCCAGCAGCTCCACCTTCGTGTTCGGCAGTTCCACGAAGACGACGGTGACGCCGTGTTCAGGCAAAACTTGCGGCTGCGAGACCCTGGCGCCCAAGGTATCGCGGTAGCTTGCCGTTGCTGCGGCAAGGTCGGGAACGGCGATGGCTATATGGTTGACGCGGCCGAGCATCGATCAGACCTTTGTGATGAACGCGGTTACGATCGGCTTCTTGCCCCAGGTCTGGTTTGCCGCGGCACGGACTGCGCGGCGCACCGCTTCCTGCATCATGTCGAGGTCCTTGCGGCGGGCACGCGGGATGCTTTCTATGGCGCCGACGACAGCGTCGAAGAGTGTGTCTTCCATTTCGTCGCCCTCGTCGTCGTAGTCCGGCAGGCCGATCGCGACGAGATCAGGATCGCCAACGATGTCGTAGCGGCTGTCGATCACGACGTTGACCGCGACGTGGCCGACATAGGAAAGCTTCTTGCGATCGCCGATGCCCATCTCATCGAAATCGCCGATCAGCGAGCCGTCCTTGTAGATACGCCCGTGCGGCGCCTCATCGATGACTTCGACCGGACCGGGCGCAAGCCGCAGGATGTCGCCGTTGCGCACGCGCGGAACGATGCCGATGCCGGATTGTTCCGCCAGCTCCTTATGGGCCGACAGATGTATCGCCTCGCCGTGCACGGGCACGACAATCTTCGGACGCGTCAGCTCGTACATTTTCTGCAGCTCGTTGCGGCGCGGATGGCCGGAGACGTGAACGAGGGCTTCGTTGTCGGTGATGACGTGCACGCCCTGCTCCGTCAGGCCGTTCTTGATATCCTGGATCGCCTTCTCGTTGCCGGGAATGGCGCGGGAGGAGAAGACGACGATATCGCCGGCGGCAAGCGCCACGTTGCGCATCTCGTCGCGCGACAGCTTGGCAAGCGCGGCGCGCGGCTCGCCCTGGCTGCCGGTCAGGATGACCACAACCTTGTCGCGCGGAATGTAGCCGTATTCGTCCTCGGAGATGAAGGGCTTTACGCCTTCCATCAGGCCAACATCACGCGAAACGTCGACGACGCGCTTCAGCGAGCTTCCGAGCAGCAACACCTCACGGCCCGCGGCTTCGGCGGCCTCAGCAATAGTGCGGATACGGCCGACGTTCGACGAGAAGCTGGTGATTGCCACCCGACCTTCGGCATTCTCGATGATCCTGCTCAGGCTTTCCGAAACGTCCCTTTCGGACGGCGAGACGCCGTCGCGCAGCGCGTTGGTGGAATCGCACATCAGTGCCAGCACGCCTTCGTCGCCGAGCTGGCGGAAGCGGGTCTCGTCGGTCAGCGGCCCGAGCGACGGTTCGTGATCGATCTTCCAGTCGCCGGTGTGGATCACATTGCCCAGCGGCGTGCGGATCATCAGCGACATCGGCTCTGGAATCGAGTGATTGACGGCCACGCCTTCGATGCTGAAGGGACCGGCATTGATCGTATCGCCCGCCTTGAACATCGTCACGGGCACTTCGCCGATCGCATCCTTCTCGAAATTGCGCTTAGCCTCGAGCAGGCCCGCGGTGAAAGGCGAGCCGTAGACGGGAACATTCAGGCCCGGCCAGAGATCGGCCAACGCACCGTAGTGATCCTCATGCGCATGCGTGATGATGATCGCCTTGAGGTTCTTGCGCTCGGCGGCGAGAAAGCGAATGTCGGGCAGCACCAGATCGACGCCCGGGAGATCCGGACCGGGGAAGGTGACGCCGCAATCGACCATGATCCACTGGCGGTTTCCCGCCGGGCCGTAACCGTACAGCGCGAGATTCATGCCGATCTCGCCGACACCGCCCAAGGGCAGAAATACCAGTTCGTCCTGCTTAGCCATAAGCTCCACTATCCAAAAAATACATCCCCGGCGGCAATCCGCATCATATTGCCCGCGCCGGTTTCGAGCATCAACACGCCATTATCATCAATCCCGGCGAATTGTCCGGAAATCGAGCGGTCCGGCAGGTTGACCGTGATCTTTTCGCCGATGCCGCAGGCCACATCTCGCCAGCGGGCGGCGATCTCGCGAACGCCGCGCCCCTCGTTCCAGATATCGAGCACCTCGGCCATCGAAGCGAAGAGATGGGCGAAAAGTTCCTCGGGGGCGGCGGTACTTCCCTCTTGGCGCAGGCAAGTCACCGGGTAGAGCGAATTGTCGGGCATGACCGAAACGTTGATGCCGATGCCGATCACCAGCGCATAGCGCCCATCCGCAAGCTTTTCACCTTCGACGAGGATCCCGCAGGTCTTCCTGCGCCCGATCAGGATATCATTCGGCCATTTCACCTCAAGCGGTGCAGCGCCGGGCGGCAGAACCATGCGGATCGCTCGATGCACGGCAACGGCGATCGCCAGCGGGAGCGACGAAAGACGCTCCATCGGCGCCGGATCGATCAAGAGAAGGGAGGCGTAAAGATTGCCGCGTTCCGAAGCCCAGGTGCGGCCGCGGCGGCCACGGCCGCTCGTCTGCTTCTGCGCGGTCACCCACAGGAAACCGCCGTCCCCTGCCCTGGCGCGGGCAAGGCATTCGCTGTTGGTGGATGATGTCTCCGACAGCGCCTCGTGCCGGAAATCGCCGAGCGATATCCGGCGCCGCGCGGGAGACATCATCAAAAGAGCGTCGCAGCCGCGAGTTCGGCCGCCCCGCCGATCGGCCCGCCGATGACGACATAGGCAAGAACGAACAGCCCGGAAAGGCCGAAGACGAGGCGAAGCGGACCGGAAACGCGGGCAAACTCATCCGTCGCCTCATCGAACCACATCAGCTTGATGACACGCAGATAATAGTAGGCGCCGACGACCGATGCGAGAACGCCGATGATGGCGAGGGCATAGAGCTTGGCTTCGATGGCGGCGACGAAGACGAAATACTTCGCGAAGAAGCCTGCAAGCGGCGGAATGCCGGCGAGCGAGAACATCAGGATCGTCAGCACCGTCGCCATGAAGGGGTTCGTGCTGGAAAGACCTGCCAGATCGTCGACGGCTTCGACGATCGTGCCGTCCTTGCGGCGCATCGACATGATGATCGCAAACGAGCCGAGCGTCATGACCATGTAGATGACCATGTAAAGCATGACGCCAGTCACACCCGTCTGGTTGCCGGCGGCAAGGCCGACGAGCGCGTAGCCCATGTGACCGATCGAGGAATAGGCCATCAGCCGCTTGATGTTCCGCTGACCGATGGCGGCGAAGGCGCCGAGCAGCATCGAAGCGATCGAGATGAAGACCACGACCTGCTGCCAGTCGGCAGCGACCGGCTGGAAGGCAGTGATGACGATACGCGTCATCATGGCCATGGCGGCAACCTTCGGCGCGCTAGCCAGAAAGGCGGTGACCGGGGTCGGCGCACCTTCGTAGACGTCCGGCGTCCACATGTGGAAGGGAACGGCCGAGATCTTGAAGGCGATGCCTGCGAGGATGAAGACCAGACCGAAGACCAGGCCGAGCGAGCGGGCGCCTTCAGCGGACAGCGCCTGGGCGATATCGGCGAAATGCGTGTGGCCGGTGAAGCCGTAGACCAGCGACATGCCGTAGAGCAGCAAGCCCGAGGAAAGCGCGCCTAGAACGAAGTACTTGAGACCCGCTTCCGTGGACTTCAGGTTTTCCCGGTTGATCGCCGCCACGACGTAGATCGCCAGCGACTGCAACTCGAGGCCGAGATAGAGGGCGATCAGGTCGTTTGCCGAGATCATCAGCATGATGCCGAGCGTGCAGAGCACGAGCAGGACCGGGAACTCGAACTTGTCGAGCTGGTTTTCCCTGGCAAGGCCGATCGACATGAAGAGCGCCGCGAAGGAGCCGACGAGCGCGGTGATCTTCATGAAGCGGGAGAAGCCGTCTGCCTGGTAGACGTCGCCATAAGCAAGGCCATCGCCGGGCACGAAGATCAGCCACAGCGCCGAAGCCGCAAACAGGATCAGCGCTAGAACGCTCACCATGCGGCCCGACCGCTCGCCCGCAAAGACGCCGATCATGAGCAGGACAAGGGCGCCGACCGCGAGGATGATCTCCGGCGCGGAAAGATACAGGCTTGCGAGAATGGTTTCAGCAGTCATGTGCAAAAAGTCCCGTCATCATTTCATCGACAGCGCAACGTCGTGCGCGGCGTTTACAGCGGCCGTATAGTTGTTCACCAGCAGGTCCACGGAAGCGGCGGTCGCATCGAAGACCGGGGCTGGATAGACGCCGAAGAAGATCGTCAGCGCCACCAGCGGATAGAGGATCATCTGCTCACGCGGCGAAAGATCGAGAAGCGCCTTCAGCTTTTCCTTCTCCAGCGCGCCGAAGATCACGCGGCGATAGAGCCAGAGAGCGTAGGCCGCCGATAGGATCACGCCGGTTGCAGCGAAGAGCGCTACCCACGTATTGACGCGGAAGACGCCGATCAGCGTCAGGAATTCGCCGATGAAGCCCGAGGTGCCCGGAAGGCCGACATTCGCCATGGTGAAGACCATGAGGGCCACGGCATATTTCGGCATGTTGTTGACCAGCCCGCCATAGGCCACGATCTCGCGGGTATGGGTGCGGTCATAGATGACGCCGACGCAGAGGAAGAGCGCGCCGGAGACGATGCCGTGCGACAGCATCTGGAAGATGGAGCCTTGCACGCCCTGCATGTTCGCCGCGAAGACGCCCATGGTGACGTAGCCCATGTGGGCCACCGAGGAATAGGCGATCAGCTTCTTGATATCGTCCTGCATCATCGCGACGAGCGAGGTATAGATGATGGCAATGACCGACAGGGCGAAGACCAGCGGCGCAAAGAAATCGGACGCGACCGGGAACATGCCGAGCGAGAAACGGATGAGCCCGTAGCCGCCGAGCTTCAGCAGCACGCCTGCCAGGATGACGGAACCAGCCGTCGGCGCCTGGACGTGCGCATCCGGCAGCCAGGTGTGAACCGGCCACATCGGCATCTTGACGGCAAAGGAGGCGAAGAAGGCAAGCCACAGCCAGGTCTGCATGGCCGGCGGGAACTTATAGGCGAGCAGCGCGGAAATATCCGTCGTGCCGGCCTGCCAGTACATCGCCATGATCGCGAGCAGCATCAGCACGGAGCCGAGCAGCGTATAGAGGAAGAACTTGTAGCTCGCGTAAACGCGGTCCTTGCCACCCCAGACGCCGATGATGAGGAACATCGGAATGAGGCCGGCTTCGAAGAAGACGTAGAAAAGCACGATATCAAGCGATACGAAGACGCCGACCATCATCACTTCAAGGATGAGGAAGGCGATCATGTATTCCTTCAGGCGCTTCTCGATGGAGAGCCAGCTCGCCAGAATGCAGAAGGGCATGAGGACCGTCGTTAGGATGACGAACAGCATCGAGATGCCGTCGACTCCTACGTGATAGCCGATGCCGGTGCCGAGCCAACCGTGCTTCTCGATCATCTGGAAGCCCGGATTCGCATTGTCGAAGCCGATCCAGATGAACAGCGAAACGATGAACGTGACGATGGTCGTGACCAACGAGATGTTGAGCACGTTGCGCCGGCCGCTCGGGCCGTTTTCGTTCATCAGCAGCAGAAGCACCACGCCGACGAGCGGCAGGAAGGTGACCGTTGAAAGAATGGGCCAATCGGTCATCAGAAGGAACTCCCGAGCATCATCCAGGTAACGAGTGCGGCAATGCCGATCAGCATCGCGAAGGCATAGTGATAGAGGTAACCGGTCTGCAGGCGGACGACGCGATTGGTGACGTCGACGACGCGGGCGGCAACGCCGTTCGGGCCGTAAGCGTCGATGACGCCGATATCACCCTTCTTCCACAGGAAGCGGCCGAGCGCCTTGGCGGAACGGACGAAGAGGAAATCGTAGAGCTCGTCGAAGTACCACTTGTTGAGCAGGAATTGATAGAGCACGCGGTGCTGCTGCGCCAGAACACGGGGCGTCGAGGGCGACTGGATATACAAGTACCAGGCCGTGACGAAGCCGAGGAGCATCGCGATGAAGGGGCTGAGCGCCACCCAGGCCGGAACGTGGTGGAATTCTTCCAGCAATTCATTCTCGGCACCGGTGAAGAGCGCGCCCTTCCAGAACTCCGCATAGTCGTGGCCGTAGAAGTAGCCTTCGAACACGACACCCGAGAGAACCGCGCCAATCGCCAGAAGGTAGAGCGGCACGAGCATGACCTGCGGCGATTCGTGGACGTGGTGCATCACCTCGTGGGAAGCACGCGGGGTGCCGAAGAAAGTGAGGAACGCCAGGCGCCAGGAATAGAAGCTCGTGAACAGAGCCGCGATCACCAGCAGCGTGAAGGCAAAGCCTGCGACCGGCGAATGCGAGGCGTAGGTCGCTTCAATGATCACGTCCTTCGAGAAGAAGCCCGCGAAGCCGATCGGGGTAAACGGAATGCCAACGCCGGTGAGCGCCAGCGTGCCTATCGTCATCATCCAGAAGGTGACCGGGATGTGGGTGCGAAGGCCGCCCATGTAGCGCATGTCCTGCTCGCCATCGACGGCATGGATTACCGAGCCGGCGCCGAGGAAGAGCAACGCCTTGAAGAAGGCGTGCGTGAAGAGGTGGAAGATCGCCGCGCCGTAGGCCCCTACTCCCAGGGCCACGAACATGTAGCCGAGCTGCGAGCAGGTCGAATAGGCGATGACGCGCTTGATGTCGTTCTGCACGAGACCGACGGTCGCCGCGAAGAAGGCGGTTATCGCACCGATGGAGGTGACGAAGACCAGCGCATCGGGCGACAGTTCGAAGAGCGGTGACATGCGGGCGACGAGGAAGACGCCGGCGGTGACCATGGTTGCGGCATGGATGAGCGCCGAAACCGGGGTCGGGCCTTCCATGGCGTCTGGCAGCCAGGTGTGCAGCAGGAACTGCGCCGACTTGCCCATCGCGCCCATGAAGAGCAGCAGGCAAATGCCGGTCAGCGCATGCGCCTTGTCGAGCTGCATGCCGAAGAGGTTGAGGACGACATCGCCCGCCGCTTCGGCGCCTTCTTGCGGCGCGAAGCTCGAGGCATTGGCGAAAATCGTGTCGAGGTTGATCGAACCGAAGAGAACGAAAATACCCGCAATACCAAGCACGAAGCCGAAGTCGCCGACGCGGTTGACGACGAAGGCCTTGATGGCGGCCGCGTTTGCCGACGGCTTCTTGTACCAGAAACCGATGAGCAGATACGAGGCCAGACCCACGCCTTCCCAGCCGAAGAACATCTGGGCGAGGTTATCGGAGGTCACCAGCATCAGCATGGCGAAAGTGAAAAGCGAGAGATAGGCGAAGAAGCGCGGGCGATGCGGATCATGATGCATGTATCCGATCGAGTAGACGTGCACCAGCGTCGAGACCGTATTGACGACGATCAGCATGACGGAGGTGAGCGTGTCGACACGCAGCGACCAGGAAGCATCGATGCCACCGGACTGGATCCAGCGCAGAACCTCGACCTTGATCGGTCCGCCTTCGAGATGGCCCATGCCGACGGTGACGAAGACGTACCAGGACAGGACGGCAGCGACGATCATCAGACCGCAGGTGACGTATTCCGATGCCTTGGCGCCGATCGCACGACCGAAGAGGCCGGCTATGATCGCGCCGATCAAGGGAAGAAAGACGATAGCCTTATAGAGGAACATGAGCCGCTCAGCCCTTCATCATATTGACGTCTTCGACCGCGATCGAGCCGCGGTTGCGGTAGAAGACAACAAGAATTGCAAGACCGATCGCCGCTTCAGCCGCAGCAACCGTCAGAATGAATAATGCGAAAACCTGGCCGACGATATCGTTCAGGAACGACGAGAAAGCGACCATGTTGATGTTGACCGAAAGCAGGATAAGTTCGACCGACATCAGTATGATGATGACGTTCTTTCGATTGAGGAAGATGCCGAAAATGCCAATCGTGAAGAGGATGGCACTGACCGTCAGGTAGTGGGAAAGACCGATGACCATGTTCTTTGTTCCTTATCCCTGCCTTTAGAGGCCCTGCCCCGGCTTGACCGTGACCACCTCGACGGCGGTCGCAGGCGTGCGGGCAACCTGCCTCGGAATATTCTGCCGCTTGATGTTGGTGCGGTGCCTCAGCGTCAGCACGATCGCACCGATCATGGCGACGAGAAGGATCAGGCCGGCGATTTGGAAGAAGTAGATGTAATTCGTATAGAGCACGTCGCCGAGAGCGGCGGTATTGGTGCGCTCGGTGATGGCCGGGATCGGCATCGCGACAGTCTTTGCCACTTCCGGAGAGATCACGCTGCCGCCAACGACGACGATGAGTTCGGCCGCAAGAACCAGACCGATCAGGCCGCCGATCGGGGCGTATTCCAGAACGCCCGCGCGTAGCTCCGTGAAGTCGATGTCGAGCATCATGACCACGAAGAGGAAGAGGACCGCGACCGCGCCGACATAGACAACGAGCAGGATCATCGCCAGGAACTCGGCGCCGAGCAGCAGGAAGAGGCCCGCGGCATTGAAGAAGGTCACGATGAGGAAGAGAACCGAATGAACCGGATTCTTCGCCGAGATGACCATGAACGCCGACGCTACCGCGACAAAGGCGAAAAGATAGAAAAATAGAGCCTGCAGACCCATGTTGGTGCCTTTTTCATCTTCCCCCGGGCAGCCGGGAGGTTCCCTGCCCGATGAAGCTTCGCAAGACGTCAAGCCAGCAAAGCTCCGGTGCATGTTGACCGCGGGAGGCGAGTGCCCGCCGCGCGGCATTTCCAATTCCAATCAGCGGTACGGCGCGTCGATCGCCATGTTGCGGGCGATTTCGCGTTCCCACCGGTCGCCATTGTCCAGAAGCCGCTGCTTGTCAAAATAAAGCTCTTCGCGGGTTTCCGTGGCGAATTCGAAATTCGGGCCTTCGACGATCGCATCGACCGGGCATGCCTCCTGGCAGAAGCCGCAATAGATGCACTTCACCATATCGATGTCGTAGCGCACCGTGCGGCGGGTGCCGTCGTTGCGGCGGGGACCTGCTTCAATGGTGATCGCCTGAGCGGGACAGATCGCTTCGCAAAGCTTGCAGGCGATGCAGCGCTCTTCGCCGTTCGGGTAACGGCGCAGCGCATGTTCACCGCGGAAGCGCGGGCTGACCGGACCTTTTTCGAAAGGATAATTGATCGTCGCCTTCTGGCGGAAGAAATAACGCATCGACAAGACGAATGCGCCGACGAATTCCTTGAGGAACAGCGAGCTGACGGCGCTGGACAAGCTTGCCATCTTCAACCTCCAAATTTGCTGGAAACGAGAGCGCACGTCATCATGCCCATCCCATCAGTTTCAGCACGAATGCAACGATGACGACCATAGCGAGCGATAGCGGAAGGAAGACCTTCCAGCCGAGGCGCATCAGTTGGTCGTAGCGGTAGCGCGGCACGAAGGCTTTGACCATCGCGAACATGAAGAACACCAGGCAGGCCTTCAGCGTGAACCAGATGATGCCCGGCACCCAATTCAGGAACCAAACGTCAACCGGGGGCAGCCAGCCGCCGAGGAAGAGGATCGTCGTCAGCGCGCACATCAGGCAGACGGCCGCATATTCGCCGAGCATGAACATCATGTACGGCGAGGAGCCGTATTCGACCATGAAGCCGGCGACCAGTTCCGATTCCGCTTCCGGAAGATCGAAGGGCGGACGGTTTGTTTCGGCAAGGGCGGAAACAAAGAAGATGATGAACACCGGGAACAGCGCCAGCCAGTGCCAGTCGAGGAAGGACGCCGGCAGGCCGAGCATCGTTCCAAGGCCGTCATGCTGCGCATTGACGATGTCGGTCAGGTTCAGCGAGCCGACGCAAAGCAGGACGGTGACGATGACGAAGCCGATCGAGACTTCGTAGGAAACCATCTGCGCAGCAGAACGGAGCGCACCGAGGAACGGATACTTCGAGTTCGAAGCCCAGCCGCCCATGATGATACCGTAGACCTCAAGCGAGGCGATCGCGAAAATATAGAGGATGCCGACATTGATGTCGGCAATCACCCAGCCGTCCGCGAGCGGCACGACCGCCCAAGTGGACAGTGCCAGAAGCACGGCGACGAGCGGCGCAAGTAGGAAGACGACCTTGTTTGCGCCCGCCGGAATGACGGGCTCCTTGAAGACGAACTTCAGAAGGTCGGCGAAGGATTGGAACAGGCCGAAAGGGCCGACGACGTTCGGGCCGCGGCGAAGCTGCACCGCCGCCCAAATCTTGCGGTCGGCAAGGAGCACGTAGGCGATGAAGACCAAAAGGCAGACCAGCAGGAGAAGCGACTGGCCGACCATGATGATCCCCGGCCAGACATATGTGGAAAAGAAAGAGTCCATCGTCCCTGCCCTTACTCTGCCGCGACTTTGAAGTTGTTGCGGGCCAATGCCGAGCATTCGGCCATGACAGCCGAGGCGCGTGCGATCGGGTTCGTCAAATAGAAGTCTTTGACCGGTGACGCAAACCCGGATTTGTTCATCTTCCCGGCTTTTTTGGCCAGTGCGGCAATTTTGGCGCTGTCGCTTTCGGCAATCTCATCGATGGCGGCGAAATGCGGGAACGCGGCGTAGAGTTTCGAGCGCAGTTCGGCAAGCGAATCAAAGGGAAGCTTCTTGCCGAGGACGTCGGAAAGCGCACGCAGGATCGCCCAGTCTTCGCGGGCATCGCCCGGTGCGAAACCGGCGCGGCCGCCCATCTGGACGCGGCCTTCGGTATTGACCCAGATGCCCGACTTTTCGGTATAGGCGGCAGCCGGCAGGATGACATCGGCATAGTGCGCACCGTTGTCGCCGTGCGAGCCGATATAGACCGTGAGCTTGGCCTTCTTGGCGGAGAGGTCGAGTTCGTCGGCGCCGAGCAGGAAGAGCACGTCCATCGAGCCCAGCATCTCGGCCGCGTTGACGCCCTTGGTGCCTGGCACGAAACCGAGGTCGAGGCCGCCGACACGCGATGCGGCCGTATGCAGGACGGCAAAACCGTTCCAGCCTTCGACGACCGCGCCTACATTGACGGCGAGCTTTGCAGCACTTGCCAGAACGCCTGCGCCATCCGTGCGCGAAAGCGCGCCCTGGCCGATGATGATCAGCGGCTTCTTGGCATCGGTCAGGACCTTGGCGAAGGCATGGTTGCCATCCACCAGATCCTTCAGCGTATCCGGACCGGCGCCGAGATATTCGTAGTCATAACGCAGGTCGGCGCCTTCGCCGATCACGCCGATCGGGAAGCCGCCGCGGCGCCAGCGCTTGCGGATGCGGGCGTTGAGCACGGCTGCCTCGAAGCGCGGATTGGCGCCGATGATGAGCAGCGCGTCGGCCTGTTCGATGCCTTCGATCGTCGGGTTGAAAAGGTAGCTTGCGCGGCCGAGCGACGGATCAAGTGCCGTCCCATCCTGGCGGCAGTCGAGGTTCCCGGAACCCAGCGACTTCATCAGCTCGGAGAGCGCATACATTTCCTCGACCGAAGCGAGGTCACCGGCAATCGCGCCGATCTTTTCGCCGGTCGTCTTGGAAACTGCGGTCTTGATGGCGCTGAAGGCTTCCGCCCAGGTCGCAGGCTGCAGACGGCCGCCCTTGCGGACATAAGGCCGGTCCAGGCGCTGCGTCTTCAGGCCGTCCCAAATGAAGCGGCTCTTGTCGGAGATCCACTCCTCGTTGATCGCCTCGTTGACACGCGGCAGGATGCGCATGACTTCGCGGCCGCGGGTATCGACGCGGATGGCGGAGCCGAGCGCGTCCATGACGTCGATCGATTCCGTCTTGTTCAATTCCCACGGACGAGCCGTGAAGGCGAAGGGCTTCGAGGTCAGCGCGCCGACCGGGCACAGGTCGACGACGTTGCCCTGCAGCTCGGAGGTCATCGCCTGCTCGAGATAGGTGGTAATTTCGGCGTCTTCGCCGCGGCCGATCAGGCCAAGCTCCGAAATGCCGGCGACTTCCGTCGTGAAGCGGACGCAGCGCGTGCAGTGGATGCAGCGGTTCATGACCGTCTTGACGAGCGGGCCGATATACTTGTCCTCGACGGCGCGCTTGTCTTCCTGGTAGCGCGAGGTGTCAATGCCGAAGGCCATCGCCTGGTCCTGCAGGTCGCATTCGCCACCTTGGTCGCAGATCGGGCAATCGAGCGGATGGTTGATCAGAAGGAATTCCATCACGCCTTCGCGGGCCTTCTTGACCATCGGCGTGTTGGTGAAGACCTCAGGCAGTTCACCGTTCGGGCCACCGCGGATATCGCGCACGCCCATGGCGCAGGAGGCCTGCGGCTTCGGCGGGCCACCCTTCACTTCGACAAGGCACATGCGGCAATTGCCGGCGACCGACAGCCGCTCGTGGAAGCAGAAGCGCGGAACTTCAGCGCCGGCTTCCTCACACGCCTGAATGAGCGTGTAGTGATCCGGGACTTCGATCTCGTTGCCGTCAATCTTCAGTTTTGCCATCGTCACTCAGTCCTGTTTCCTGTTCGCCGGATGGCGGCAAACAAACCTATCCTGCAACATTGCCGCTGCCATGCGGGGATTTTGTCCCCGCAAGCACCGGTGTCGCCCAAATTGTCTTTCCGGCTTGCAGCTCAAAGGCGCTTGCCCGTTTGCCGCTTCGCCATCTCCTTCCGCCTGCTTGGGTCAGCCGGAAAAAATCACGTCCGCTTCCGGCCCTTCGCAGAAAGCGCCTTCGCCTGACCGGTCCAATCGTCGCGTGCGATGCGGCCGTTGAAACCAAGTTCGCCGTCGAGCTTTGCGATTTGCGCATCCGTCCAGGACGCGATCTCGGCGAACGTGCGGATGCCCTTTGCGTTCAGCACCTGCTCGAGCTTCGGGCCGATTCCTGCAATCAGCTTCAGATCGTCAGCCTTTTTCGCCCGCGCCGCCGGATTCTTCGGTGCCGTAGGCTTTGGGCCGGTTCCGGTTGCGCCGACAATCGAAAGCTTGGCCTTCTTCGCGGCTGCCGGCCGGATATTCTCCGGCTTGATGCGCACTTCCGGCTTCGACTCTTCCGGCGCCGTGTCGTCGAGCGCCTCCGCCAGCTTATGAGTTGCCTCAAACGCACCCTGCAAAGCGCCGAAGAACGCGCTTGCTATCTGCGTCGAGAAACCAAAACCGATCGCGGTTGCCGCAGCCATCGCGGCTACGGGAGGCCCCATCAACGGATGCACCGGTAAAGCCCGTTCCAGCATCCCGGCAGCAAGACGGCCGAAGTCAGCTGCGAATTCGGCTGCTCCGTCCTTCCTTGTTGTGCTGTCGGATGCCTTCGTCATCTCTTATTCCGCAGCCTCCAGAACCGCACCGTGATCCATCGCGCTCGCCGTGTACTGGTCGATGCGCGCTTCGATCTCCGGGCGAAAGTTACGGATCAGACCCTGCACCGGCCATGCGGCGGCATCGCCGAGCGCACAGATGGTGTGACCTTCGATCTGCTTGGTGACCTGGAAGAGCATGTCGATTTCGCGCTTGTGCGCATTACCTTTGGCCATGCGCTCCATCACGCGCCACATCCAGCCGGTGCCTTCGCGGCACGGCGTGCACTGGCCACAGCTCTCATGCTTGAAGAAAGCCGAGATGCGGGCGATCGCCTTGATGACGTCCGTCGACTTGTCCATGACGATCGCGGCGGCCGTGCCGAAGGACGAGCCGACAGCGCGCAGGCCGTCGAAATCCATCGGGCAATCGATGATGTCCTTGGCGGGCACGATCGGGCAAGAGGCGCCACCCGGAATGACAGCAAGCAGGTTGTCCCAGCCGCCGCGGATGCCGCCGGCGTGACGATCGACGAGTTCGCGGAAAGTGATGCCCATCTCTTCTTCGACGGTGCACGGCTTGTTGACGTGACCGGAGAGCATGAAAAGCTTGGTGCCGACATTGTTCGGACGGCCGATCGAGGAAAACCAGCCGGCGCCGCGGCGAAGAATCGTCGGGGCAACGGCGATCGACTCGACGTTGTTGACCGTCGTTGGACAGCCGTAGAGACCCATGTTGGCCGGGAATGGCGGCTTCAGACGCGGCTGGCCCTTCTTGCCTTCCAGGCTTTCGAGCAGCGCGGTTTCTTCACCGCAGATGTAAGCGCCGGCGCCGTGATGAACAAAAATGTCCATATCCCAGCCGAGCTTGTTGTTTTTACCCAACAAACCGTAATCGTAGCATTCGTCGATGGCGGCCTGCAGCGCCTCGCGCTCGCGGATATATTCGCCGCGGACGTAGATGTAAGCGGCATTCGCACCCATGGCGAAGCTCGCGATCACGCAGCCTTCGATCAGCGTATGCGGATCGTGGCGCATGATGTCGCGATCCTTGCAGGTACCGGGCTCCGATTCGTCGGCATTGACGACGAGGTAATGTGGGCGGCCGTCGCTTTCCTTCGGCATGAAGGACCACTTGAGACCGGTCGGGAAGCCGGCGCCGCCGCGTCCGCGAAGGCCGGATGCCTTCATCTCGTTGACGATCCAGTCACGGCCCTTTTCGAGGATCTGCTTGGTGCCGTCCCAGTGGCCGCGGCTCATCGCACCTTTCAGGGACTTGTCCTTGAGGCCGTAGATGTTGGTAAAGATGCGGTCTTTATCTTGTAACATACTTCACACCTCTTACCGCGGCTTCTTGCCGAAGACCTTGATATATTCCGCTTCGCCGCCCTTGGCGAGCGCCTTGGCCTGCTTGACCCAGTCGTCGCGCTCGACACGGCCCTTGAAATTCAAGTATCCATCGACCCATTCGCGTTCGGCCTTCTTCCAGCCCGCGACCTGCGCGTAGGTGAAGATGCCGAGTTCGTTCAAAATGCCTTCGATCTTCGGACCGACGCCGGAGATCAGCTTGAGGTCGTCCGGAGCCGCCGGCTTTGCAACGCCCGCCGGGCGGTTCTTGTCAGTCAGCGTCGGCTTGCTAGCGGCCGCCGCAGCGGCGGCCTTTGCAGGCTTTTCAGCCGGTGCAGGTAGCGGCGCGGCCTCGACGGCCTTGGCATTCTTGGCAGCAGCCTTCGGCGCCGTATGCGGCGTCTTCAGCGACGGGTTGGTTTCAGCGTCCCCGCTCTTCGGGCGGCCGGCCTCGGAGGGCGGAAGGCTGACGGCATCCTGTACAGCCTTCTTCGCGGAAGGCTTCGGCTTCGGATCCGGCGCCAGAAGCGTCGTCGGGCCGCCTTCGGGCGAGGAAAAATGACGGTCGATCTGCGGGCCGGGCTTGATGCTTGCGCCGTTGCCGTCATTGAAAGTGTCAATGATCTCTTCCAGACGCTCCGGCGTCAGGTCTTCATAGGTATCCTTGCCGATCATCACCATCGGTGCGTTAACGCACGCCCCGAGACATTCGACCTCTTCCCAGGAGAGCGTGCCTTCGGCATTGCGCTCGAACGGGTGATCGTGGATCTTGCTCTTGCAGACCTTCATCAGGCCCTCGGCACCGCGCAGCATGCAGGGCGTCGTACCGCAGACCTGCACATGGGCGCGCGTGCCGACCGGAGCAAGCTGGAACTGCGTGTAGAAGGTCGCGACCTCGAGCACGCGGATATAGGCCATGTCCAGCATGTCGGCGATCTTCTCGATCGCCGCGCGGGTGACCCAGCCGTCCTGCTCCTGCGCCCGCATCAGCAGCGGGATGACCGCCGACTGCTGACGGCCCGCGGGATATTTCTTGACCGTCTTGTCCGCCCAAACCGCATTTTCGTCATTGAAGGCGAATGCGGCGGGCTGGAATTGATCTTCGGCTAGTCGACGAACGGACATTCTTCCTCACGCCTTGTCAGTTTAGGGTCCCACACCGCGAGGCTGTCAGAGACTGCATCTCGCAAGCATAGGCCGACTGGTCTTTCTGCATAAACACAACGAACTTGTTGCCGTTCGGAACGGCAGCCTTGATTTCATAGCCCCTGGACAACAACTCACCCATCGAGGCCTGGCCGCCCGGAGGCGGCGCATCCTGCGCGCCCAGCTTCTGGCCGAATCCCTGATTGTCCTGAGCAAGCGCTCCGGATGCCACAAGGAAAACGGCTGTTGAAAGCGCGGCAAGCTGCATCAGCGGTCCACCTCGCCGAACACGATGTCGAGCGAGCCGAGAATGGCGGCAACGTCAGCCAACTGGTGGCCGCGGCACATGAAATCCATCGCCTGGAGGTGGGCATAGCCCGGAGCCTTGATCTTGCAGCGATACGGCTTGTTGGAGCCGTCTGAAACAAGATAGACGCCGAATTCGCCCTTGGGCGCCTCGACGGCGGCGTAAACTTCGCCGGCTGGGACGTGGTAGCCTTCGGTATAGAGCTTGAAGTGGTGAATCAGCGCTTCCATCGAGCGCTTCATCTCGCCGCGCTTCGGCGGAACGACCTTGCCGTCGATCGAGGAGAACGGACCGGTCTTGGCATCGCCGAGCAGGCGGTTGACGCACTGCTTCATGATGCGGACCGATTCACGCATTTCGATCATTCGGATCAGATAGCGGTCATAACAGTCGCCGTTCTTGCCAATCGGAATGTCGAACTCTAGATCGGAATAGCACTCGTAAGGCTGCGCGCGGCGCAAGTCCCAGGCTGCACCCGAGCCGCGGACCATGACGCCTGAGAAGCCCCAGGCCCAGGCATCCTCCAGCGAGACGACGCCGATATCGACGTTGCGCTGCTTGAAGATACGGTTGCCGGTGAGCAGGTCGTCGATGTCGTCCAGCGCCTTCAGGAACGGATCGCACCAGTCGCCGATATCCTGAACGAGCTTTTCCGGCAAGTCCTGATGGACGCCGCCCGGGCGGAAGTAAGCCGCATGCATGCGCGAACCAGAAGCGCGCTCATAGAACACCATCAGCTTTTCGCGCTCTTCGAAGCCCCAGAGTGGCGGCGTCAAGGCACCGACGTCCATTGCCTGCGTCGTGACGTTCAAGAGATGCGACAGGATACGGCCGATTTCCGAATAGAGCACGCGGATCAGCTGACCGCGGATCGGTATCTCGATGCCGATCAGTTTCTCGACGGCTAGAGCGAAGGCGTGCTCCTGGTTCATCGGCGCCACGTAGTCGAGGCGGTCGAAGTAGGGAACGGCCTGCAGATAGGTCTTCGTCTCGATCAGCTTCTCAGTACCGCGATGCAGCAGGCCGATGTGCGGATCGACCCGCTCCACAATTTCGCCGTCAAGCTCCAGAACAAGACGAAGAACGCCGTGCGCCGCCGGATGCTGCGGTCCGAAATTGATGTTGAAGTTGCGGACGTTATGTTCGGTCATTTGCAACGCGCTCCGCGCCTGTAGGGATCAGCCCGTAGCCAGTAGGCGATAGGGCTTTGATTAACTCTTGCGATCATTCCGTTCATCCTGCAAAGCGTGGATCAGCGACTTCAGCATTTTGCCGATTTCCTCACCCAATCGCGATCTCCAGCTTAGCTGTAGAAACAAGTCCGACGCGCGAGGAAAGTATCAAATGCGTTTCCAACTCCTTCAGGGACCCTTGCCTATCTCTACTGCTTCGCCTTCTCATCCCCCGGCAGCACGTAATCGGTGCCTTCCCAGGGCGACATGAAATCGAAGTTGCGGAATTCCTGCTTCAGTTCCACCGGTTCGTAAACGACGCGCTTTGCCGCATCGTCGTAGCGGACCTCCACGAAGCCGGTCGTCGGGAAGTCCTTGCGCAGCGGATGGCCTTCGAAACCGTAGTCGGTCAAGATGCGGCGGAGGTCCGGATGGCCCGTGAAGAGCACGCCGTACATGTCCCAGACCTCGCGCTCGAACCAGTCGGCGCCGGGATAGACGGAGCATGCGGACGGCACCGGCGTATCCTCGTCAGTCGCGACCTTCACGCGGATGCGTTGGTTCTGCTTCGGCGACAGAAAATGATAGACGACGTCGAAACGCAGCTCGCGCTGCGGCCAGTCGACGCCGCAGATGTCCGTCAGGTTGACGAAATCGCATCTGGCGTCGTCGCGCAGGAAGGTCAAAAGCGCGATCAGGTTTTCACCCGTCGTCGTCAGCGTAAGCTCGCCGTACTTCAGCTGCGAGGCGGCGATCAGGTTGCCACGCGCTTCCGAGAGATAGGACGAAAGCTCAGTGAGGGCTTCGCTCATAGTTCTTGTCCTCAACCCTTACCGTTCGATCGTGCCGGTGCGCCGGATCTTCTTCTGCAGCAGAAGCACGCCGTAAAGGAGCGCTTCGGCCGTGGGGGGACAGCCCGGCACATAGATGTCGATCGGTACGACGCGGTCGCAGCCGCGCACCACCGAGTAGGAATAGTGGTAGTAGCCGCCGCCGTTGGCGCAGGAGCCCATCGAGATGACGTAACGCGGCTCCGGCATCTGGTCGTAAACCTTGCGGAGCGCGGGCGCCATCTTGTTGGTCAGCGTGCCGGCGACAATCATCACGTCCGACTGACGCGGCGAGGCACGCGGCGCAAAACCGAAACGCTCGACATCGTAGCGCGGCATGGAGAGCTGCATCATCTCGACGGCGCAGCAGGCAAGACCGAAGGTCATCCACATCAGCGAGCCGGTACGAGCCCAGTTGATCAGTTCATCGGTCGAGGTGACGAGAAAACCCTTGTCGGCGAGCTCGTTGTTGATCTCGCCGAAGAACGCGTCGTTGCTGCCGATCGGCTTGCCGGTTGCGGGATCGATGATCCCCTTCGGCTGCGGCGCCACGAGCGTGTGGGCGCTTGCGGAGGTCACTGCCATTCCAGGGCTCCCTTCTTCCATTCATAGATAAAGCCGACGGTCAGCACAGCTAAGAAGACCATCATGGACCAGAAGCCGAACCAGCCGATAGCGCCGAACGAAACGGCCCAGGGGAAGAGGAAGGCAACTTCGAGGTCGAAGATGATGAAGAGAATCGACACGAGATAGAAGCGGATGTCGAACTTCATGCGGGCATCATCGAAGGCGTTGAAGCCGCATTCGTATGCGGAAAGCTTTTCCGAATCAGGCGCCTTGAAGGCCACGGCAAACGGCGCAATCAGAAGCGCCAGGCCGATAACGAGGGCAATGCCGATGAAGATAGCGATCGGAATATAGGAACTGAGCAGTTCAGTCATCATGTTCATCCCTGCTTGCCGGATGCGCCAGGCAGCGCAACGGGCAAATGCCCGGCAAGCGAACGTGCGTTGCAACAAGCCGTGGTTAGCGCAGCCGGAGCCAGGGCGCAAGACTTTTAGAAGGCCAATTCCGCCTGTGAGGATGCGACATTATCAAGCAGATGCAACGATGTCGCGACAAATACGCACAAGTTGCGAGAGGCTGCATGGCAGCCAACCAAAAACTGCATAGCTCGGAGAAAAGAATGGCGCGAGTGACGGGGCTCGAACCCGCGACCTCCGGCGTGACAGGCCGGCACTCTAACCGACTGAGCTACACCCGCGCATGGCGGAGGAAAGGCCGAAAACCTCGAAATGGCGCGAGTGACGGGGCTCGAACCCGCGACCTCCGGCGTGACAGGCCGGCACTCTAACCGACTGAGCTACACCCGCATTTCATTTCAAGCAATCCGGAGGCTTTCGCATCCTTGTCAAAGCGGACTGGCCGCTTCGATGAGCGGCTAACTAAGGGGTTAGCATTTGAGTGTCAAGCAGCTTTGGAGACAAAACCATGACAGTCCGGAAATTGTTTTCAAAGCGAACTCGGGCCGCCGCGCAGGAGCTTAGCATTGACAGGACTTCCGGTGCATTTTCCTGTTGTCTGAAGCCGCCTCACGCCTTTCCGGCATATTGCTCGTCGCTGACCTGCTCCATCCAGTCCGCAACGTTGCCGTTCAGCGATTCCTGGATGGCGATGTGTGTCATCGCTGTTTCCAGGGCGGCACCATGCCAGTGCTTCTCGCCGGGCGCGAACCAGACGGTGTCGCCCGGCCGGATTTCGCGAATTTCGTCGCCCCAGCTCTGCACGAGACCTTTGCCGGACGTGACGATCAGGGTTTGCCCCAGAGGATGCGTGTGCCATGCGGTACGCGCGCCCGGCTCGAATGTCACATGCACAACCCTCACGCGGGCCGGATCCGGCGCTTCGATCAGCGGATCAAGCCGCACGGTGCCGGCGAAATAGTCCGCCGAAGCCTTCGCCGATGGCCGGGAACCGGCCCTCTTGATTTCCATGGTGTTTGCCTCTTTTGTTTGATCCGGCGTGCTCATAGGTAAGTAGGTTATCGATCCGCTCATTTGAAGTGCAGCGAGACGCCCTATCTCCTCCCCCTGCGGGTGCTTGCCCGACCGCTGCCCGGCTGATAGTTGCCGCGCGAGCTTTTCAGCACGAATGGAGGATTCCCCGTGAAACAGCATTCTTTCGGCCGCATGCCGTTTTCAATCACCAATGTCGGGTTCGGCGCATGGCAGATCGGCGGTTCCTGGGGAGATGTCAGCGAGGCTGACGGCCGGGCAGCACTCAATGCCGCGCTCGACGCCGGCATGACCTTCATCGACACGGCCGACGTTTATGGCGACGGCCGGTCTGAGAAGATCGTCGCCGATGTTCTGAAGAGCCGTAGCGGCACGCGCCCGATGGTCGCCACCAAAGCGGGCCGAAGGCTGAATCCGCATGTCGCCGACGGCTATACGAAGGCCAATCTCGAAGGCTTCATCGACCGTAGTCTGAGGAACCTGCAGGTCGACAGCCTCGACCTTGTCCAGCTCCACTGCCCTCCGACGGAAGTTCTCTACCGGCCCGAAGTGTTCGAGGGTCTTAACGAGTTGCAGAAGGCCGGCAAGATCAAGGGCTACGGCGTCAGCGTTTCGACGGTGGAGGAAGGCCTGAAGGCGATCGAGTTTCCCGGCGTTGAAAGCATCCAGATCATCTACAACATGTTCCGTCAGCGTCCCGATCGTCTGTTCTTCCAGGAAGCCCGCCGCAGGAACGTCGCGGTGATCGCCCGCGTCCCGCTCGCAAGCGGCCTGCTTTCCGGCAAGATCACCCGCAACACCAAGTTCGCCAGCGACGACCACCGCAATTTCAACCGCCACGGCGAGGCCTTCGATGTCGGTGAAACCTTCGCAGGCGTTCCCTTCGAGGTCGGCCTGCAGGCGGTCGAGGAAGTGCGCAAGCTGGTGCCGCAGGGCGCCACCATGGCCGCCTTCGCGCTTCGCTGGATCCTGATGAACGACGCCGTCACCGTGGCCATCCCCGGCGCACGCAACGCCGAACAGGCAAGGGCCAACGCTGCGGCTGCCGATCTCGCGCCGCTCTCCCACGATGCCATGGAGGCGATCCGCGAGATCTACGAGCGGTTGATCGCCCCGCATGTGCATCAGCGCTGGTAAGTGTATCCTTTCGGAAACAGAAATGGCCGGGATTTGACCCCGGCAATTTCGGTTCGATCCGGAGACCTTAGTTCGTGCCGACCAGATCGACCGGGAAGAACAACGTTTCGCCCGAAGAATCGCTGACGCCGTCGTTATCGGTGACGGCATAAGCCTTGCCGCCGGCGTCGAAGGTGAAGCCTTCGATCTTGTCGAGCACGTAGCCGTTGGTGGCGGTCTTCAGCTCGTTCAGGAAGTCGTAGGCTTCGGTCTTCTTGACGGCCGGAAGCTCGCCGCCGAGCTCGGCGGGCTTGAGATCGGTGATCGCCACCTTGTAGAGCTTCTTCAGCTTTGCGGCATCGCCGACGAGGTTGTCGCGCTCGATGATGTAGACATTGTCGCCATGAGCGGAGATTTCCGAAAGACCGACCCAGCCGTTTTCGGACTTGTCGAGCGGGTAGCGCACGGCGCCCCATTCCTTGCTCTTCGGATTGTAGGACACGAGCTTCACGAAGCCCTTCTCGTCGTCCTTCCATTCGCGCTGAATGGCCATCCAGAGCGTTGCATCATCGCCGGAGCCGATGATCGTCACACCTTCGAAACCGTAGCGGATTTCGTTGGCAGTCAGTTCCTTCGGCAGCGCGACCTCGGCCTTGATCTCGCCCTTCGGATTGACGTGGTAGAGCGCGTGCGGCAGCAGCTTATCGCTGTTGCCTTCTGACGCGAGCCAGAACCAGCCCTTCTCGTCGACGGCGATGCCCTCGATGTCGAGCTTCTGGGCGGCAGCACCGTCACGCTTGACCGTCAGCGTTTCGGTGATGACGGCGGGCCTTTGCGTCGCATCGATCGTGTAGATCGTCGGCTGCATGCCGAGCACGCTGTCGCTGACCGCAAAGAGCTTACCGGGCTTTTCCGGAACGGCCGCAAGGCCCGAAAGGGCGGCAAAGCCGACCGGATTGCTATCCTTCTCGGCCGCGACGATCTGCGGATAGGCCTTCTCGCCTTCGGAAAGCTCGTAGATCATGACATGCGAGCGCGGGCCGCCATCCTCGCCGAGATCAACTTCGTTGGCTGTCGCAAAGAGGTTGCGCGAGGGAATGGCTACGGCGCCTTCCGGCGAAACGCCCGAGGGAAGGATCTGCGAGAGTTCCGGATCGGCACCGGTATCCTTGTACACGCCGACAACTGAAGCGCGCTCGGCAAGCACGAAGAAATACTGCTGGCCGCCGAAGGTCGCGGCTTCCAGGCCTTCCGGCTCGACGCCCTTCGACCCTGAGCGGCCATCCGGATAGTGGCCGAGATCGGCAACGGCACGCTCGAAGGAGCTGCCGGATTCGTAGAGAACCCTGCCGGTCTTGTCGAAGATCGTGAAGCCGCGCGAGCCGCCTTCATAATCGCCTTCGTTGGCGACGATGAGACGGTTGCCGTCCAGCCACTTCACGGCGTCGGGTTCGCGCAGCACGCCCTTCAGCTCGCCAGCAAACTTCAGCGCGCCGTCCCTCTTCGTGTCGATACCGGCAAGGTCCGTGCTGCCGGCGGAGAAATGTGTCTTCACCTGAGCGGTCTTGGCGTCGATGATGACGATCTCGTTGTTTTCCTGCAGCGTCAGGGCGATCTCGTCCTGGCTGTTGAAGGAAACGAATTCGGGCTCCGGGTCCTCGGGGGCGACGGCGGAGAGGCCGGTCAGCGCAATGTGCTTGATCGTACCGCAATCGACCGTACCGTCTTTGACCTGGAAGATCACGAGATCGCCTGCCGGCATCTGCGGGATCTTGCCGTCGTTGACGTCTTCGTCACGCTCGTTTTCGATGGCGATCGTGCCGAGCGTCTTGTCCTTGTTGAGCGCGATCGAATCCGGCTGGCCGCCGAGATCGCAGGTGTTCTCGATCTTCTTGGTGGCAACGTCGACGATTACGAGACGGCCGGAGGGCTTCTGCTTGCTCTCGCCGGTGTTGACGGCGACGAGCGCCTTGCCGGCTGCCGACGTAACGGAGGTCGGTTCTCCGTCCATCATCAGCGCCCCGCCGGCCTTCGGGGCCTTGGCATCAGTGATGTCGACGAAGCCTATCGCGCCGAGCGGGCTGTCGCTGTAAATCAGAGTCTTGCCATCATCGGTGGCGGTGATGATTTCGGCGGAGGTTGTGGAAAGCTTGTCCTTGCCGGCGGGCAGGTTTGCGGCAACCGGGAAGGACGCGATACGATTGAAAACAGGCTCCGCAGCAGCCGGAAAAGCAACGGATGCGAGAAGAGCGGCAGCCAGCGCTGCCTTGCGCGATGAAATGGTCATGAAATCCCCACGTGTCGAATATTCGAAACGTGGGATTTTTGCGGCACGGCGATGACAGACGCATGACAGGTAGTGCGTTTTGCACTGCCTTGTCTATGTTGCCGTTCGCTCGCGGCTGAGTTCGTTGCGCATGATAAAAAGCGAGGCGCAGAGGATCAGTGCGGCGCCGAGCCATAGATAACCTGTGGGCGCATAACCGAAGACGAGCCAGCCCGCAAAGACGTTCAGCGGCAGCTTGAGGTCGTCGAAAGGCTGCACATAGGCAGCGTCGGCCACCGCATAGGCAAGTGTGAGAAAATACTGCGCGAGCACGGTCAGCAGGCCGGCAAACATGAAGAGCCCAACCGTGATATCCATCGGCACCTCGAAGCCAGCCGCCAAGGCAAGCCCGCCATTGATGGGCGTCAGCAGCACCAGCAGCCAGGCCGTTATGGTTTCGGGCCGCTCGATTCCCGTGAGGTTCTTCGTGATCAGCGAGGCTGCGCCCCAAAGCAGCGCCGAAAGCACCGGCAGCAGGGCCGCCCAGGTGAAACTGTCCGACCAGGGCTGCAAGATGATCATCGCGCCCGCAAAGCCGGCGGCCGTTGCCGCCCAGCGCGCCGGGCCGACGCGTTCCCCGAGGAAGAGACGCGCACCGAGGATGATGAAGAACGGCGAGGTCATCACCAGCGCGATCGCCTGCCAGATCGGCACGGAGGCGAGACCAGAGACCCAGGCTTCGACGCCGAGGGCGGCAAAAGCGACGCGCACGATATGGCGCCAGGGATAATTGGTGCGCATCGCCGAGAAGCCGACGCGATAAAGGAACGGCAGCGAGAAGACGAGCGCGAAGGCATATTGCCAAAAGGCGGCGGAAGCGGCCGGGAAGGCAAGCGTCATCGTCAACGATTGCGTGACGACATTGAGGATCGAGAAGGCCACGCCGGCGAGCACCATCCAGGCGGCACCCGCCATGGCACGCGACCTGGAAATGCTGAGGGAAGTCTGATTCATGTCATTCATCCAGAACAAAAGGACCAACACAAATCAGGACGCATGAGCGCAACAACACCGCCGGCAGTTCCCTGCCCTTCGTGCCTGCGATCATTCTCTTTCATCCGGACTGTAACCGTCGGCTCCGGCATCGCACCGGATCTGCTGACCCTTCCGCACTGAGCAAGGAAGGCGCTCGCGGGCTCGGGCAGAGACCCTTACCGCCGGTGGGGACTTTCACCCCGCCCTGAGAACAGAAAAGCCGTAAGTGAAACTTGAGAGCCCTGCAAGATCCTGCAGAAAATCGAAAAGGGTCCGGCTTTCGCCGAACCCTTCCAAACCTGGACTGCCGGTCTCGTTATCCGGCGGCCAAGCAAATCTCATTAGCCGTTGACAGCGTCCTTCAGGCCCTTGCCGGGCGTGAATTTCGGCACGTTGCGAGCCGGAATATTGACTTCAGCGCCCGTGGACGGGTTGCGGCCCTTGGTGGCAGCGCGATGAGAAACGGTGAAGCTGCCGAAGCCGGCGAGACGAATGTCGCCCTTATTCTTCAGTTCACCCTGGACAACGTCGAAAACAGCGTCGACAGCAGAAGCAGCGTCAGCCTTGGTGAGGCCAGCCTTTTCGGCAACTGCGGACACGAGTTCATTCTTGTTCATGTTTCCACCCCTTTCAATGGTTCGAAACGACTCAATCTGTAAGCCAGGCACAGAATAGGTTTCATCAGGCCCGCCGCAACCCAAAAGCCCTGCAAATCAAGGAAAAGCAAGCGGCTCTGTGACGTTTTCACAAAAAAGGCTGGCGTTTTAAGCCAGCCTTTTCCGAGTTTTGCAGCATTTTGACATAAATGTGGCAGACAGCGCTCAATGAGCGATGGCTGCACCTGTCTCATCGAGGCCCTCGACCGTCGCGATGACCGGTGTTTCAACCGTTCCATCCCATTCGATCGGCTCGGGCCTGCGAACCAGCGCATGCTTGATCACCTCGCCCATGCGGGATACCGGGATGATCTCCATGTTGTTCTTCACGTTGTCCGGAATCTCCGCCAGATCCTTGGCGTTTTCTTCCGGGATCAGCACCTTCTTGATGCCGCCGCGAAGCGCCGCGAGCAGCTTTTCCTTCAGACCGCCGATCGGCAGAACGCGGCCGCGAAGGGTGATCTCGCCGGTCATGGCGACATCCTTGTTGACCGGAATGCCGGTCATGATCGAGACGATCGCGGTCGCCATGGCGACACCCGCCGACGGACCATCCTTCGGAGTGGCACCTTCCGGCACGTGCACGTGGATGTCGCTCTTGTCGAAGCGCGGCGGCTCGATGCCGAAATCGACGGCGCGCGAGCGGACATAGGATGCCGCCGCCGAAATCGATTCCTTCATGACTTCCTTCAGGTTGCCGGTGACCGTCATGCGACCCTTGCCCGGCATCATCACGCCTTCGATCGTCAGCAGCTCGCCGCCGACTTCCGTCCAGGCAAGACCGGTGACGACGCCGACCTGATCCTCGCGCTCGGCCTCACCATGGCGGAAGCGAGGAACACCCAGATAGTCATCGATGTTTTCGGCTGTGACGTGAACGGACTTCGCCTTGCCCTTGATGATCTCGGTTACCGCCTTGCGGGCGAGCTTCATCAGCTCGCGTTCGAAGTTACGGACACCGGCCTCGCGGGTGTACTGCTGGCTGATCGCCATCAGGGCGCCGTCGCTGACCGAAAACTCTTCTGGCTGCAGCGCATGCTCCTTAATGGCCTTCGGCAGCAGGTGCCGCTTGGCAATCTCGCGCTTTTCGTCTTCGGTATAGCCGGCGATACGGATGATCTCCATGCGGTCCATCAGGGGCGCAGGAATGTTCAGCGTATTCGCCGTCGTGATGAACATCACGTCCGACAGGTCGTATTCGACTTCCAGGTAGTGATCCATGAAGGTCATGTTCTGGGCCGGGTCGAGCACTTCAAGTAGGGCCGAGGACGGGTCGCCGCGGAAATCCATGCCCATCTTGTCGATCTCGTCGAGCAGAAAGAGCGGGTTGGACTTCTTCGCCTTCTTCATCGACTGGATGACCTTGCCGGGCATCGAGCCGATGTAGGTGCGGCGGTGACCGCGGATTTCGGCTTCGTCGCGCACGCCGCCGAGCGCCATGCGGACATACTCACGGCCGGTCGCCTTGGCGATCGACTGGGCGAGCGAGGTCTTGCCGACGCCCGGAGGACCGACGAGGCACAGGATCGGGCCCTTGAGCTTAGTCGCACGCGCCTGCACGGCGAGATACTCGACGATCCGCTCCTTGACTTTGTCCAGGCCGAAGTGATCGGCCTCGAGGATCTGTTCAGCATGGTTGAGGTCAGACTTGATCTTCGACTTCTTGCCCCACGGAATGCCAAGCAGCCAGTCGAGATAGTTGCGGACGACCGTCGCCTCAGCAGACATCGGGCTCATCTGACGCAGCTTCTTCAGCTCCGCGTCGGCCTTTTCACGGGCTTCCTTGGAAAGCTTGGTCTTGGAGATGCGCTCTTCCAGTTCGGCCATCTCGTCGCGACCCTCTTCGCCGTCGCCGAGCTCCTTCTGGATCGCCTTCATCTGTTCGTTCAGGTAGTATTCGCGCTGGGTCTTTTCCATCTGGCGCTTGACGCGCGAGCGGATGCGCTTTTCGACCTGCAGGACCGAAATCTCGCCTTCCATGAAGCCGAGCGCCTTTTCCAGGCGGGCCTTGACGCTGGTGGTTTCCAGCATCTCCTGCTTCTCGGTGATCTTGATCGACAGGTGCGAGGCGACCGTATCGGCGAGCTTGGAATAATCGTCGATCTGGCTGGCTGCACCCACCACTTCAGGCGAAATCTTCTTGTTGAGCTTCACATAGCTTTCGAACTCCGAAACGACGGAGCGCGAGAGCGCTTCCAGTTCGACCGCATCGTCATGTGGTTCTTCAAGCACATGGCCGAGCGCTTCGTAGAAATCGTCGCGGCTGGTATAGGCATCGATCTCGGCACGGGCGCGGCCTTCGACAAGAACCTTTACGGTGCCGTCAGGTAGCTTCAGGAGTTGCAGAACATTGGCAACCGTGCCGACATTATGAATTGCGGAAGGATCCGGATCATCATCGCTGGCGTTGATCTGGGTGACGAGCATGATCTGCTTGTCGGAACCCATGACCTCTTCAAGCGCACGGATCGACTTTTCCCGTCCGACGAACAGTGGCACGATCATATGGGGGAAGACCACGATGTCGCGCAGGGGCAAAACAGGATAGGCAGTGCTGTTCGCTACAGACGTTTTCTTCGTCATTTTTATTTCCTTTCCATCGTCCCGTTTCCGGGCTCTCTGGCGCGGCCATGCGACCGGCCGGCACTCTCACTTGGGGCTACAAGTGGAGGTTCTGACTAAGCATTTCAAGCCACGCTAACGCCCGCGTTCCCCGGTTGTGACAGCTTTATTACAATAGAACGCAGGTACAATGAAGCGCATAACTGGATCGGTGCTTACCGCTTCCGAACCGCCTAAAGCACAAGGCCGGAAAACCCGCTATGGAATCATTCCATCATCGCCAAGGACGGCACATTCCGCAACGTCAGCAACAGCGTTTTCCCAGTCTTGCCAGCCATTATTAACAGGACCGTGCACGATTTTTCAAATAGAAAGGGGCCTGCCTTCGGCAAGCCCCTAAATCTAACCATACGAGGACCGGCATCAGGCCGAGGCGTTTGCCTTTTCCTCCTGACGGTCCGCATAAATGTAAAGCGGACGGGCAGAGCCGCGCACGACCTCCTCGGAGATGACAACCTCGCGGACACCTTCGAGCGTCGGCAATTCGAACATCGTGTCGAGCAGGATCTTTTCCATGATCGAACGGAGGCCACGGGCGCCGGTCTTGCGGATGATCGCCTTGCGGGCGATTTCGCGAAGCGCGTCTTCGTGGAAGTTCAATTCCACGTCCTCCATCTCGAACAGGCGCTGATACTGCTTGATGAGCGCGTTCTTCGGCTCGGACAGTATCTGGATCAGAGCATCCTCATCGAGGTCTTCGAGCGTTGCGAGAACCGGCAGACGGCCGATGAATTCCGGGATGAGGCCGAACTTGACCAGATCTTCCGGCTCGAGTTCGCGCAGCACTTCGCCGACGCGCCGGTCATCCGGGGCCTTGACGGACGCGCCGAAGCCGATCGAGGTCTTTTCGCCGCGGGCAGAGATGATCTTGTCGAGGCCTGCGAAGGCGCCGCCGCAGATGAACAGTATGTTCGTCGTGTCGACCTGCAGGAATTCCTGCTGGGGATGCTTGCGGCCGCCCTGCGGCGGTACGGAAGCGACCGTGCCTTCCATAATCTTCAGAAGCGCCTGCTGCACGCCTTCGCCTGACACGTCGCGGGTGATCGACGGGTTGTCGGACTTGCGGGAGATTTTGTCGACTTCGTCGATGTAGACGATGCCGCGCTGTGCGCGCTCGACATTGTAGTCCGCAGATTGCAGAAGCTTCAGGATGATGTTTTCGACGTCTTCGCCGACATAGCCGGCTTCCGTCAGCGTCGTTGCATCGGCCATCGTGAAGGGAACGTCGATGATGCGGGCGAGCGTCTGGGCGAGATAGGTCTTGCCGCAGCCGGTCGGGCCGACCAACATGATGTTCGACTTCGCCAGCTCGACTTCGCTGTTCTTGGTGGCGTGCGCCAGGCGCTTGTAATGGTTGTGGACAGCAACCGACAGGATCTTCTTCGCCTGCCGCTGACCGATGACGTATTCATCGAGAACCTTGATGATGTCCTGCGGCGTGGGAACGCCGTCGCGGGACTTGACCATCGAGGATTTGTTTTCCTCGCGGATAATGTCCATGCAAAGCTCGACGCATTCATCGCAGATGAAGACGGTCGGTCCCGCAATCAGTTTCCGGACTTCGTGCTGGCTCTTTCCGCAGAACGAACAATACAGGGTATTCTTGGAGTCGCCGCCGTTGCTGCCGCTGA